>DPRT01000028.1 GCA_003538615.1 Holophagaceae bacterium | reverse complement strand
CGTCAGCGCCAAGACCACGCTGCTGGTGGCCGGGGAGAAGGCCGGTTCCAAGCTGGCCAAGGCCGAGGCCCTGGGGATTCCCGTGCGCGACGAAGCGTGGCTGCTAGATTTGGACAGCCCATAAAGGCCTGGACGGGGGCTCCGGCCCCGCCCCATGATCAACCTCGCACCGCCTGGGAAGTTCTGTGCTGACGCGCCTTGGCAAGTTTGAAATCATCCGGTTGCTGGCCCAGGGAAGCATGGGCGATGTCTACGTGGGCCGGGATCCCATCATTGGCCGCGAGGTGGCCATCAAGGTCATCCAGACCTCTGCCGTGGCCGGGCCCGAGGCCCGGGAGCGCTTCGCCCGGGAGGCCCGGGCCGCGGGTGTGCTGAACCATCCGAACATCGTCACCATCCATGAGATGGGCGAAGAGCAGGGCGTGCTCTACCTGGCCATGGAGCTGGTGAAGGGCGAGGATCTGGGCACCCTCATCCGGGCGGGCACCCTCGCTCCCCGGGACGCCCTCGAAGTCCTGGCCCAGGTCTGCGATGGCCTGGCCGTGGCCCACCGGAGCCAGGTGGTGCACCGGGACATCAAGCCTTCCAACATCCGGGTGGTCTGGGATGGGCAGCTCCTCCAGGCCAAGGTGCTGGACTTCGGTGTGGCCAAGATCTTCAACTCCGACACCACGGACGAGGGCACGGTGTTCGGCACCGTGAACTACATGGCTCCGGAGTATCTCCAGAGCGGGCGCCCCGATGCCCGCAGCGACCTCTTCGCCGTGGGCGTGATTCTCTACGAGGCCCTGGTGGGCCAGGCTCCCTTCGACGGGCCGAGCCCGGGCACGGTGATCTACCGGCTGCTGCACGACACGCCGCCCCCCCTGCCTCCCGCAGTCTGCCGGGACATCAGCCGCGATGTGCAGACTGTCCTGAACCGCGCCATTGCGAAGGATCCGGCCAGCCGGTTCCAGTCCGCAGAGGAGTTGGCCGCGGCGCTGCGCTCGGCCCAGGAGCCTTCCTGGCGCTGGGAGCAGGACCGTCCCACCGTGGCGGTTCCGGTGCGGCGCCCCCCTGCGAGGGCATTGACCTCGCCTGGGCCTCGCTGGGGGCTCCCCGCGGTGCAGCCTGTGGTGGTTCCGCTGGCAGCCGAAGCGCCCATCCCCGTGCGGAAACCCGCGCCTGGCCGACCGCCGACGGCCCAGGCAGGGGAGGGTGCCACAGGCCGCGCCGAGGTCCGGAAGGACATTCTGGAGACCACCCGGCGGCAACTGCTCCAGGCCATCGAGATCGATCCGGACAATGCCCGGGCCCACGCCATGCTGCTGGCCACGCACTACCAGCTGGGGTGGATGGATGCGGTGATGCAGACCCTGCGCCTGGCCCGGAGCCGGGGCATCCAGGCCGCCGAGCTGCGGGCCGTGCCCCGCTGCGAACAGCTGCTGAGCGAAGAGGAGCAGGCCTGCCGCCTGCCCCTGGACCTCCACAGCGAGTTCATGCAATACCTGGGCGGCTGACTCAGCGTTCCTGGATGGCCACGAGCTTCCAGCCGCCGCCGGTCTTCCGCCAGCGCAGGCTGAAGGCCCGCCGGGAGGCATCCTGGGGCAGGAGACCGCCGCTGCGGCCCGTGAGGATCAGGTCGACGTCCTGGAAGGCCTCGTCCCCCCTCACGGCCACATCGCTCTGGACCACGGTCACCCCGATCTTCTCCTGGCGCAGGAGGCCCATGAGGAACAGGCGCGCACCCGGTTTGTCCATGCCCTCCGGCCCCCGGAAGGTGGCATCCAGGGGCTCGGCGGCTGCCGCGGCATCCCCGGCTTCCACGGCGGCCACGCAGGCCTCGAAGGTTCTGCGCACCTGGTCCTCCGGCTTGTCGGACCGGCAAGCCAGAAGGGTCAGGACCATCGAAACCGACGCGATGCTTTTCCTCATGGCGGCACCCCCTCACACTGAAGGCTCACGAAGGATGGTCCCATGAACCCCGAAGGCCGTTTCGACACCCGCTGCATCCATGCCGGCCAGGCGCCGGACCCGACGAACGGGGCCATCATGACGCCGGTCTACTTCACCAGCACCTACGTGCAGGAGGGCCTCGGCCAGAACAAGGGCTTCGACTACGCCCGCGTGCGCAACCCCACCCGCGACGCCCTGGAGGCCAACCTGGCGGCGCTGGAAGGCGGCGCCCATGGCATGGCCTTCGGTTCGGGCATGGCGGCGGTGCAGGCCATCTTCGAGCAGCTCTCCAGCGGCGACCACGTGGTGCTGGGCGACAACGTCTACGGCGGCACCTTCCGCCTGCTGGACAAGGTGATGACCCGCTTCGGCCTCACCTACACCCAGGTGGATACCGGCGACCTGGCGGCCTTCAAGGCGGCGCTGCGGCCCAACACCAAGCTCGTGATGCTGGAGACGCCCACCAATCCCATGCTGGGGCTCACGGACATCCCCGGCGTGCGCCAGGTCATGACGCTCATGGGCTCCAAGGCCGTGCTGGCCGTGGACAACACCTTCGCCACGCCCTACAACCAGCGGCCCCTGGAGCTGGGCGCGGACCTGGTGTTCCACTCCACAACGAAATACCTGAACGGCCACAGCGNNGCCATCACCAACCGGGAGGACATCGCCGAGGGCCTGCGCTTCCACCAGAAGGCCGCCGGCGGCATCCTCTCGCCCATGGAGTCCTGGCTCATCCTGCGCGGCACCAAGACCCTGCACCTCCGCATGGAGCGCCACAACCAGAGCGCCCTCCAGATCGCCCGCTGGCTGGAGGAACGCAAGGATCTCAAGGCCGTCTACTACCCCGGCCTGGAATCCCATCCCCAGCACGCCCTGGCCAGGCAGCAGATGAAGGGTTTCTCCGGCATCGTCAGCTTCGANNGAGAGCCTCGTCTGCCATCCCGCCAGCATGACCCACGGCAGCGTGCCCGAAGCCGACCGCCAGCGCCTCGGCATCAACGACAACCTGCTGCGTCTCAGCGTGGGCGTGGAGGATGTCCAGGACCTCATCGAGGA
>DPRT01000212.1 GCA_003538615.1 Holophagaceae bacterium | reverse complement strand
CTGTGCGATGTATCGGGGCAAACGCCATCAGGTGAGGCCCCTCGATCAGGTCCTGGCGGACATCGCCGAGGCCGGGGCCCGCTTCGCGGAGGAAGTGCGGCATGTCTTCGTGGCCGATGGCGACCCGCTGGGCATGGACCTCGGCATGTGGGAACCCATCCTGGCCGCCCTGGCGGGAACCTTCCCCCGCCTGCGCCGGGTGAGCACCTACGCCACCGCGCGGAACCTGCTGGAGAAGACGCCAGGGGAATTGAAGCGCCTCCGGGAACGGGGCCTCTCCCTGCTCTACATCGGCCCGGAATCCGGCGATGACGTGACCCTGAAGCGCATCGCGAAGGGGGCCACGGCCGCGGATCACGTGGAGGCGGCGCGGAAGGCCCGCGAGGCGGGGATGGAGCAGTCCCTGATCTTCCTGCTGGGGGCGGGCGGCTGCGAGCGCAGCGAAGCCCATGCCCGCGCCTCCGGCCGCCTGGCCTCGGCCATGGACCCGCGCTTCCTGTCCACGCTCACCCTCACGGTCATTCCGGACACGCCTCTGGCCCGGCTGGAGGAACAGGCGCGCTTCGAACTCCCGGACATCCGGGGCCTGCTCACCGAGCTGAGGTGGTTCGTGGAGGAAGCACACCTCAGCGGGGCCATCTTCCGGTCCAATCACGCCTCCAACTACCTGCCCATCGGGGGCCGCCTCCCCCGGGACCGGGAGGCCATCCTCGCCGCCATCGACGCAGCCCTGGCGGGCCAAGTGCCCCTCCGGCCCGAGTGGGCCCGGGGCCTGTAGGATCTTGGCAAGCCCCAGATCCGGAATCCGAAGGGTCCCCCGCCGGACGGGCCGGGCTAACCTGGATCCGCCTTGCCGCTGTATCCGAAGATTCGACCCTGACGCTCGAAGGAGGTTCCCTTGTCCCACACCCGCGGACTGCTGCTCGGAATCCTGTTGGCCCTCGCCACAACGGTGGCGGCCTGGGCGGAAACCCCGCTCTGGCTGCGCACCCCGGCCGTGTCCCCCGATGGAACCGCCATCGCCTTCAGCTACCAGGGGCGGCTCTACCGCGTGCCCGCGGCCGGGGGCCTCGCCGCGCCCCTCACCCTGGGGGAAGCCCACGACTTCATGCCGGTCTGGTCGCGGGATGGCCGATGGATCGCCTTCGCCTCGGACCGCACCGGAAACTTCGATGTGTACGTGATGCCCTCGGAGGGCGGAGCGGCCCGCCGCCTGACCTTCCACTCCGCCAGCGACCTTCCCAGTGATTTCACGCCGGACGGGAAGGAGGTGCTGTTCACCTCGCGGCGCCAGGACACCGCGGAGAACGCCCAGTTCCCCTACCGCCCCTTCCCCCAGACCTACGCCGTGCCTGTGGCGGGCGGCGCCCCCCGCCGGGTGAGCCCCATGCCCCTGGAGACGGGCGTCTTCGATGCCAAGGGCGGCCGCATCCTCTTCCAGGACGTCAAGGGGATCGAGAACGCCTGGCGCAAGCACCAGACCTCCGCCGTGGCCCGGGACATCAGCCTCTACGATGCCGCCGCGAAGACCTACCGCGCCCTGACCACGAACCCCGGCGAGGACCGCAATCCGGTCTTCGGGGCGGATGACGACACCTTCTACTTCCTCAGCGAGCGCGACGGCAAGGCCTTCAACGTCTACCGCAGCGGGATCAAGGATCCCTCCCGGGCCGTGGCCCTCACCCGCTTCGAGCGCCATCCCGTGCGGTTCCTCACCGCCTCCCGCGAAGGCACGCTCTGCTACGCCTGGGACGGCGAGCTCTACACTCAGCGGGAGGGCGGCGAGCCGCGCAAGGTGGCCATCCGCGTCCAGACGGATCTGGCCCGGGCCCAGGAACGCATCCTGCCCGTGAACGGCGGCATGACGGAATTCGTGCCCTCCCCCAACGGGAAGGAAGTGGCCTTCGTCTTCCGGGGCGAGGTCTTCGTGGCCAGCCTGGAGGGCGGCCACACCCGCCGCATCACCAATACCGCAGGCCAGGAGCGGAGCGTGGGCTTCAGCCCCGACGGGCGCACCCTCGTCTACGCCGCGGAGCGCAACGGCAGCTGGGACCTCGTCACCACCCGCCTCACCCGGCCCGAGGAGAAGGTCTTCTACGCCGCCACCGTGCTTGAAGAGAAGGTCATCCTCGGCACGCCCGCCGACGAATTCCAGCCCCTCTTCAGCCCCGACGGCAAGGAGGTGGCCTACCTGGAGGAGCGGACNNGGGGACCAGGATTTCACCTGGTCGCCCGATGGCCGCTGGATCGCCCTCGCCTTCAACACCGGCATGGGCTGGGTCCGCGATGTGGGCCTTCTCGCGGCGGACGGCAGCGGCAAGCTGGTGAACCTCAGCCGCAGCGGCCACTTCGACGGCAATCCCCGGTTCAGCCCCGACGGCTCGATGCTCTACTGGACCACGGACCGGCAGGGCCTGCGCAACACCAGCCAGCAGTCGGCCACCTACGATGTCTACGCCGCCTTCCTCACGCAGGAGGGCTGGGACCGCTTCCGCCTGAACAAGGAGGAGTTCGCCCTCCTCAAGGAGCAGGAGGACAAGGCCAAGGACGGCGACAAGGACAAGGCCAAGGGCGACAAGGAGAACGGCAAGGAGAAGGACAAGGCCAAGGAGCCCCTGCGCATCGACTGGGAGGGGCTCGAGGACCGCACCGCGCGCCTCACGGCCCAGGCCTCGGAACTGGGCGACGCCCTGATCTCCAAGGCGGGGGATCGCCTCTTCTACCTTTCCCGCTTCCACAAGGGCTTCGACCTCTGGAGCCTGGACCTGCGCACCCGGGAGCTGAAGCTCCTCACCAAGCTCGAAGTCCGGCCCGGCCAGGGCGGCGTGGGCCTGGAGCGCAGCTCCGACGGCAAGGCGCTCCTGGTGCTCGCCGACGGGCGCATCGCCAAGGTGGATCCGGAATCCGGCAAGCGCGACGCCGTGGCCGTGAACGGCGAGATGGTGCACCGCCCCGCCGAAGAGCGCGCCTACATCTACGAACACGCCTGGCGCCAGGCCGGGAAGAAATTCTATGTGGAGAACCTCCACGGCACGGACTGGCCCTTCTACGTGGCCGCCTACCGCCGCTTCCTGCCCCACATCGCTGACAACCATGATTTCGCCGAACTCCTCAGCGAACTGCTGGGCGAGCTGAACGCCTCCCACACCGGCGGCCGCTACGCCCCGCCCCAGGGCCAGGGCGACGCCACCGCCTCCCTGGGCCTCTTCCTGGAATCCCCGGCGGGCGGCACCGGCCTCCGGGTCACGGAGGTGCTCAGGAAGGGCCCCGTGGATCAGGCGGGCCACCGCGTGAAGCCCGGCCACCTCCTCCTGGCCATCGACGGCGTTCCCGTCGGGTCGGCCGAGGATCCCGCCATCCTCCTCAACCGCAAGGCGGGCAAACCCACCCTGCTGGCCTTCCAGGATCCCAAGGACGGCGCCCGCTGGGAGCAGTCCGTGAAGCCCATCAACGCGGGGCAGGAGAACGAGCTGCTCTACACCCGCTGGGTGGAGCGCTGCCGGGAGATGGTGGACCGCCTCTCCGGCGGCCGCCTGGGCTACGTGCACGTGCGCGGCATGAACGACGGGAGCATGCGCACGGTCATCGACGAGGTGCTGGGCCGCTACGGAGCGAAGGAGGCCCTGGTGGTGGACACGCGCTTCAACGGCGGCGGCAACCTCCACGAGCAGCTCTCCGACTTCCTTTCCGGGAAGAAGTACTTCGACGTGGTGCCCCGGGGCCAGGCCTACGGCCACCAGCCCCTGATGAAGTGGAACAAGCCCTCCATCGTGGTGATGGGCGAGGCGAACTACTCCGACGCCCACCTCTTCCCCGTGGCCTACAAGCTGAAGAACCTCGGCAAGACCGTGGGCATGCCTGTGCCCGGCACCGGCACCTTCGTCTGGTGGGAAACCCAGATCGATCCGACGCTGGTCTTCGGCATCCCCCAGGGCGGCTGGATCACCCCGGACGGGAAGTACTGCGAGAACACCCAGCTGGAGCCGGACCTCCGCGTGCCCAACACCTGGGAGGCCCTGTCCGCCGGGCGGGACGAGCAGATCGAGGCCGCGGTCAAGAGCCTGCTGGCGGACCTGAAGGCCCGCTGAATCCCTCCTGACACAGCGGACCCGCGGAGCGCTCCTCCGCGGGTCCGCTGCTTTCTAGGGGATGAGTTCGAAGTCGTTGTCCCCCAGCTTCCTGCGCGTGGGGATGACGTAGCGGTCCAGATCGCCCCGCAGGGTGTAGGCGAGGTCCTCGTACCATTTTTCATCCTCGAGGTACCAGGAGTGGGAGGGCATGCCCGAGATGGTCTTGAAGGTCCGGCCCGGGACCTTGGCATAGCGGGCGCTGCAATCCACATCCAGCGTCTTGGGCGGGGAGTCCAGGGGGAGCCCGATCCGACCCACCCGGGAGGCGGGATCGACGTTCTTGAAGTTGGACACCTGGAGCGCCCCGTCGTAGCCGCTGAAGTAGTTGGTGAAGCGGGCGCAGTGGTCGAACATCGGCATCGAGCCCGCATCCCCCGCGCTGAAGCAGCGGGAGGAGACATCCGCGCCGAAGAACACCATCTGGTTGAGCCGCCAGTTCTCCACCCGCTTGGCCATGCGGCAGGCCTCGCGCACCAGGTAGCCCCCCATGGAATGGGCCAGAAGGTGTACGCGGATGGGACAGTCGGGCCGCTGGTATTCCGAGAAGGGCACGATGGCCACCTTCATCAGCTGGAGAGCGGCCTCGGTGGCCTGGATGCGGTCGTAGAGGTAGGCCACCGCCGTTCCCCCGGTGGGCCAATCGAACCCCACCACCAGGCAGTTGAAGTCCCGCTTCCGGAGCTCCCGCTCCAGCAGGCACTGACGCACGAAGGCCTCCCTGGCCTCGGTGTTGTAGCCATGCACGAGGAAGACGATGTCCAGGGCCTTCCCGTCGTCATCCTGGGTCGTGGCCGCTTCGATCAGGGCCGGGAACCACTCCTTCGCGCCCTTCAGCTTGTGGCTGGGAAGCGGCTCCCCCGCCCCTTCCGGCACGCGCAGAAAGGTGGGCTTCCCGCTGCCGGTGCTGAAGCGGCCCTCCTTGTTCGTATCGCGGAGACTGATGGCGAAAGCATCCATGGGATCCCCTTCCTAGCCCTGGAGGGCCGCGGGGCGGACCAGCCAGCCCAGGACCGAGGCCCAGGTCGGGTGCGCGAAGATGTTCTCGAAGTCGCGCCCCATGGCCAGGGCGTAGAGGGTGGGAAGGAGGGAACCCAGCCCCCCGTACAGGAACCGCTTCGGCCCCGAGATCACGACCCCGTTCATGAAGGCCCCCTGTTTCTGATGCTGGATGCGATCAGAAAATAGGCCTTTTTTGCCTTAATGGAAGGGCCAAATGGGGATCAACGGGCCGCGTGCGCACCCCGGGCCACCGGGCATCCGCCCGAAGCGCAGGACCCGCAGGCGCTGCCCCCGGGGCGGCTCCCGCCCCGGAAATCCCGGAACGCGCCCCGCAGGAAGTAGAGGGCCGCCAGCAAGGCTGCGGATGCTGTGATCAGCGTCTGGAAGCTCAAGGCCGCCTCACGCGAAACCCAGGGCGCGGCCCACGGCCACCGTCGCCCAGGCCAGGCCCCAGCCCAGGACCAGGCCGTAGGCCACCGTGAACCCGGCCCAGCCCCAGCTTCCGGCCTCGCGCCGGATCATGGCGATGGTGCCCAGGCAGGGCGTGTAGATCAGGGTGAAGATCATGAAGGCCAGGGCCGTGAGGGGACTCAGGCCCGAACCGTCCCGCAGCGCCACCTGGAGCGGGCTGAGCTGCTCTCCCTCCTTGGGCTCTTCGCTGGCCTGGTGGATCACGGCCATGGTGGAGACCACGATCTCCTTGGCGACGAAGCCGGCCGTGAGCGCGATGACATCCTTCCAGGCCTCGGGCCGCTTGTGATCCGGGTCGAGGATGGGCCGCAGCAGGGGCTCCACCTTCTGGCCCAGGCGGGCGGCGAGGCTGGTGTTGACGATGCGGCTCTCGTGGGCCAGCTGGAGGGCCCGGAGGCGATCCTCGGTCTCCGCTTCCGGCAGCTTCAGCGCGGCCACGGCCTGGCGCTGCTGCTGGTATTCCAGGGTCCACTCGCGGTTGGCGATGCCCGGATAGCGCGACAGGAACCAGATCAGCGTGGCGCCCGCGAAGATGGTGGTGCCGGCGCGGGTGAGGAAGACGGAGCCCTTCTCCCACATGTGGATGAGCGTGGCCTTCATGACCGGCAGGCGGTAGGGGGGCANNGGGGCGAAGAAGGTCCCCGCGATGACGATGAAGACCTGCAGGCGCGCCGAGCAGCTCACCAGGGGCGTCACCAGGATCGTGATGAGGCGGTCCTGGCGGCTTTCAATGGTGCGGGCGGCCTGGATGGCGGGCACGTTGCAGCCGCTGCCCATGATGAGGGGGATGAAGCTCTTTCCGTGGAGGCCCATGACGTGCATGAGCCGGTCCATGATGAAGGCCGCCCGGGCCATGTAGCCCGTGTCCTCCAGGAAGGCGATGCAGCCCATGAGGATCATGATCACGGGCACGAAGACGATCACCGCGCTCACCCCGGGGATGACGCCGTCCACCAGCAGGCTGGTCAGTTCGCCCGCGGGCAGGCGGGCCTCCGCGAAGCCCGCCAGGGCCTTGAAGCCCTCGCCGATCCAGTCCTGGGGGATCTTCCCGAGGATGAAGGAGAGCGAGTACACCAGGGCCAGGATGCCCAGGAAGATGGGAATGCCGAGCCAGCGGTGCGTGAGGACCGCATCCAGCCTGGCGGTGGGCGTCGTCTTCTCGTCCGGGGCCGTGGCCACTTCCTTCACCAGGCCGTGGGCGAAGCCGTAGCGGCGCTCGGCCACCAGGGTGGCGCCGTCGGCGCCCAGGTGGGGCTCGAGGAAGGCAAAGCTCTTGGCCAGCTGCTGGCCGATGGCCTCGGCGGCATGGCTTTCCGCCACCACCCGCTTGGCCTCGGCGTTGTTCTCCAGCAGCTGGAGGGCCAGCCAGCGTGGGGGCATGGAGGCCTCCAGGCGCTCGTCGCGGCAGATCTCCGTCTGGAGCTTGGCCAGCTCGCCCTCGATGTCGTGGCCGTAGTCCACGGTGATGCGGCGGCAGCGGGTGGATTCGCCCCGGGCCAGGGTCGCAAGCAGCGACTTCAGCTCGGGGATGCCCTGGTCGCGGTTGCCCACGGTGGGGATGACCGGGCCGCCCAACAGGGTCTCCAGGGCCGCCACGTCGATGCGGACCCCGCGGTTCTCGGCATCGTCCACCATGTTGAGGACGAAGGCCACGGGCTTGCCCAGCTCCAGCAGCTGGGTGCTGAGGTAGAGGTTGCGCTCCAGATTCGAGGCGTCGAGGACGTTCAGGACCAGGTCCACCTCGGGCGAGGCCAGGAACTGCGAGGCGACGCGCTCGTCCTCGCTGCGGGCGGACAGCGAGTAGGTGCCGGGCAGATCCACCACTTCCAGCACCGAGCCGTCCTGCTCGAAGGTGCCGCTGCGGCGTTCCACGGTGACGCCGGGCCAGTTGCCCACGTGATGGCGCGCGCCGGTGAGCGCGTTGAACAGGGTGGTCTTCCCGCAGTTGGGATTGCCCGCCAGGGCGATGGTGAGGGTCATCAGGCCACCCGGTGGACGAGGATGCAGGAGCTCTCGTCCCGCCGCAGGGAGAGGTGGTACCCCTTGATCACGAGTTCCATGGGATCGCCCATGGGCGCCAGCTTCTCCACGCGCAGGTGAGCGCCGCGGATGAAGCCCATTTCCAGCAGGCGCTGGCGGACCTGGCCATGGGCCTGCACCTCGACCACCTCCCCCTGATCGCCAGGTTGGAGCATGCTCAGGGGAATTGGTCGATTTTGAGTCATATTCTCAACTCCGAAATCCAGTGTAGCTCAGCCTCAGGGTCCTACAAGGACCGGGTCAAAGGATGTGATCTCCGTCTAAACTGGAGCAAATGACCCCTTCCAGCCCCCTGACCCTGCCCAACGCGCTGACCCTGCTGCGGATCCTCGCGATCCCCTTTTTCGCCATCGCGGTCTGGTACGGACACCACTGGCAGGCCTTCATCCTGTTTGCCGCCGCTGGGTTCACGGACTTGTTGGACGGCCTCATCGCCCGTGCCTTCAACCAGCGCTCGGACCTGGGGGCCGTGCTGGATCCGGCAGCGGACAAGCTGCTGATGACCACGGCCTTCATCCTCATGGCCTGGCGCACGGAGGGGATGGCCGCGGCCATTCCCGTGTGGGTGGCGATCCTGGCCATCACGCGGGACCTGGTGATCTCGTTCTACGCCTTCGCCTCGGTGGACCGCCTGAGCGACAGCAAGTTCCACCCGAGCCTCCTCGGGAAGCTCAGCACGGCCATGCAGCTCATCGCCGTCTCCGCCGGCCTGCTCTTCAACGCCCTGGGCTCCCGGCCCTGGATGGAACCCTTCCTGCCGGAGATGTACTGGGCCGTGGCCACTCTGGTGCTGGCCTCGGGCATCCACTACTTCATGCGCGCCACCCGGCCCGCAGCCGCCTGATGGATCACCGGGGCCGGATTCCCCTGCGTTTCGCTCTGGTGGCCACGGGCGCGGCGCTGTCGCTCTGGCTCCTCCGGCGGGCCCTCGCCCCCTTCTTCGTGGCCATGGTCCTCGCCTACCTTCTGGGCCCCCTGGTGGATCGCCTGGCCCGGCGCATCGGCCGCCCCTGGAGCGTGGTGGCCACCCTCAGCGGCTTCGTGGCCACGGCCGCCGGGCTCCTGGTGGTCCTGCTGCCCTGGCTGGCGGGCCAGGCCGAACGACTGGCGGCCTCCCTGCCCCGCTGGAAGGCGGCCCTCGAGGCGAAACTGCTCCCTTGGCTCCAGACCCATCCGGTCTGGCGGGACCGTTTCTCACAAGCGCTGGAGGGGCTGGATTCCGGCCTGCTGCTCCGGGGCCTGCGGGCCACGGGCGGCGGGGTGCTGGGCTGTTTCCTGGATCTGCTGGCCCTCATCCTCGTGCCGCTGATCCTCTACTACCTGCTGCTGGAGGGGCCCAGCCTCGTGGCCATCCTGCGGAACCTGGCGCCCCCCCGCCACCGGGAACGCCTCGACCGCATGGCGGGGGCCATCCACCAGCGGCTCGGGGGCTACATCCGGGGCCAGGCCGCCGTGGCGGCCGTCATGGCCGTGCTCCAGGGTCTGGCCTTCACCATTCTCGGCGTGCCCTATGCCTGGCTGCTGGGCTTGGTGGCCGGCCTTTCGAATATCGTGCCCTACTCCCCCTACTTCACCGCCCTGCCCCCGGCCCTGGTGCTGGCCTACCTGGACGGCGGCCGCGGTGGCCACCTGATGGCCATCACCCTGGCCTTCATCGCCGTGCAGAAGGCGGAGGCCTTCTACTTCACCCCGGTCTGGGTGGGCCGCGCCAGCCGCCTGCATCCTCTGGAGGTCCTGCTGGCCCTCACCGCCTTTGGTTTCTGGTTCGGCATCCTGGGCCTGGTCTTCGCGGTGCCCCTGGCCGTGGTTCTGAAGGTCCTGCTGGAGGAGGTGCTGGTGGACTACAAGGCCCATCCCTGGTTCGGGGACGGAGCCTGATAGACTGGCAGGTCCGCGTCGGGAGACGCCGAAGGAGCCGCCATGAGAAAGCCCGCCCCGAAGGGGCCGCGCACCGCGCCCACGACCCGCAAGCCTGCCACCGGCCGCGCCACCGCCGGCACGGCCCGGACTTCCGCGCCAGCCCGCCCGGCGGGTGGTCCC
>DPRT01000044.1 GCA_003538615.1 Holophagaceae bacterium | reverse complement strand
TCCAGGATGGCGCCGGTGTGGGCGTCCACCAGGAAGTCCGTGTGGCGGGTGCCATCAATTTCGTTCTCGAGTTCCGTGTGGACGTAGTAGGCCAGGGTGGGCCGGGAGAGGTTGGCCACCACCAGCTCGGANNTCCGTGCGGCCGCTGACCAGGCCGCCGCGCATGTGGACGATGGTCTCGCCCTCGAAGACGCGGACACCCTTGTAGAGCTGGTTCATGCGGACATGGGCTTCGCCGGTGGCCTCTTCGAAGAGGTTCTTGGTGGCGAACCCGTGGTTACGGTCCAGGCCCAGCTGGTGGACGCGGGCATCCAGGTGGCGGCGCGCCTCGTCGGCGAGGGGATTCTCGGCGGGACGGGCCACGAGACCCGGAATGACCAGGAGGGTGGCGGCGGCGAGGCGAAGGGCGAGGCGGGATGGCATATAAGACCTCCGGGGAGCAAAAGCTCCGGTATGGGTGGGTGGGAAAGAAAGGACAAAGGTGTGTAGAGAAAGGCTAGATGACGGAAGGCATGGGGGCGGCGTTAAGAGTTGTTAATTTTTATGAGAATCAGTTCTATTTGGAGACTGATCCTGGCACCTGTCACCATCGGAGAAACCCTCCGGGAGCCCCATGACCTCCGAAGCCACCGTCCGCGTCCTTCCGGCTCCGCCGCCCGCCTTCCGCTGGCTGGTGCTGGTGGTCATCAGCCTGGCCATGTTCGGCAACTACTACGTCTATGACGCCATCAGCCCCCTGGCGGACGTGCTTCAGAAGCAGCTGGGCTTCACGGACGGCAACATCGGGCTGCTCCAGGGCATCTACAGTGTTCCGAACATCGTCATGGTGCTGGTGGGCGGCATCCTCATCGACCGCATCGGGGTGAAGAAGGCCACCTTCCTGTTCGGGGTGCTGTGCTTTGCGGGGGCCCTGCTCACGGCTCTGAGCCCCAAGCTGTGGGTCATGGCCTCGGGTCGCCTGGTCTTCGGCCTCGGCGCCGAAAGCCTCATCGTGGCGGTGACGGCGGCCGTGGCCCAGTGGTTCCGCGGCAAGGAGCTGAGCTTCGCCTTCGGCATCAACCTGCTCATCGCCCGGCTGGGCTCCTTCGCCGCCCTCAACAGCCCCACCTGGGCGAAGGGGGCCTTCGGCTCCTGGCAGGGGCCCCTGCTCATCGCTGCGGTCTTCGGCTTCGTCTGCGTCATCGCCGCAGCCATCTACTGGATCATGGAGAACCGCGCCGCACAGCGCTACACCCTGGGCGGCCAGGGGGGCACGGACAAGGTGGTGTGGGGAGATCTCCTGAAGTTCAGCCCCACCTATTGGTACGTGGTGGCCCTCTGCATCACCTTCTACAGCGGCATCTTCCCCTTCCAGACCTTCGCCGTGAAGTTCTTCCAGGATGCCCACGGCGTGACCCGCGAGGTCGGCGGCTTCCTGTCGTCCATGCTCACCCTCTTCGCCATGATCGGCACGCCGCTCTTCGGCCTCCTGGTGGACCGCGTGGGCAAGCGGGCCCTGTTCATGATGGCGGGCAGCCTGCTGCTGATCCCCGTCTACCTGCTCATGGCCTACACCCACGTCAGCCTCTATGTGCCCATGGCCCTCATGGGCATCGCCTTCAGCCTGATTCCCGCGGTGATGTGGCCCTCGGTGGCCTACCTGGTGCCCGAGGAGAAGCTGGGCACGGCCTATGGCCTCATGACGCTCATCCAGAACGTGGGGCTCGCGGGCTTCAACTTCCTCATCGGCTGGGCCAACGACCATGCCGCCGCCAGCGCGGCGAACCCGGCGGGCTACCGGCTGGGCATGTGGATCTTCAGCAGCCTGGGTTTCTTCGGCTTCCTCTTCGCCTACCTGCTGCGCCGGGCCGAGACGGGCCCGGATGCGAAGGGGCTCGAGACCATCACCACCGCCAACCAGCCCGGATAGCAGTAGACTTGCCGTTCGCAACCGTGGAGGCCGCATGACCCGCTGGCGCAGGATCCTCGCGCACCTGGCTGCGGGCCTGGTCGCCCTGGTGGCCCTGCTGTCGCCGGTGGCCTGCGGCTCGGAAACCCCACCGCCCGCAGCACCCCAGGCCCAGGTGCAGGTGGCGCCGAAGGATCCCGTCCCCGCCCACGCCCGCGCAACCCTGGCCTACATCCAGCAGCACCGGTACGCTCCGCCGGGCCATGTGGGCGGCCGTGTCTTCGGCAATTACGAGGGCGTCCTCCCCCGCTACAACGACCGCCGCAAGCGCATCGAGTACCGGGAATGGGACGTCCATCCCCGCGCCGAGGGACGCACCCGCGGTGCGGAGCGGCTGGTCACGGGCAGTGATGGCCGAGCCTGGTACACCGCCGACCACTACCGCACCTTCATCGAAGTGCGCTGATGGACTGGTCCCGCTTCGCCACCGCCGGGGATCCGTGGATCCACCTGTGGCGCGGAACGGCGGCAGGCCTTGTGGACGCCGTCCCGGCCGGGAAGGGACCCCTGCTCCGCTGGCTGCGGGGAAGCCGCATGGGGACGCGGGCGGCGCTCATGGACGAATGGGCCGCCGCCGCGCAGTTCCCGCCCCACTTCGGCGCCACCTGGGATGGGCTGCGGGACTGCCTCGCGGACCTTCCCGAGGGGGGCATCTTCCTGATCCTGGACGCGGACCAGCTGCTTCAGGACGCACCGCTGGAAGATGGAACCACCCTGTGGGCGGTTCTCGCGGACGCCGCCGGGGATCTGGCACCCAGGCCATTCCACCTGGTGCTGCAGGTAGAGGCCTCCCGCCACGGGGAATGGGTGGAAGCTCTCGGCGCCTTGAAGGTAGCCTTCCGCCAGCTCTAGAACTGGTCCTTGAAGGTTTCGAAGGCCTGGCGAAGCGCCGCGAGGTCCTCACGAAGAGAGGCCAGCTCCGCTTCCAGTTGATCCATGCGGTCGTGGCGATGGCCTGACGCGGAAGGCGCGGCGCTGCGCTCGGCGGTCATGGCCGCATCCACGGGGCCTCCCAGCAGGTGCGCCACCCGCGCCTCGCGGGCGCCCGGGGCGCGGGAGAGGCGCAGGGCCAGGGCGGGCTCCGCTTCCATCAGGGCCGCCAGGCAGCCCTCCACTTCCGCCAGGTCGGGGAAGGCGTACATGCGGCGCGTGTTCGTGCGCAGCTCGCCCGGGGTCTGGGGGCCGCGCAGCAGCAGCTCCGCCAGCAGGGCCGCCTCCTGCACCGAGAGGTTCCAGGTGGGCTTGGCGGTGTGGGCGAACTTCACCACGCGGCCCGGCCAGGTCTCCACGAGGCCCTGGGCCAGCAGGACATCCAAGGCCTCCTGCACTTCCGCTTCCCCCACGGACAGCACGGGGTCCCGGTTGCTGGACTGGTTGCAGGCGTTCACCAGGGTGTTCATGGACAGCGGATAGACGTCCGGCGTGCTCAGCTGTTTTTCCAGCAGGCAGCCGAGGATGCGGCACTGGAGGGGCGTCAGTTCGGGCATGGGACTCAGCGCCCGATCACGCCCGCCACGGGGCTGCTGGCGCTGGCGTAGAGCCGCTTGGGCATGCGGCCGCTTTCGAAGGCGAGGCGTCCGGCGATGACCGCATGATCCATGGCCTGGGCCATCTTGGTGGGTTCGCCCGCCTCGGCCACGGCGGTGTTGAGCAGCACGCCGTCGGCGCCCAGCTCCATGGCCAGGGCCGCATCCGAGGCTGTGCCCACGCCCGCGTCCACGATCATGGGGAGCCCGTAGCTTTCGACGACCTCCTTGATGAGCAGGAGCGTCATGGGGTTCTGCACGCCCAGGCCCGAGCCGATGGCGCTGCCCAGGGGCATGACCGCCGCGCAGCCCGCGTCGCAAAGCTTCTTGGCGAGGATGGGATCGGCGTTCACATAGGGCAGCACCGTGAAGCCCTCCTTCACGAGGATCTTCGCGGCTTCCAGCGTCTCCTCGTTGTCGGGGTAGAGGGACTTCGGATCGCCGATGACCTCGAGCTTCACCCAATCCGTGCCCAGGGCCTCCCGGGCCAGGCGTGCCACCCGCAGGGCGTCCTCGCGGGTGTAGCAGCCGGCGGTGTTGGGCAGCAGGGCGATGTCCTTGGGAATCCAGCTCAGGATGTTCTCCTCGCCCTGGGCGGCCAGGTCGAAGCGGCGCACGGCGAGGGTCACCATCTCCACCCGCGCAGCCCGGTAGCAGGCCTGCATGGTGGCGAAGTCCTTGTACTTGCCCGTGCCCAGCACGAGGCGGTTGCTGAAGGTCTTGCCGGCGATGACGAGGGACATGGGACGCTCCGAGGCCCCAGTGTACCTCCGGGCCCGGCCTAGGTCTGGCGGGGATGCCCGGGACGGAGGAGGCCAGGCCTGGCGAGGGCGGCCCCCAGACCCAGCAGGGCGCCCCAGAGGTGGGCCTGGAGCAGGGACTGCCAGCCTTCGGGCCGGGCGAGGAAGGGGGTGCCCAGGGCGGCTTCCAGCACCAGCTTCAGGGCCAGGCCGCCCAGCAGGAGGGCGCCCACGGAGGTGGACTCCCGGTGGAGGCGGTGACTCAGGCCCGCCAGGGCCCAGAGGGCGCAGGCCAGGCCCGAGGCGCCGCGATACTCCGCCCCGGCCAGGGAGGGCAGGAGGAGGAGGCTCAGCAGAGGCGGGATGAAGACGGTGGCGAGGGCCAGCCGCCACCGGTCCCGGGGCGCGGCCAGGATCCAGGGCACGAGCAGGGCGGCGCCATTGGCCAGGGCATGGTTCCAGCCGTAGTGGACCAGGTGGCCGGTCCATAAACGCCAGGGTTCCCGCAGGGCCTCGGCGGTAAGGGCGAATGGATCCATCAGGCGCGCCGCAACCTCAGGGCGGCACCGAGCAGCAGGAGGGCGCCCAGGGCCTCGGCCCACCCGAAGCTGCCGCCGAAGTTCCGGCCGCCGCTCTGGCGCAGGGACACGCCCTGACGGTCCACCACGTCCACATCCTTCCGCTCGCCGCGGGCCACCTCGGCCTTGAAGGTGCCCACTTCGGCATCCAGGTTCTTGGCCAGATCCCCCATGGCCAGCTCCAGACCCTTCTGGGAGTGCTCGCGCAGCTGCCGTTCCCGGTAGGCCCAGGTGGAGCTGCCCTTCATCTGGCTCTGGCCCGGCGCCCGCAGGAGGAAGGTGTGACTGGCCACATCGTAGACCGCCGCATCGATGAGGGTGCGGGTATCGTTGGCGTCGCCCGGCAGCACATAGGCGCCCACCACCGACAGGTAGGTGAAGCTGTACCACTTGGGATCCGTGTACTGGATCTGGTCCACGCTGACCAGGGCCATGACATCGACGCCGTACATCCGGGCCACCTGGTCCATGTTCTCGAAGCCCCCGCTGGCGCGGAGATAGGTGCTGGGGACCAGCTTGATCTCCGAGATCCACGGGCGGTCCTTGAAGCTCTGCTTCACCACGTCGAGCAACTGCTTCTCCTGGCCCGGGGCCATGAGCCCCTGTACGCGCCAGGCGTGGGTGCCGCTGGGCACGAAGGCGATGCCCAGGCGCAGGGGGAGCTTGAGGCGCGCCCCGGAAGGGTTCGGCACGGGGGCCGCCTTCTCCTTGGGGTAGAGGTAGTCCATGAGGCTGCTTCGGCGGACATGGGTCTCCGGCGTGTTGCAGGCGAGGGCCGCCAGCAGGGCCAGGGCGGCGGCGAGAAGGGCGGGGCGGGGCATGGTGGGCTCCGTGTGGGCTGGTGGCTCAGCGGCGGGTGGGGTCGTAGGCGGAGGATCCCAGGGGATTCCCCTCCTTGTCCACCAGCTGGACGTCCTTGCGGGCGCCCTTGGCGAGGTCCTGCTTGAAGGTGGCGACCCCCTGATCGAGGGAGGCGGAAAGCTGGGTCATGGCCGCGGCCAGGCTTTCGCGGCCCTGCTGCCGGAAGGCCTCCTCCCGCTGGGACCAGGTGGAGCTGCCCTTGGCGGTGCCGACGCCTCCGGCCCGGAAGAGGAAGGTGCGGGAGGGCACGTGGTAGACGGCGGCGTCCACCATGGAGGTGGTGTCGTTCTTGTCGCCCTTCACCATGTAGGCGCCCACCAGGGTCCAGTAGGTCCAGGCGTACCAGCGGGGATCGCTGAACTGGACCTGGTCTACGGAGACCAGGGCCACCACGTCCACGCCGAAGCTGCGGGCCACGCGCTCGAGGTCGTCGAAGCCGCCGCCCCTGGTGAGGTAGAGCGAGGGGATGACCTTGAAGCTCTGGGCCCAGGGTTTCGGCTCGAACACGCCCACCACCCGCTGATGCAGGTCCTGCTCCTGGCCCGGGGCCAGGGCCCCCACGGGGCTGGCCAGCGCCGCATCCCCCTTCACCTGGGTGGGATCCGCCGGCACGAAGGCGATGCCGAGCCGCAGGGGCAGCTGCAGCCTGACGGGGCCGGCGGCCGGATCCACCGGAGGCTGGGGCTTGGCTCCCAGGTAGGCCGTGAGGCTGCTGCGGCGCTGCACGGTCTCGGGAACGCCGCAGCCCACGGCCAGGAGGGCCAGAAGCGCGACGGGGAAGAGGATCGGGGTTCGCATGGGGCCTCCCGCGGAAGGACATCAATACGCATGCGTATGGTATATTCGTGTCGTTCCCTGTCAAGGCCGCCATGCCCATCTCACTCAAGAAATCACATCGCCCAATTGAGTCCCTGTCTCGCGAGGCTTGGGTAAAAGCGGCTCAAGCCCTGATCGCGCGCGAGGGGGTGCGGGCGGTGGCGGTGGAGTCGCTGGCCCAGACGCTGGGGGTGACGAAGGGGAGCTTCTACTGGCATTTCGATAACCGGGACGCCCTCATCCGGGCGGCCCTCGAAGCCTGGGAGCAGGATCAGAGCGCCGATGTGGTCAGCCGGTACGGGGGCATCTCCGATCCGCGCCGCCGCCTGCGGCTGCTGCTCTTCGCGGCCTTCGAGGACCAGGAGAACGGCCTCATCTTCGCGGCCCTGGCCCAGTCCGGCGAGGATCCCCGTGTGGCGCCCTTCCTCCAGCGGGCCACCGAACGGCGGCTGGCCTTCGGCGTCGAGGCCTTCCAGGCCCTCGGGCTCTCCGGGGCCGAGGCGCGCCAGCGGGCCCTGCTGGCCTATGCGGCCTACACCGGGTACTTCCAGCTGCTGCGCGCCACGCCCCGGGTCGTGCAGGACGTGACGGATCTCAGCGGCTTCGTGCACCACCTGGCCGACGCCCTGGTTCCGGCGCGGACCTGAGCCTCCGGGAGCGGCTTGCGGAAGGGCCCCCGCCCGTGGGAAGGTGGACCTTCCGATGGAGGAGCGGTCCCCATCAGTACCGGCGGCGAGGGCGATGAACCCGTTGACCCGTTGGGAAAGGGGAGGACCGCCGAAGGGTTCGCGACTCATCGGCGCGGCCCCTGGACGTCGAGGCGAAAGCCCGGCGGCTGTCGTGCCGGTCACCCGGCGCGGAGGGCCTGAGGCGCGGCGGCGGGACCCACCCCACCGCGTTCCTGATGGCACCGTCGGCCCGCCGAGGTTTCCATGAACGCCACCCCCGCCGATCTCCGAAGCTGGCTCGCGAACAGCCTCCAGCCCCTCTGCGCCAGTGACACGACCTCGGGCCGGGAGGACGCTGGCCTTCCGGCGCTGCGCACGCTGCTGCAGGGCCTGGGCGCCACCCTTTACGAGCAGCCCGTGGCCGAGGGCCGCACCAACGTGCTGGCCACCTGGGGCCGCCCACGGGTGCTGTTCTCCACGCACCTCGACACGGTGCCCCCCCACCTGCCGCCGCGCCTGGAAGGCGGCATACTGCACGGCCGCGGCGCCTGCGACGCCAAGGGCCAGATCGTGGCGCAGCTGGGGGCCATGAAGGCCCTCCTGGCCGAGGGCCGCGAAGGCCTGGCCTGGCTGGGCGTGGTGGGCGAGGAGACGGACAGCGCCGGGGCCCGGGCGGCGCTGGGGTTGGCGGACCGCCTGCAGGAGCTGCGGGTGCTCATCAACGGCGAGCCCACGGAGCTGAAGCTGGCCACGGGCCAGCGGGGCGCCCAGCACCTCTGCCTGCATTGCGCAGGGAAGGCCGCCCACAGCGGCAGCCCGGAGCTGGGCCACAACGCCACCTGGCCTCTGCTGGACTGGCTGCAGCGCCTGCGGGAGCAGCCCCGGCCCAGGGATCCCCGGCTGGGGCCGGAGGTGTGGAACCTGGGCCTGCTGCGCGCGGGAGAATCCCCCAACACCGTACCCGCGGCGGCGGAGGCCCTCCTCATGGTCCGGACGGTGCCCGGCAGCACCTTCGCCGAGGAGGCGCGGCGCCTGGCGCCCCCGGAGGGCACCGTGGACCTGCGCCTGGACGAGCCGCCGGATTGCTATCCGGAGGTGCCGGGCTTCGAACATGCGGCCATGCCCTTCGGATCGGACGCGCCCACCCTGCGGGCCCTGGTGCCGGATGGCACCGTGGTGCTGGCGGGCCCCGGCAGCATCCGCGTGGCGCACACGCTGGAGGAACACATCACCCTCACCGAACTGGAGGCGGGCGTGGACCTCAACCGCCGATTGGCCCTGCACTTCCTGGGAGACTGAACCATGACCGCGAAAAT
>DPRT01000208.1 GCA_003538615.1 Holophagaceae bacterium | reverse complement strand
TCGCCCCAGCCCTGCTTGATGAAGTGCTCCTTCATCTTCTTCACGCCCATGCCGGCGATCTTGCCGAAGCCTTCACCCCGGGCCATCTGGTGCATCATCTCCAGGTCGGCCTCGGCGTTGCCCCAGACCATCTCCAGGCCGCCGGTGCGTTCCTTGTTGAGGATGCCGCGCTGGTAGCACTCCATGACGAAGGCCGTGAGCGTGCCGTAGGTGATGGTGCAGATGCCGTAGGTGTCGCAGTAGAAGTTCAGCTCGAGCAGGTAGTCGGGATCGAAGACGCCGCAGTTGGAGCCCAGGCCCGCCGCGTTCTCGTACTCGGGGCCGTCCACCGTCACCATGTCGCCCTTGTAGGGGCCGGTCTTCAGCACCAGGCCGTCCGCGCCCTTGGCGCAGGCCATGGAGCAGCCGTACCAGCAGCCGTCCACGGTGTGCTGGGTGCAGCGCTGCTGCCAGTAGGCGGAGTCGATCTTGTGGACATCGGGGTGCGAGCCGTACTGGAAGTTGTGGACGGGCAGCAGATCGTAGGCGTCCATGATCTCCACGATGTGGGCCGTGCCGTTGCGGCGCATCATGCACTGGCTGCCATCGTTCTCGCGGATCTCCTTGTGGTACTTGATGCCGGTCTTGGCGATGGTCTCGGGATCCACGGGGTGGTTCAGGTCGCCCGCCACCTTGGGGCCGCGCACCACGAGGGCGCGGATGCGCTTGTCCCGGAACACGGTGCCGATGCCGCCCCGACCCGCCTGCTTGAAGCGGACGCACTTGCGGCGGCGGTCGTAGAAGGAGAAGTTCAGCATGCCGATGAGGCTGTGCTCGGCGGCGGCGCCCGTGGAGACCACGGAGATGTTGGGCAGATCCTTCTCGTTCTCCGCATACATGTGCGTCAGGATTTCCGCGAGCACGTGGCTGTCCACGGGATCGGTGGGCGCCTCCTCGATGCGGATGATCCCCTTCACGCCGTCGATGAACAGGATGACGTCCTTGTCGGACTTGCCCTGGAGCTCCAGGGCGTCGAAGCCCGAGAACTTCAGCAGGGGGCCGTAGAAGCCGCCCACGTTGGAATCGATGGGGATGTCCGTCTGGGGCGAGAGGCTCACCACCAGGGACTTGCCGGTGCCCGCGTACTGGGTCATGCCGGACACGGGCCCGGGGCTGATGATGATTTCGTTCTCGGGGTCATTCCACCGGGTGGTGGGCTTCACGGCGTTCCACAGGTGGTAGAGGCCGAAGCCGCGGCCGCCGATGAAGACATCCTTCATCTGCTGGGTGACGGGCTTTTCCGTGATCTCCAGGGTGCCCACGTTCACGTAGAGCGTGCGGTTGGTGTAGCCCTTGTCCGGCAGGCTCGGGGTGTAGGTGGTCTCCTTCAGCACCTTGTGCGCCGCCTTGATGGCCTCGAGGCCGTCCAGGTACTCGGTGCGCTTCGTGTAGTCGATGTCCATCACCTTGGAGGGGTCAAACACAAGCTGGCTCATGGGTCGCTCCTAAGGCTCAGATGATCCGGACGGCCGGCTCGGGGACGTCTTGAATGGAGAGGGCGCCGTGGGGGCACACCTTCACGCAGATGCCGCAGGAGGTGCACTTGTGGGGCACGATCCAGTCGGGGTTGCGCATGAAGGCGTCCTTCTCGCAGAAGCCGATGCACATGTAGCAGCCCACACAGAGCTGCTTGTCGATCATCACGACGCCCAGCTTGTTGCGCTTGAGGGCTTCGGAGGGGCAGACCACCACGCAGTCCCCGCACTGGTCGCAGAGGACGGCCTTGCCGCCGCCGTCCTCGTAGGCCTTGATCTGGAGAGCCGCCTGGGCGGGGTCATCCACCTTGAAGACCTTGATGGCGCACTCCATCTCGCACTCGTGGTTGCAGTTGCGCCCTGCATCACACTTCTGGAAATCGATCACCAGCTGTTTCATGGCTCGGAGGCCTCCGCAAACGCACCTTTGGCTACACGACAATCCGGAATGGCCAGGCCATCCCAGATGTGAGGCTAGTGCGGGGTCCTCCCTCCGGCAACGGGCGCGGGTCACACTTCGGCGTCGAGGCCCTCTTTGCGGATGAGGTGGACGGCGGTGGCCTTGAAGGAGGCGACCACGGGGCAGCCGGGCTGAAGGCCGAGTTCTGCCAGGGATTGGGCGGTGACGTAGGCCGCCAGGAAGAAGCCGCAATCCAGCTCGATCTTGAAGAAAGGCCCGCGGGGTATGACCTTGGTCACAGCCCCCGGGAAGGCATTCCGGGCGCTGCTGGTGTTGTCGGTTTGTAAAGACAGGGCCACGTGCTCCGGGCGGACCCCCACCAGGACCGTCTGGCCGGGCTGGGCCTCGCCCACGGCCAGCACCTCCCGGTCGCCGGAACCCTTCCTGAACCGCAGGGAGAGCAGGCCCTCCCGGCAGGCCACCACCTGGCCCTTGAGCAGGGTCTCCATGCCCACGAAGGCGGCCACGAAGGGATCCTCAGGATGGTTCATGACCTCCCGCAGGCCCCCCAGCTGGACGATGCGGCCCCCCTGCATCACGGCTAACCGGTGCGCCAGCCGCGCCGCCTCCCCCTGGTCGTGAGTGGAGATCACGGCGGTGGTGCCGGTGTCGGCCAGGATGTGGCCCAGGTCCTCGATGAGGCCCTCCCGCGCCTGGGCATCCAGGGCCGAGAAGGGCTCGTCCAGGAACAGGATCTCCGGGCCCAGGACGAAGGCCCGGGC
>DPRT01000119.1:5783-11056 GCA_003538615.1 Holophagaceae bacterium | reverse complement strand
GCAGGCAGGGCAGGTCTATCCCATTCGTCAGGCACACCCTCGGAAGTCCCATGGCCCTCCACCCCATGTCCAAGCAAGTCCTCGGCCTCTTGGGGTGGTTGTGTGTTTGCTTTGGAGCCGCGGCGACTGGAGCCTTTGCCTCTGCACAGGCTGGAACGTTCTATCAGTCGCTCGTTCGCCCTCCTTGGGCGCCACCCGGATGGCTCTTTGGGCCCGTATGGACGTTGCTCTACATCCTCATGGCCATTTCGGCCTGGCTTGTATGGAGAAGGCGCGGCTTTCGAAAGGCTGGTCCTGCCCTCTCCCTGTTTCTTTTCCAGCTATCCGTGAATGCCTTGTGGACCTGGTTGTTCTTTGTCTGGCGTCAAGGCGGCCTCGCCTTTGCCGAAATCCTCCTGCTTTGGTCACTCATCCTTATCACGGCAATCCTGTTCTGGCGCCATAGCCGTGTGGCTGCCGCGCTGCTTCTCCCTTATCTGGCCTGGGTGTCTTTCGCATCCGCGCTCACCTGGGCCATGTGGAAGGGCAATCCCCACATCCTCGCCTGATCCTCCGTTCAATCCCGGGGTCTATCGCCGGTAGGCGGTTTGAGCAATGAAGGATTCATGGCTGGCCGGCTGATTTTCGCGAGGTCTGGTTTCGATCCGCAGCAGGATCGCCAGCAGGACGACAAGGCCGACCAGGATGGTCAGGTGGAGCCGTGACCCTTTTTTTCTCTGTGCCTTGGTGGCCATTACAGGCTCCCACGCCAGGATTTCAGCAGGGTCGATGGGCTCTCCTCTCGGTGTGGCTGTCGGCCTCATCGTTTTAGAGCCTGGAACCCGCGGCGCCGCAAACGGCCTCATGGCAGGCTTGGACAAGAGCAAGCACCGTGCCGTTCCTTTTACCCAGGTAAGTGGTTGAATACAGGCCATCCCAATCCCCCTGCGGAAGGCCGTGTTCACATTCCTTGATCAAAACGACTTGTCGTCTTTCAATACGAATGACCTGACGGGGCCCTCATCCACCCATGCCAAGGCCATCGTCTTGCGTCCGAGCCCACCTGCCTGCATCGCCTTCCGTTCTCTCTCAGCGTGCTGTTCCCCCGGCTCCCCTCAGCACTTCGGTGCAGGCGGAGCCGGCGCGCCTTCTTCGTGAAGCCTTTGCCTATCTAATCGGAGTGTCCATGGGCGGAATGGTGGTACTCGTGAGCTATCGTTCGCTTCCTGAGCATGCGGACACAGCCGCACGGGAGATCGGAGCTCTTATCGCGACGGTCCAGTCCCTTGAGCCATGCTGTGGTGGCATCACCATGCTCCAGGATGCGATCGATCCCGCACGCATCACGCTCATCGAACGCTGGCCGAGCCAGGAGGCCTTCCTCGGGCCGCACATGCAGCAGCCGCACATCCAAGCCTTCATCCAATCCGCCGGCGCGTTTCTCGCCGCGCCGCCAGAGATCTCCTTCTGGAACCCCGTCAGTGGGGCCTGAACACCGCCCGGACTCTGCCAGCATGGCCTTCGGTGCTTTCTGGTCTTCCCGCGTCCCGGCTCCGCCCAGCACCTCGGCGTTGGCGGGGCTTTTGGCTTCCTTCGTCACGCGTCCCAACCCGGAGGCACATCTATGGTCAAGGTCCTTCGCCTGCTCCTGGCGATGCTGCTCGGCCTGGCCGTCGGCAGCGCGGTCAACATGGGCCTCATCCTGGCCAGTGGCAAGGTCATCCCACCACCGGCCGGCGCCGATGTGACCACCACGGAAGGGTTGAAGGCCTCACTCCATCTCTTCGAGGCGAAGCACTTCCTCTTCCCGTTTCTGGCGCATGCGCTGGGGACGCTCTCCGGCGCGTTCACAGCGGGCTGGCTGGCACCAGGCCGCTCGGCCATTCCCGCCTCGGTGGTGGGCGGGCTCTTCCTGCTGGGCGGTGTGGCCAGCGTCGCCATGCTTCCTGCGCCAGCCTGGTTCAGTGCCGTCGATCTGGTGCTGGCCTACCTGCCCACAGCTTGGCTCGGCCAGGTCTGGGCCGCCCGCATNNGCCCCGCGGGAACAGGGAAGGCCCCCGGGCGGTCCCATGGAAGCGCCTGAAAACCCCATTCACGGCTGGGAGATCCTGAGTCCGGACGGGGCCATGCCGCTTCCGGACTCCATGGCTCCGGCGGGATGGGACGTGATCTCCGTCTGTGCTGTCGGCGGCGTCCAGCAGGGGTTGTGACAGGTCCGGTAGACTTCATTCGTCACGCCTCACTTGGAGCCCCCATGCTCAAAGTCTTTACGGCCGAACATCAGGCGCAGGCCCACCTCGTGGAGGACCTCCTCCGCTCCAATGGCATCGAAGCCCACGTGGTCGGGGAGTCCCTCCTCAACACCATCCCTGGATCCTCCGTCATTCCGGGCACGGCCCCAGAGGTATGGGTCCTGGACTCCGGCCAGGCAGAGGCTGCCATGGAGCTGATCCGGCGGTTCACCACGGGGGCGCCTCTTCCGGACGCCTCCGGCCCTTCCTGGCCGTGCCCGGCGTGCGGCGAGGTCCTCGAGCCACAGTTCTCTTCGTGCTGGAAATGCGGCGCCACCAGGCCCTTCTCCTCATGAGCGCCCCTGGCCCCAGGGCCCTCGCCCGGCGCGTGCTCGCGGCCCTCCTCCTCGGATGGGCCTTCGGGGCCGGGGCGGGGCTGGCGGCTGCCGATACCGTCGTGGTCCTGGTCCGGCACGCCGAGAAGGCGACGGATCATCCGAGGGATCCGGGCCTGAGTGAAGCCGGCCAGGCCCGGGCGGCCTCCCTGGCGATGGTCCTGGCGGACTATCCGCTCGCCTCGGCCCTCGTCTCGGAATACAAGCGCACCGGACAGACCGCCGGCCCCACCCTGCGCCAGCACAACCTCACCGCCACCGTCCTCCCGGTCGGCAAGGACACCGCCGAAGCCTATGGCCAGCGCATGGCCGAGCTGGTGAGACGGAAGCACCAGGGCGAGGCCCTCCTGGTGGTGAGCCACTCCGATACGGTGCCCGCCATCCTGTTCGCCCTGGCCGGGGTACAGGTCCCGCCCATCCTGGAAGCCTCGGAATTCAACCGGCTCTATGTCATCACCCTCCCGGCCCAGGGCCCGCCCAGCGTCATTGCGGCCAGGTTCTGATGCCGCCCGGCCTTTTTGCATGGCCGCCGCCAAAGAAGGCTGCAAACGAATCCCGGATCGCCTGGCCATAATCAACCCAGGGCCGCGCCCATCTCCCGGTCCGCAGCCCCCCGCATCCGCCGATTCCCCTTCCACCTGGAGGCCACCCCATGAGCCGGTCCCTTGCTGCTCTCCTGTTCACGATTCCTGTCGCCCTGTCGGTGGGGTGCGCCAAGGCCGATCTGGATTTCGTGAAGATCAGGGTCGGGATGACCAAGAAGGACATCATCGCCCGCCTGGGAAAGCCCACGCGGACGTCGGTGGTCAACCAGGCCGATGTCTTTGAATACGAAGCCTATGACCGCTACGGCGCGCTCAAGGTCAACCAGCGGTCCCAGTTCATCCGGTTCATCGACGATAAGGTCGAATCCTTCGGGAACATGGAGGATCTCCATGCGGCGAAGCCGCCCGCCGGCAAGGTGGAAGCCGGCGTCAAGGCCAACCCCGATCCGCGGGGCGTACCCGCTGCTCCAGCGGCCTTCGATTTGAGGGCTGAGCTCGAAAAGCTGGAGACATTGAAAAAGGACGGGCTGATTTCAGAATCGGAATTCAAGGAACTGCGGCAAAGGATCCTGGAGAAAGCCAAGGCCCAGTAGCGGCGCCGGTTTCGTTGGACACTGGGAGCATGACCGCCCCGCCCCGACGCCCTCCCGGAACCCGGCCCGCCAAGCCGGGCCTGCACCCCCGCAACCGCCACGCCGGAGGCTACGACTTCCCCCGGCTGGTGGCGGCCTGCCCGGAGCTGGGGCCCTTCGTGCGGCGGGCCCCCCACGGCGGACCCTCCATCGACTTCGCGGATCCGGCGGCGGTGAAGGCCCTGAACCGGGCCCTGCTGGCGGAGGCCTACGGCATCCGGGGCTGGGACATCCCCCCGGGCTACCTCTGCCCCCCCATCCCCGGCCGGGCGGACTACCTGCACCACCTGGCGGACCTGCTGGCGGCTTCCAACGGCGGGACGATCCCCCGGGGCCCGTCCGTGCGTGCGCTGGACGTGGGCGTGGGCGCCAACGCCATCTACCCGCTGGTGGGCCACCGGGAGTACGGGTGGTCCTTCGTGGGCTCGGACATCGACGCGGGGGCCCTGGCCTCGGCGGCGCGGATCCTGGCGGCCCAGGCGGACCTGGGGCAGGCCATCACCCTGCGGCGGCAGCCGGATCCCGGGGCCATCTTCCGGGGCGTGGTGGGCCCCGGCGAGCGCTTCGACCTGACCCTCTGCAACCCGCCCTTCCACGGCTCCCTGCGGGAGGCCCGGGAGGCCGCCCAGACCAAGTGGCGCAAGCTGGGACGGGCTGGCGGCACCGGACGGAACTTCGGCGGCCAGGGGGCGGAGTTGTGGTGCGAGGGCGGCGAGGCGGGCTTCGCCCGGCGCATGATCGAGGAAAGCNNCAGAAGCAGAGCCGCTTCGCGGCCTGGACCTTCCTGGCCCCGGAGGCGGCGGAAGCCTGGGCCCGGGGGTGGTCCGGGTCGTGATCTAGGTTGTGATCCGATATTTCAGACAATTTTGTATGATTTAGGCTTCGACGGAGTTCCCATGTCCGGCCTGCGCCTCCTCCCCGCCCAGCTCTCCCTGCTGCTCCTGGCCACCCTGTTCATGCGCCTGGGCTTTCCGCTGATCCTCATCGTCCCGCTGACCGTGATGCTCATGCTGGGCCTGCTGGTGCCCTGGTCCGAGGCCCGCGCCCTCATGGCCGCCGTGCTGGGCTTCATCTCGCTCATCTGGGGATTCATGACCTGGGCCCGGGTGCAGGAGCGCCTGGTCTACGGGGAGCCCTGGTCCCGCCTGGCGGGCATCCTGGCGGGCGTCACCCTGTTCACCGCCTGGGCGGCCTGGCTGGTGTGGGACAGCCGGAAGGCGGACCGGCACCGGTCCGGGGCCCCGGGATCGGGCCGTCCGAACCCGTCGGCCGTCTAGACCCGCCGGAGATCCCCATGTTCGTCCTCCGCCGTCTGCCCGCCCTCCTCGCCCTGCTGATGCTGGGCGCCCTGTCCCTGCGCCTGGGCCTGCCCTTCCTGGTGGCCGTGCCCCTGACCCTGGCGGCGCTGGTCCTGCTCTTTGTCCCGAAGGCCGCGATCCAGGCGTCCCTCGCCCTGCTGCTCGGGGCCGGAACCCTCGCCTGGGCGGGCAC
>DPRT01000119.1:0-5680 GCA_003538615.1 Holophagaceae bacterium | reverse complement strand
AGGGCCGGGCTCCACACGCAGAGGATGCCGCGCCCGGGCAGCACCGCCAGGATGCCGCCGCCCACGCCGCTCTTGCCCGGCAGGCCCACGCGGTAGGCGAAATCCCCGGCGGCGTCGTAGGTGCCGCAGGTGAGCATGATCGAGTTGATGCGCTTGGCCTCGCTGCGGGTGAGCAGACGGCTGCCGTCCGCCCGCAGGCCGTGGTTGGCCAGGAAGAGCCCCGCCCGGGCCAGGTCCGCGCAGCTCATGGCCAGGGAGCACTGGCGGAAGTAGTGGTCCAGCACCCGCTCCACGGGGTTCTCCAGGTTGCCGCAGCTGGCCATGAAGTGGGCCAGGGCCGCGTTGCGGTGGCCGTGGCCCGCCTCGGAGGCGGCCATCCCGGCATCCACGTCCACGCCAGGGTTGCCGCTTTCGGCCCGCAGGAAGGCCCGCAGGGTGCCCAGGGAATCCCCCGTGAGGGAGAGCAGCCGGTCGATGAGGATGAGGGCCCCGGCGTTGATGAAGGGGTTCCGCGGAATGCCCTTCTCGTACTCCAGCTGCACCAGCGAATTGAAGGGGTTGCCCGAGGGCTCCCGGCCCACGCGCCGCCACAGGGCCTCCCCGTCCCGGGCCAGCACCAGCGATAGCGCGAAGGCCTTGGACACGCTCTGGATGGAGAAGGGCTCCCGCCAGTCCCCGCTGCCGACGAGCTGCCCGTCCACCGTGGCCAGGGCGATGCCGAAGCGGGACGAATCCACCGCCGCCAGCGCCGGGATGTAGTCCGCCACCTTCCCCTGCACCGCGAAGGGCGCGGCTTCCGAGGCCAGATCGTCGAGGAGCGCTTGAAGGTCCATGAAAGGCAGAATAAGCCACAGCTGCGCACGACAGAAGATCCCCGCCGATGCATGCATTGGCGGGGGNNCCGGAACGACCATGACCCCCCTCGCCGCCGACCTGCTGCCCATCCTCCGCCGCGACCTGCGCTGCCTCATGCGCGAGGTGGCCCTGTTTCCCGACGACGCCTCCCTCTGGCAGACGGTGCCGGGCATCGCCAACAGCGCAGGCAACGTGGCCCTGCACGTGGCAGGCAACCTCCAGCATTTCGTGGGTGCGGTGCTGGGCGCCACGGGGTACGTTCGTCAGCGGGAACGGGAATTCGCCCAGCGGGAGGGCACCCGCGCCTCGGTGGTCGCCGAGCTGGAGGCCGCGATGGCCGCCGTGGAGGCGGGCCTCGCGGCCCTCACCCCCGAGGTCCAGGCCGGCCCCTTCCCCGCGCCCGTGGGGCCCCACCGGCCCGTCACGGGCATCTTCCTCGCGCACCTGGCCACGCACCTGGCCTTCCACCTGGGCCAGGCGGGCTACCTGCGCCGGGCCCTCACGGGCGATGCCGCCAGCGCCGGGGGCATGTCCCTGGCCGAACTCCTGGAGACCCCATGAACGACCGCACCACGACCGATCCCATCCCCGCTTCCGAGGAGGCCCTGCTGGTGCCCCTGCGGGCCGGAGCCCTCCTGGGCGTCCTGGTGGCCCTGTGGACCTTCGTCATGGGCTTCACGGGCTGGTACCGGCAGCCCAGTCTGCTCTTCCTGTTCTGGCTGGTGATCCCCCTCCAGATCGTCGTGCTGGTGCTGATGCTGCGGAAGACGGCCGCCGCGGCGGGCTACCTGCGCCAGGTGCAGAACGGCGTGGCCGCCTCGGTGATCGCCTCCATCATCATCTTCGCCAGCAGCCTGCTCTTCACCATGGTGGTGTTCCCCAGCTACTTCGCGGAGCTGGAGGCCCTGGGCCGCCTCCAGATGGCGAAGCAGGGCCTCAGTCCCGAGCAGATCGAGGCCGTGGTGAAGGCCCAGGCCCCCATGCAGAAGCCCCTGGGCAGCGCCTTCGCGGGCGCCCTGGGCACCTGGATCACGGGCCTGTTCACGTCGCTCATCGCCGCGGCGTGGCTGCGGAAAAAATAGGTCAGCGCTCCCGCCGGACGGCCTCCACCAGCGACAGGGGATGGGCCGCCCCGGCCAGGGCATCGTCCAGGCAGCGCAGCACCAGGCCCGAGCGCAGCGGCGCCGCGGCCAGCTCGGCGCGGGTGAGCCAGCGGCAGCCGAGGATGTCCGGATCCTCCGGAAGGGCCTCGGCGCCGGCGGGCACGGTGCCGCGGAAACAGACGCGGCAGTAGTCCTTCCCGTTGCGGGCCTGCAGCTGATAGAGGCCCACCAGGGCCTCGGGCGTGAAAGCCAGGCCCGTCTCCTCGCGCACCTCGCGGCGCACGGCCTCCAGCAGGCCCTCGCCGGGCTCTACGTGGCCCGCGGGCTGGTTGAGGACGCGTTCAGGCGAGGCGCCATCCGTCTCCTCCACGAAGAGGAAGCGGCCTTCCCGCTCGATGATGGCCGCGACGGTGAGGGCCCAGGCCGGTTCCTGTCGTTCACCGCTCATGGGACTCCGCCGCAATGGGACTCCATGATGCTACAAAACACGCCCGGCGCTTGATCAGGCCGGGCCGAGGCCTATGGTGGGAACTGGAGCCCTCCGGGATGTGCGCGATCTGCCGCAGTCCTCCTCCGAACCGGCCGGGATCGCTCGTTTCCACGACGAGTCCGCGCGGCTCGTCCCCGTGAACCCCGCGCAAGGAGGAGGCTCCCATGCTCCATCGCACCGCACTTTGCGTCGGGATCAACCAGTACCAGAACTTCCCTTCAGCCACCCTGAACGGGTGCGTCAACGATGCCCACAACATGGCCTCGCTGCTGAAGGATCTGCTGGGCTTCGAGGATTCCGACATCACCCGGCTGACGGACGAATCCGCCACGAAGGCCAACATCATGCGCGAGCTGCGGCGCATGGTGGAAGGCGCCCTGGCGGGCCAGTACGATCACCTGGTCTTCAGCTTCTCCGGCCACGGCACCCAGGTGCCGGACCTCAACCTCGACGAATTCGACCGGGCCGACGAGGCCTTCTGCCCCCACGATCTCGCCCAGAGCGGATCCCAGTGGGACCGCGACCACCTCATCGTGGACGACGAGCTGCATGACCTGTTCGTGCAGCTGCCCCCGACGGTGATCCTGGAGGTGTTCCTGGACACCTGCCACAGCGGCGCGGGCCTGCGGGCTGCGGACCTGCTCATGGACCGCAAGCCCCGCTACCTGCCGCCGCCCACCGTCGACGCCTTCCGCGACATCGAGTACCGCCACGCCCGCCCCGCCCACCTCAAGCTCCTGGAGAAGGGGCTGTCCCACCACATTCTCTGGACCGCCTGCAAGGACAGTCAGACCGCCGCGGACGCCTTCCTCCAGGGGGACTGGCACGGCGCCTTCACCTGGCACTTCTGCCGGGAGGCCCTGGCCAGCGGCAACCACCTCTCCCGCGCCAAGGTGCTGGCCAAGGTGCGGCAGGACCTCAGCGCCGCCCACTTCACCCAGACCCCCCAGCTGGACTGCGAAGCCGTCACCCGTCACGCCGTGCTGAAGGCNNGGCCCCTCCATCGGCACGCCGATGTACTTGGCCTGGTCGGGACGCAGGGCCGTCAGCTTCGCATTCAGGGTCTGCAGCTGGAGCCGCGCCACCTGCTCGTCCAGGTGCTTGGGCAGGGTGTAGACGCCCACGGGGTAGTCGGCCTTCTTCGTCCACAGCTCGATCTGGGCCAGGGTCTGGTTGGCGAAGCTGCTGCTCATGACATAGCTGGGGTGGCCGGTGCCGCAGCCCAGGTTCACCAGGCGGCCCTTGGCCAGCAGGATGATNNCGCTGTCGAAGTGGCCGATGTTGCACACGATGGCGTTGTGCTTCATGCGGGCCATGTGGTCGTGGGTGATGACGTGGAAGTTGCCGGTGCAGGTGACGAAGATGTCGGCCTGGTCAGCGGCCTCGTCCATGGTGACCACGCGGTAGCCCTCCATGGCCGCCTGCAGGGCGCAGATGGGATCGATCTCCGTGACCCACACCTGGGCGCTGAGGGCGCGGAGGGCCTGGGCGCTGCCCTTGCCCACATCGCCGTAGCCGCAGACCACGGCGATCTTGCCCGCCACCATCACGTCCGTGGCCCGCTTGATGGCGTCCACCAGGGACTCGCGGCAGCCGTACAGGTTGTCGAACTTGCTCTTGGTGACGCTGTCGTTGACGTTGATGGCGGGGAACTTCAGCTCGCCCTTCTTGGCCATCTCATACAGGCGGTGGACGCCCGTGGTGGTCTCTTCCGTCACGCCCTGGACCTGGGCCAGCTGGGTGGAGTACCAGGCGGGCTGCGTGGCCAGGCGCTTCTTGATGGACGCGAAGAGCACGGTGGCCTCCTCGCTGTCCGGATGATCCAGCACGTGGATGTCCTGCTCGGCGCGGGCGCCCAGGTGCAGCAGCAGGGTGGCGTCGCCGCCGTCATCCAGGATCATGTTGGCGCCGCCTTCGAAGTCGAAGATGCGGTGGGTGTAGTCCCAGTAGTCCGGCAGCGTCTCGCCCTTCACGGCGAAGACCGGCGTGCCGCCCGCGGCGATGGCGGCGGCGGCGTGGTCCTGGGTGCTGAAGATGTTGCAGCTGGCCCAGCGCACCTCGGCCCCCAGGGCCTTCAGCGTTTCGATGAGCACGGCAGTCTGGATGGTCATGTGCAGCGAACCCGCGATGCGGGCGCCCTTCAGGGGCTGGGTCGCGGCGTACTGCTTCCGGATGGCCATGAGGGCGGGCATCTCGCCCTCGGCGATGGCGATCTCCCTGCGGCCCCAGGCGGCCAGGCCCAGATCAGCGACGATGAAATCGGTGGTGGCGACGGTCATGGGACCTCCACAAAGAGCCGGGACGACAGGCGGACAAGCCCACCTCATCGGCCCCGGACAGGGGTGAGGTGAGCGCCGTTCCTGAAGGAAGCATCCGAGCCTGAGATTCCGCGCCCCATGGGCCGGATCCTGCAGCGCTCCTCGGACTCATCCAGGATAGCGGTGGCGACAGGGATCGGGGGGTGGGTTTCCCGGCTTATTTTTATGTCATCTTATAAAATTTTTTCAAAATTTTATTACAAAATATAAATATTAATTTTAAATGAATTACAAATTAATAATAAAAATTTGTCATTTTTTAGTAACTAAATTTTTTCGAAGAAAAAATTTAGCACAAGCAAATAAACAACTTACAAACTGGCACACCTCTCGATTGGACACGACTGCCTGAAAGGAGGCAACCATGTCCAACCCCTTCACCACCCTCGCCTTGGCCCTCGCCCTGGCCCTTCCCCTCGCCGCGGCCCCCGGCCGCGCCCCCCAGGCCCCCCAGCGGCCGGTCAACCTCAACACCGCCACCGTGACGGAGCTGATGCAGCTGCCCCGCATCGGCCAGAAGACCGCCGAGCGCATCGTGGCCTTCCGCAAGCAGCACGGCGGCTTCCAGCGGCCCGAGGAGCTGATGAACGTCAAGGGCATCGGCGAGAAGTCCTACGCCAGGCTCAAGCCCTTCCTCGCCCTGACCCCCCTGCCGCGCCCCGCGGCCGCGAAGCAGTAGGGGGCGGCCATGATCCAGGACCGCCGCAACACGGGCCAGCGGGGCTTCTCCCTGCTGGAGCTCACCATCGCCGTGGGCGTGGCCGCCGTGCTCGCCGCGGCGGGCCTCTTCCAACTGGATCCCGGCGCCGTGGCGTTGTCCTCGGCCCACCAGGAGATCCGGGGCAGCCTGGACCAGGCCTTCGTCCTGGCGCGCGCCCGGGGCACCAACGTCACGGTGGCCCTGGGCCGCGCCA
>DPRT01000211.1 GCA_003538615.1 Holophagaceae bacterium | reverse complement strand
CATGGACCGTTTCGGTAGTTCGAAGCTGCGCATCGGCTGGACGCTGCTCTGCCTGTTCCTCGCGGGGCTGGTGCTCATGGGCATCCGGGGCGAGCAGGGGGCGGACGGTTCCCAGATCGTGGTCTTCGGCACCCAGGTGCCCCTGGGGGCGGACTCGCTGCGGGCCTATGCGCTGGGCAGCATCCAGGGGGTGATGTACTGGGTGGTGTCCCTGGTGGTGGTGCTGGGGGCCTTTGTCCCGGTGAGCCAGTGGACCGCCGCCGCGGCGCGGGGTGAGCGCCTCAAGGGCTTCTTCGCGGGCACGGGGCTGGGTTTCGTCCATGGGCTGTTCCTGTCCCAGGTGGCCCTGATCCCCGTGTGGGTGCTGAGCTGGCGCCTCCTGGGCGAGGCCTGGCCGCCGGAGCTGCTGCGGGCGGACCTGCATGGCCTGCTGCTGGGCCTCCAGATGCTGCTGTGGGCCGTGCTGCTGTCGCGGCTGCTGAAATCCAGCGGGGGCCTGGCGCTGCTCATCACCCTGCTGCTCCGCGAGCTGGGGCCGCGGCTGAGCTTCTTTCTGGACTTCGGGCAGGACCTGGGCTGGAGCGCCGGGCAGGTGAAGGTGCTGGAGGTCGTCGTCCGCCTGCTGCCCATGGCCCAGCTGCCCTCGGACCCCTTCTCGCCGCTGGCCCTGCCTCTGTCCATCGGCGGCCCGCTGCTGCTGGGGGCCCTGGCCATGCTGCTGCCGCCGGGTGGTGGACGGAAATAGCCGGGTGCGCCGCGCTCTGGGCTTCCTCCTCCCGGTGATCCTGCTGGGCCAGACGGTCCAGGACCCGGCGGCGCTGCGCCAGAAGCTCGCGGTCATCCAGGGGCGCCTGGGGCAGGTGGATCAGCAGCTGGCGGCCCTGAAGAAGCGGCGCAAGGGCGTGCTGGTGGAGATCCAGGGCATCTCGCTGCAACGGGACCGGGCCAAGGCCCAGGTGGAGGGCGCAAGGCTGCGGCGGGACCAGGCCCAGAGCGAGGTCCAGGTCATCAGCCGCGAGCAGGCGCGCATCCAGGGCGAGGTGCTGAAGCTGCAGGGGGGCCTCCGCAAGCAGGTGCGCTGGATGCAGGCCCTGGGACCCTGGGGGGACCTGGGCATGTACGCCACCTTCAAGGACCTGGAGGCCTGGCTCGTGCGGGGCCGCATGCTGGCCTGGGCGCGCCTGCAGGAGCGCAAGCGCCTGGACCAGATCCACCGGCTCCAGGGGGATCTGGCGGCCAAGGAGAAGGCCCTCAAGGAGGTGCTGGCGCGCCTGGCCTCCGACGAGAAGGAGGCCGCCCAGCTCCAGGCGGCGCTGCGGCTCCAGGAGGAAAAGCTCAACGGGTTCCTCGACGGCCTGCAGAAGGACGAGGCCGCCCAGAAGCAGGCCCAGTCGGAGCTGGCGGAGGAGGCGGTCCAGCTGGAGCGCCTGCTGGCGGGCCTGCTGGGCAAGCCCAAGGGCGAGGCATTCGAGGCCGCCGTGAGCTTCGCCTCCCTGCAGGGCGGCCTGCCCCAGCCCGTGGAGGGCACCCTGGCCCAGGGGTTCGGCGAGCACCTGCACCCGCGCTTCCGCACCAGGACCGTGCAGAGCGGTCTGCTCATCGCGGCCACCGGCGGCGCCCCCGTGGCCGCCGTGGCCGATGGCAAGGTGGCCTTCGCGGACTATTACCAGAGCTACGGGCCCGTGGTGATCCTGGATCACGGCGCCGGGTGGTTCAGCCTCTACACCCACCTCCTGGGCCTCCAGGTGGCCAAGGGCCAGGTGCTCAAGGCCGGAGAGCCCGTGGGCGCCGTGGGCGACACGGTGGATGGTCCCCGCCTCGGCTTCGAGATCCGCCACCAGGCCCAGCCCCAGGATCCGCAGAAGTGGCTGAAGAAGCGGTACCGGTGATGCTCCGGGGGTTCCGCGCTGGCCCTGGCGCCCGGAGGATGAAACAGCGGACCCCCGGCTTTGCCGGGGATCCGCGCGGGGGCCCGGGGGTGTTCGCGCAGCGGAGCGGAGCGTGGAACCCCCGGAGGGAGTTCACCTCACCACGCTGCTGGCGTTGAAGAGCGGCACGTAGATGGCCAGCAGCAGGGCGAGGACGACGACGCCCATGAAGAGGATGAGCACGGGACCGATGAGGCTGGTGACGGCGGTGGTGGCCTTCTCCACTTCCTGGTCGAAGAAGTCGGCCACGTGGTCGAGCATCTCCGGCAGGGCGCTGCTCTGCTCGCCCACCCGGACCATCTCGGTGGCCAGGGGATCCAGGATCTTTGCCTGTTCCAGGGCCAGGTTCAGGCTGCTGCCCGCGCGCACCTTCTCAGTGACGGTGAGCAGCCCGGCCTTCATCCGCTCGCTGGGGCTGGTGCGCTGCACCACCTCGAGGGCCTGCACCACGGGCAGGCCGCCGGATAGCAGCACGCCCAGGGTCCGGGAGAAGACGCTGGAGTGGTACATGCGGTAGAGCGTTCCCACCTTGGGAAGCAGCAGGAGCAGGCGCTCCGCCAGCTTGCGTCCGGCCTCGGAGGCCACCATCCAGCGGGCGAGCACGAGCAGGCCGATGATGGCCACGCCCTGGAGCCAGAGGGTGGAGCTGACGGCCTGGCCCATGCCCAGCAGGAGCTTGGTGAAGAAGGGCATGTCGATGTCGCCGCCGGCGTAGAACTCCGCGAAGCGGGGCAGCACCACGTTGAAGATCACGCCCAGGGCGAGGATCAGCACCAGCACCAGGAAGGCGGGGTAGAACAGGGCTTCGGTGATGCGGCGGCGGCTGTGCTGGGCGAATTTCTGGAAGGACAGCCACCGGGCCAGCACTTCGGGCATGGTGCCGCTGCGCTCCCCCGCCACGACGTTGCTCCGGTAGATGGGCGGGAAGGTGCCGGCCTGCTCCAGCGCATCCGAGAAGGACATGCCTTCGCGCACCAGCTCCACCACCTGGGTGAGGCTGCGCCGCAGCTGGGGATCCTTGCCGTGCCCCACCAGCAGCTCCAGGGACTGGAGCAGGGGGATGCCGGCTTTCAGCAGGGCCAGCAGCTCCTGGTTGAAGAGCACCAGGGACTCGGCCTTCAGCTGCGTGCGGCTGCGGAAGGCCGTGTCCGTGCGGGTGATCTCCAGGGGGAACCCGCCCTCCGCCAGCACCCGCGCCCTCAGGGTGTCGGCGTTCTCCGCCTCGAAGTCCCGCGTGAGGACCTCGCCGTTGGAATGGGTGAGCCGGACCGTGAATCGCATGGGCACCTGGGAGCTTTGAGGATAGCGAAATAAAGAGAGGCTGGAGGCTGGAGTCTGGAGGCTCCCCCCCTCGACCGGTTAGCCTCGGGGATGTCCCGGAGGCTCCGTGTCGCGTCATCCGTTGTTCGTGCTGCCCGTCCTGACGCTCGCCCTCGCGGCCCAGGCTCCCGCCACCGGCCCCCTGCGCAGCGGCGTGCCAGAGCCCGCGGTCCTGGACCTGCGGGCAGTGGATGGCGCGCTGCTGGTGCCAAAGGACAACCGGGACGCGGCCCAGGTGGAGGCGGTCCGGCAGCGGTGGCTCCCCCTGGTGGCCGGCCTGGGGGCCGCGCCATCGGTGCGGCTCCGCCTGCCGGCGGGCGAGGGGAGGATCCCGCTGCTGCTGGCAGCCGCCCAGGCGCTGAAGGCCCAGTCGCCCGCCCAGCGGATCTACGTGGCCTTCGATCCCCAGGCCGCGCCCATCCTGGATGAAACGGCCTGGGGCGCCGTGGACGGCGGCGCCCTGGTGCCCGCGGATCTGAACCTGGATGCCGCCGCCTGGCGCGGCCAGCTCACCCGGGCCCAGGATTCGTTCCCGGGCCGACCCTGGACCCTCTGGCTGCCTTCGGACCCCGGCGCCCTGGTGTCGATCCTCATGGGTGACGGGGGCCGGGTGGTGGTGCCGGGTCAGGGCCCTGCCGCGCGATTGGCCCAGACCCTGCCGGCGGGGTTCACGGAGGTGGAGGGGGGCCTGGGGGATCTGACCCTGCGGAACCGGGCCGGGGCCGCCCAGCGCTGGATCTTCGCGAGCGGCACCTGGTCCCCGGCGCCCCTGCCCAAAGACCGCACCGAGGTGGCGGTGAGCGCCGCCGACAGCTACGACGTGGGCGCCCTGCTGGCCAAGGTGCGGGCAGCCCAGCTGCGGTCACGGGCCGTGGCCCGGACCGTCCAGGCCAAGGCGGAATTGGATCTGCACATCCAGGGAGCCCGGGGACGGGGCGGCGACCTGGGCTTCAGCTTCGGCTACTTCGAGCAGGCGGGGGAGTGGCCGGAGCTGCTGCAGAAGGCCGTGCGCTTCAACGGCGTCACCGCCAAGCTCGATGGCGAGGTGCAGCTGCCCCTCATCGAAAGCCGCCAGTCCATGTCCCTGCCCGTGGCCCTGGGCATGACCGAGCGCTACCGCTACCGGGACGGCGGAGCGGCGGGGCCGGGGCGGCGGTCGTTGCGGTTCGAGTCCGTGGATGCGGACCCCCTGATGTACGAAGGCGACCTGGAGGTGGAGGAGGCCACGGGGCGGATCCTGGTGGAGCGGCGCGAGCGGGCCAACCTGCCGGGCACGGTGAAGAGCGAGCGGGAGATCCTCACCTACGGCGAAGCGGCGCCGGGACTCTGGCGGCCCGTGTCGGTGCAGACCTTCGAGCGGTGGGTCAGCGCCGATGGCGTGGTGCAGGTGCAGCGCCGGTTCACCTACCGGGATTTCCAGGTGAACGGCGAAGGGTTCGAGGCGGCCAGGGCCGCCGCCCGGGCCTCGGGTTCCACCATGCTCAAGGTCACACCGGAGGGAGCCCGCTACTTCACGAAACAGGGCGACGGCACGCGGAAGATCGAGGAGAAGCCCAAGAGCAGCGGCCGGGCCCTGGCCGCGGTCGTACTGGTGGATCCGGGCCTCACGCCGCCGGTGATGCCCCTGGGGGGCTTTCTCTACTTCGACTACAACGCCTTCGGCAAGGGGGTGCAGCTGAACGCCCTCACGGCGGTGGTGTTCAATACCGCCAGCCTGGCCATCCCCCGGGGGCTCGCCGGTTTCGATGTGAGCGCCAATGCCTCGGCCATGCTGCTGAAGGGGACCGAGCGGCCCGTGGTGGACGGGAAGCTGTCGGATCGGGACGGCGTGGGCCGCCGCTTCGGCATGATGGGTCTGGAGCTGGGGCGGGACCTGGGCCTGGGCTTCCGGCTGGAAGGCCGGGGTGACATCCAGTACGACGACTTCAGCGAGGGCGAGGACAAGTACCGCACTCCGGGCTACGTGCTGCCGCCCTCCGGGCTCACCCGCATGGGCACCCTCCAGGGCTCCTGGCTGTTCCGGGGCTTCCAGGTCCGCGCCTACCACGGCTGGGGCCGCCGCCCCGATGGGACCTACGGCACCGCGGCGGATCCGAAGGCTGTGCCCGAGGGCGGGGACTTCCGGCGCTGGGGCGGGAGCCTCGGCCTGGACCGCGAGGTGAGCCCCGGCTTCTGGTTCCACGGTGAGGCGGGGTGGGCCACTGGGCGGGCCTTCGACCGCTTCAAGGCCCTGGATGTGGGAGGCATGGGCGGGGCCGTCCGCATCGCGGGCATCCGATCCAACGCCATCTCCGCGGACCGTGTGGCCTACGGGAAGGCCGCCCTCGCCATCCCCACGGGACCGAACCTGCGCTTGTCCCTCAGCCTCGAACACGCCCGTGCCCGCAGCCTGGATGACCAGAAGACCTACGGGATGAGCGGCGTCGGCATCACCGGCGATCTCCCGGGCTTCTGGCTCTTCACCGCCGTGCGCGTGGACCTGGGCGTGGGCGTTCAGAGCGACATCGCAGGTGTCCGAACGGTGAACGGTTATGTGGCCCTGCTCAGGGTGTTCTAGTTGGGCTAGATACAAAGATCTATGTTTTTATATGATTTGTTTTAGATCATTTTTTCAAATTGCGCAACCCTGCTTCCGGGCGGATGATGTCTGTCCTGACGCCTGTTTTCCGGGCGACGGTATGGAGGTGGACATGCTGAATTGGCGCACACCCTTTTCGCTGGTGGCGGGCCTGGGCCTCGCCCTTCTGATGGCCTGCGGCGGCTCCAGTTCCGGAGGCTCCGGGACCATGACGGTGCATCTGGTGGACGGTCCCATCGCCGGCTATCAGGAGATCAATGTGAACATCCAGTCCGTGGAGATCAGCGGCTCCGGCGGCTGGATCACCCTCGGGACACCCAACAAGACCCTCAACCTGCTGAGTCTCGTGGGCGGCGTGAGCGAGACCCTCGCTGCCGGGGCCACGCTGCCGGCCGGCCGCTACCAGCAGATGCGCCTGGTGCTGGGATCCGGCAACACCGTGAAACTGGCGGATGGCTCCGTGCACGACCTGACCGTGCCCTCGGGGCTCCAGAGCGGGATCAAGCTGACCGTGAGCTTCGACGTGGCGGCGGGCACCACGAAGGATGTGTGGATCGACTTCGACGCGGCCCACTCCATCCAGGTGGTGCAGGCCGGGGCCTCGGGTCAGTACATCCTCCGGCCCACCATCCGGGCCTTTGACAAGGTGGCCACCGGTTCCATCTCCGGGATGCTCACGGATGCGGCGACTGCGACCGGCCTGGCGGGAGCCATGGTCTACGCGGAGGCCCTTGATGGATCGGGCAACGCCATCATCTCCCGCAGCACGGTGACGGACGCCAATGGCGCCTACACCCTGGACCTGCTCCCCGTGGGTTCGACCTACCACGTGGTGAGCCAGCCCGTGACCGGCACGACGACCTTGAAGGCCTATGACGCCAAGGCCAGCGATGGCTTCGCCCTGAATGCCGCCACGCCGGTGTTCACCTACAACGCCGCGTTCACGGCCTCCGCCGCCGCGGGCGCCATTTCCGGCGGCCTCACACCCATGGCCGCCAGCAACCAGAGCGACCAGGTCAACCTGCTGCAGTCGCTGGCCACCTCCTCCGGAAGCCACAGCTTCATCGTGCGGACGACCATGGCCACCATGGGTGCCTCCACGGAAACCTATGGGTTTGCCAACGTGCCGGTCGGCGCCTACAGCGTCCGGGCCGTGAGGACCACCCTGAATGCCGATGGCAGCACCACGGCGACGGCCTCGGCGGTCCAGCCCGCCACGGTGTCCATCGGGGCCACGGTGACCGTGAACCTGGGGCTCTGAGTCCAACCTGCAGGCCCGATCCGGAAGGTCCCTACTTCGGGGCCTTCCGGATCTTCGTTTTCTCCCGGTGCAGCACCTGGAAGCGGATGGGTCCGAGCCCGGAGCGGTGGTAGGTGTGGAGCTTGGCGTCCATGACATGGAAGGCGTCGATCATGGTGTCGCAGACGGCCAGTTCGCCAGCCTTCTCGCGGATGCCGCCGTGCTCGAACACCTCGCGGGCCTGGCCGTGGAGCCCCACGAAGATGGCCTTGATGCCCTGCCGCGCCATTTCCCGCAGGACGCCCTCCATGGCCACGAGCCCCGTCACATCCGCGCTGGGCACCTGCTCCATGCGGAAGATGACCACCCGGACCTCGGCGCCGATGGCCCGCATGGCGTTCATGGCCCGCTCGGCGGCCCCGAAGAAGAGGGGGCCCGCCAGATCGTAGATGACCACGCCATCGGGCAGGGGCCCCGGGAGGGAGCGATGGTCCGGATGGGTGAGCCGGCCCCCGGACAGGCCGGCCATGCGCCGCATGAAGAGCAGCGAGGCCAGCATGATGCCGACGGTGACGGCGATGACCATGTCGAAGACCACCGTCAGGAAGAAGCAGGTGAGCAGCACGGCCACGTCGCTCTTGGGGGCGACCTTGAGGGTGTGGATGAAGTGCTCGGCCTCGGACATGTTCCAGGCCACCAGCAGCAGGAGGGCCGCGAGGCTGGCCATGGGCAGGAAGCGGATGAGGGGCGCCAGGGCCAGGATGGCCAGCAGGATCGTGAGGGCGTGGGTCATGGCGGCCACGGGGGTCCGGCCCCCGAAGCGGAAGTTGGTGGCGGTCCGGGCGATGGCGCCGGTGGCGGGGATGCCGCCGAAGAAGGGCGCCAGGATGTTGCCGACCCCGAGGGCCATCAGCTCGGCATCGGGGTCATGGCGGGTGCGGGCCATGCCATCCGCCACCACGGCCGACAGCAGCGATTCGATGGCGCCGAGCATGGCCACGGCGAAGGCGCTGGGGAGGAGCATCCGCAGGGTGCCCAGGTTCATGCCCAGGGGTTCCCCGCCGGGCCCTGGGGCGTTCCAGGGCCACATGGGCATGGGGGGGACCTGGGGGATGCCATCCACCATCCGCCCCCCGATGAGGGTGTGGAAGCGCGTGCCGATGGTGTCCACGGAAAACCCGGCGATGAGATGGGGCAGGGCCCAGGCGGCCAGGGCCGCTGCGGGCAGCGCGATGAGGGGGGCCGGGATCTTGCGCAGCATCCGCGGCAGCTTCACCAGCCGGCGCTTGGGTAGGCGCGGCAGGAGGAGGATCGCCAGGGTGCCCAGGCCCACGAGGAACTCCCAGGGCGATGCGGTGCCCCGGGCCTGGATCATGCTGGTGAGCCGTTCGTAGAAGTGGTCGGGATTCCCCGCGAGCTTCAGACCGAAGAGGTCCTTGATCTGCAGGNNCCGGCCATGAGCCCCGAGACGAGCAGCCCGGCCAGGCCGAAGCGGGCATAGAGCGGGGCGAGAACCACGATGAAGGCGGCCGTGGGGCCTGCCACCTGGATGCGCGAGCCGCCCAGCAGGGCCGTGAAGAACCCCGCGATGATGGCGGTGTAGAGCCCCTGCTGGGGCGGCACGCCCACGGCGATGGCCAGGGCCATGGCCAGGGGCAGGGCCACGATGCCCACCAGGAAGCCGGCGGTGAGGTCCCGGCGGAACTGGCGCCCGGAATAGCCCTCGCTCAGCACAGCCCGCAGGGCCGCAGCGGGAAGGGCCTTCAGCGGGAGACCCTCTCCCGCATCCTGGAAGCGCGTACGAGCCATGGAAAATCCCCGGCAGAGGCTTCAGTGATGGACGTGCAGACCTCCATCCTAACGCCGCGGCCGGGGAGTTTCTCTAGATGCTCTTAGGCGTAGAATCCGCGGTACTTCATGGCCTGGGCCACGCGGTCCAGGGCCAGGATGTAGGCGCCGATGCGGGGGTTGGTCTTGTACTTGTCGGTGGTGGCGAAGGTGGCCTGGAAGGCATGGGTCATGTAGTCCACCAGCCGTTCGTTGACCTCACGTTCCCGCCAGTAGAAGCCCTGGCGGTTCTGCACCCACTCGAAGTAGCTGACGGTGACGCCGCCCACGTTGGCCAGGATGTCGGGCACCACGAGGACGCCGTTCTCCAGCAGGATGGGGTCGGCTTCGGGCGTGGTGGGGCCGTTGGCGCCCTCCACGATGACCTTGGCGCGCACCTGGGCTGCGTTGGTTTCCGTGATCTGGTTTTCGGACGCCGCGGGCACGAGGATGTCCACTGCGTGGGTGAGGAGCGCGGCGGGATCCATGGGCTCGGCGCCCTTGAACCCGGCGACGGTCCTGGTCTCGGCCACGTGCTTGAGCAGGGCATGGATATCCAGGCCCCGGTCGTTCTTGATGGCGCCCTGGAGATCGCTGACAGCCACGACGCGGGCCCCGGCCTCATGCAGCAGGCGCGCAGCCTGGCTGCCCACGTTGCCGAAACCCTGTACGGCCACGGTGGCCCCGGCCAGGGGCTTGCCCAGGCGCTGCATGGCCTCCCGGGCGGTGATGAGGATGCCGCGGCCCGTGGCTTCGTTGCGGCCCAGGCTGCCGCCCAGGCCCAGGGGCTTGCCTGTGACGACGGCGTTCTCCGTGCGGCGCACGTGCATGGAGTAGGTGTCGAGCACCCAGGCCATGGTCTGGGCGTCGGTGCCCATGTCCGGGGCCGGCACATCGCGGTCGGGGCCGAGGATGTCCATGATCTCGGCGATGTAGCGGCGCGTGAGGCGCTCCTTCTCACCGAGGCTCAGGCGGGACGGGTCGCAGACGATGCCGCCCTTGCCGCCGCCGAAGGGCACGTCCACCACGGCGCACTTCCAGGTCATCCAGGCCGCCAGGGCCTTCACTTCGTCCAGGCTCACGTTCAGGTCGTAGCGGATGCCGCCCTTGGCGGGGCCGCGGGCGATGTTGTGCTGCACGCGGTAGCCGGTGAAGACTTCCCAGTGGCCGTTGTCCATGAGCACGGGCAGGCTCACGATCATGGAGCGGCTGGGGGCCATGAAGACCTTGAAGAGGGCGTCATCCAGGCCGTAGAGCTGGGAGGCGACCCGGAGGCGGGCCTGCATGGCCTCGAAGGCATTGGTCTGATTGGTCAGCATGGAGGTCAGCTCCTACGGACGGGCATCGGAGGCGGGGTGGACTTCCGCAGGCAGTTCCAGCTCGCGGCCCGCGTTCCAGAGCCCTTCGAGGTTGTAGTGGCGCCGGGTCTCCTCATCCATGACGTGGACGACCAGGTTGCCGTAATCGAGGAGAACCCAGTTGGCATTGGCCTCGCCCTCGCGGGAGATGGGGCGCTCGCCGGTGAGCTTCAAGGCCTCTTCGACGGCGTCGGCGATGGCGCGGTTCTGGCGGTCACTGCCTCCGCTCATGAAGGCGAAGACGTCCGTGAAGCTGGCGATGTCCTTCACGTCCACGAGCCGGATGCGGAAGGCTTTCTTGGACCGGGCGGCCTCGACGACAGTCGCGAGCCGGGAATCAAGGGTCATGCGTGCTCCAGAGCAGGCTAACGATACAGGTTTTCAGAGCGGATGGCAGCCATAACTTGGTCGGGGATGCCTTCGGGATCATGGGCAGGATCCGCCGCCAGACGGAGGCGGAGCTCCGTGGAAGCCAGATCCAGTTCCGTGGAGGGGAGCCAGACGAATTCGCCGGGGCCGCCGGACCAGGTGGCGGCAGGGCGCAGGCCGGGCACGGAGGGGAGGTCCACCGCCGCGCCCGGCCGGAGGGCCACGGCGGCAGAGGCCAGCTGGAAGACCCGCTCCGGGCGCCTCCAGCGGGAGAGGCCCGGCAACTGGTCGCTGCCCATGACGAGGATCCAGGCCGCCCCGGGTTCGCGGGCGGTGAGGGCTTCCAGCGTGTCCACGGTGTAGCTGGCGCCGCCGCGGTCCACTTCGAGGCGCTCCACCCGGCAGCGGGGGTCGAAGGCCTGCAGGGCCCCGGCCAGCAGGTGCAGGCGGGCCTCGGCACTGGGGCCGCCGGGATCGGGCTTGTGGGGGCTGACGGCCGTGGGCACGAAGCGGAGCTCGTCGAGGTCCAGGTGTTCCAGGGCCAGACGCGCCAGCTTGAGGTGGCCGTTGTGCGGAGGGTTGAACGCGCCTCCGAGCAGCCCGATGCGTGTCACCGGATCTCTCCGGCAGTCCCGTCGCGGTCTGGGCGTGGGGTGTCCCAGTCCTCGCTGGCCTCGATGGCGAAGCCCGGGCCGCCCTTGAGCATCGCGTTCACCGCAAAGGCCAGATCGCGCAGTCCCTCGCCGGTGACCCCGGAGATGAAGACGGGTTTCTGGCCGCGGTCGGCACAGAGGGCTTCGAAGGCGGCCCGGCGGTCCTCGTCCTGCAGGGCGTCGAGCTTGGTGGCCACGAGCCAGCGGGGCTTGGCGGCCAGCACGGGGCTGAAGGCCATCACCTCACCCTCGATGATGCGGACGGCCTCGGCGGGCTCGGTGATGGGGTCCGACAGGTCCACCAGATGAAGGAGGACGCGGGTGCGCTCCACGTGGCGGAGGAACTGGATGCCCAGGCCCGCGCCCCCGGCGGCGCCTTCGATGAGGCCCGGGATGTCGGCGATGACCCAGCTGTCGAGCATGTCGCCGCCGAAGCGGTCCAGGCTCACCACGCCGAGCTGGGGCTCCAGGGTGGTGAAGGGATAGTCGGCGATCTTGGGCCGGGCGGCGCTGAGGCAGCTCACCAGGGTGCTCTTGCCGGCGTTGGGGAAGCCCACCAGACCCACGTCCGCGATGAGCTTGAGCTCNNCCCAGGGGCACTTCCAGCACCACGTCCAGGCCGTCCTTGCCGTGGCGCATGCAGCCTTCGCCCTGGCGGCCGCGCTCGGCGGTGAAATCGCGCTTGCTGCGATAGGGATTGAGGGTGTTGAGGGCCTTGTTGGCCCGGAGGAACACCGAGCCCCCCTTGCCACCGTCGCCGCCATCTGGGCCGCCCTCGGGGGCGAACTTCTCGCGGCGGAAGCTCATGGCGCCGGCGCCGCCGTGACCGGCGGAGACGCGGAGCTGGACGTGGTCAAGGAACATGGTGGTGCCGATCAGAAGAAAAGATGAACCACGGAGGCACAGAGGTCACCGAGGAAAACACGGAGAAAAACACGGAGGTTTGTTCCTCAGTGCCTTCTCCGTGTTCATGTCTCCGTGGCCTCGGTGCCTCCGTGGTGAAAGGCTGCCGAGGTCTACCCCTCGATGGGATCGATGTGGATGAAGCGGCCGGACTGGCCCTTGTCCTGGAAGCGGACCTTGCCGTCGATGAGGGCGAACAGGGTGTGGTCCTTGCCCATGCCGACGTTGATGCCGGCCTTGAACTTGGTGCCACGCTGGCGGACGAGGATGGAACCGCCGGGAACCACTTCCCCGCCGAATTCCTTCACGCCGAGGCGCTGGGAATGGGAATCGCGACCGTTGCGGCTGGAACCGACGCCTTTTTTATGAGCCATGAGAGTACCTCTTCAGATTTTTCGCGTTTCACTTACGTTTTTCGCCGCAGGCGAAAAACGCATGACTAGGCCTTAATCGCCTTGATGCGGACCTCGGTGTAGTTCTGGCGATGGCCCTGGGTGCGCTGGTAGGTGGTGGTGCGCTTCTTCTTGAAGATGATGACCTTCTTGGCGCGGTCATGGGTGATGACCTCGGCCTCGACGGTGGCGCCCTGCACGGTGGGCTGGCCCACCTTCAGATCCCCGTTGTTGTCGATGAGCAGCACCTGGTCGAAGGTGACGGCCTGCTTGGGATCCTTCTCCAGCGTCTCCACGCGGAGGATATCGCCCTCGGCGACGCGGTACTGCTTCCCGCCGGTCTTGATGATTGCGAACATGGATACCTCTTTGATTGGGGCGTGTGGGCGGCAATCCATCGGACGCGCTTGGGGGCCCACGGCCAGGGCAAGGCCCATCAGTATGCGGGGAAAGTCCTGTCGCCTCAAGGGAAATTCCTGGACCTGGGAGCATGGGGTTCCAGGGATTCCCCCGGGGATGGGATGATCGGGGTCCGGAGATTCCCATGGGCCGCGACTTCCAGACCTTCCTGAAACAGCTCGAGGCCGCGGGCGAACTGAGCCGTGTGTCTTCCGAAGTCGACCCCTTCCTTGAGATGGGTGCCATCGCCGACCAGGTGTCCAAGCAGCCCGGGGGCGGCAGGGCCCTGCTGTTCGAAACCCCCGCCGGAAAGGCCATGCCCGTGGCCATGAACGCCTTCGGCAGCCTCAAGCGCATGGAGATGGCCCTGGGCGTGGACAAGGAATCCCGGGGCCTGGATGCCATCGCCGACCGCATCGAGAAGCTGGTGCAGGAGGCCATGCCCAAGCCCGGCACGGGCTTTTTCGAGAAGCTGGCCAAGCTGCCGGTGCTGGCCGAAGTCGGCAACTGGATGCCCAAGACCGTCCGCAAGGGGATCTGCCAGGAGATCGTCCTCAAGGGCGACCAGGTGCGGCTCGGCGATCTGCCCGTGCTGACCACCTGGCCCGAGGACGGCGGCCCCTTCATCACGCTCGGCATGAGCCACACCCGCAACAAGCAGACGGGGCACCGCAACGTGGGCCTCTACCGTCTGCAGGTCTACGACGACCGCACCCTGGGCTTCCATACCCAGCTCCATCACGACGGCGCGCGGAACCGCCACGGTTATGGCAAGGACGAGCGTATGCCCGTGGCCGTGAGCTTCGGGGGCGACCCGGCCCTGACCTACGCGGCCACCGCGCCCCTGCCACCCTTCCTCAGCGAGGTGATGTTCGCGGGCTTCCTGCGGGGCGAGGGCATCGAGATGGTGCCCTGCGTGACGAATGACCTGGAGGTGCCCGCGGATTCGGAGATCGTCATCGAGGGCTACGTGAATCCCGGCGAACTGCGCCGCGAGGGGCCCTTCGGCGACCACACGGGCTACTACTCCCTGGCGGACGACTACCCGGTGCTGCATGTGGAAGCCATCACCATGCGGAAGAACCCCGTATTCCCCGCCACCATCGTGGGCCGTCCGCCCCAGGAGGACGCCTACCTGGGCCTGGCCACGGAGCGGATCTTCCTGCCCCTCCTGCGCATGGTGCTGCCGGAGATCCGCGACATGCACCTGCCCGCCGCGGGCGCCTTCCACAACCTGGTGATCCTCTCCATGCGGAAGGAATACCCCGGCCACGCGCAGAAGGTGATGAACGCCATCTGGGGCACAGGCCAGATCATGTTCACCAAGGGCATCGTGGTGGTGGACGAGGACATCGATCCCCACGACCTGAACGAGGTGCTCTTCCGCCTCACCAGCAACGTGGATCCGAGGCGCGACATGCTCTTCACCGAAGGCCCGCTGGACGTGCTGGACCACGCCTCCGACCGCTTCGCCTTCGGCAGCAAGGTGGGCATCGACGCCACCCGGAAGAACCGGCCCTGGGACGGCTACCCGCGCGAGTGGCCGCGGGACCTGGTCTTCCCCGAGGAGATTCTGGAGAAAATGGCGCGCCGCTGGACGGAATACGGCCTCTGACCAGCGCAAGGCGCCTTGGATTCCGGACACGCGTTCCAGGTGGAGCCGCGAAGGGCGCCCCTGGATCCTTGCCACGCATGCGCGGCAAGGGGAACCCCCGGAGAACAAGCAAAGCGAAACCCGGCTTCGCCGGGCTTCGCGCGGGGGTCCGGGGGTGTGCGCGAAGCGCGNNGGAACCCCCGGAGAACATTAAAACCGGACCGTCACCCCCACCTGCAGGGCGTCCGCCTGGAAGTCGCTGGCGATGGAGGAGTGGACGATGCGGGCCTCGGTGCCAAGGGTGGTATTCCACTGGTAGCCCACTCCCGCGGCGAAGCCCAGTTTGATGGTGTGGCCGCTCGCCTTGAGGCCCGCAGTGTTGGTTTCGAACGACCATCGCATGGCTGCGAGGCCTCCAGTGATGTAGAGCCCCTCGGGCCTGCCCGTGAGGAAGTAGAGGTGGTCGGCGCCGAGGCTGGCAAGGGTGGCGGTCTGCTTGACCGTGGCGAAGGCGGCTTCGGGGTAGATGGTGTAGTCCAGCCGGGGACGCACCATGTGGCCGTCGCCCAGGTCGAAGGTGCCGTGGATGCCAATGCCCGGGCCAGGCTTGCTGTCCACGTAATTCCTCAGGTCGGCCAGGGGGATGTTCACCAGGCCCTGCACACCGTAGCGGGGAGCCTCGGCCTGGAGGGACAGGGCGCCAGCGAGGCTGGCCACGAGGGTGGGGGACAGTCGTTTCATGGATTCTCCCGGGAAACGGTGGCCCCAACATGGGGCGCTCATCGGTCCGGTGCCATGGTTCCAAACCAGAAAGGCGCCCGAATGGGCGCCTTTCTGGACTAGCACTTGGAAATTACTGGGCGTTGTTGTCGGTGCGGCGCTCTTTCAGGCGGCCGGCCTTGCCGAGCTTCTCGCGCAGGAAGTAGAGCTTGGCGCGGCGGACCTTGCCGTGGCGCACGACTTCCAGCTTGTCGATGGTGGGGCTGTTCAGGGGGAAGATGCGCTCCACGCCCACGCCGCTCGCAACCTTGCGGACGGTGAAGGAAGTGCGCATGCCGCCGCCCTTGATGCCGATGACGATGCCCTGGAAGAGCTGGATGCGCTCCTTTTCGCCTTCCTTCACCTTGACGTGCACCTTGACGGTGTCGCCGGGCTGGATGCGGGGCAGGTCCGAGCGAAGCAGGCTGGCTTCGAGTTGATCGATGATGTGGCTCATATGGGCTCCTGGGCCAGCGGTCCCAAGCCTTCGATCAGGCGGACATGGCTCGAAAGTCCCCGGACGGGGAGTCCAACAGTGTATCGGAAGGGCCGGAAAAGGGAAGGGGACGTTCCAGGAACGCCCCCTCCCGGCCTGATGGAAGCTTAGAACTTGAACGTCACGCCGACCTGGATCGTGTCCAGGGTGCCTTCCCAGGCCTTGCTGGTCTGGTAGCGGACTTCCGCGCCGACAGTCTGGTTGAACTGGTAGCCGGCGCCGATGGCCAGCCCCAGCTTGGTGGTGGTTTCACTGTTTGAAACGCTGGTGCCTAGGAAGGAGGCGCTGGATTCGGCCTTCCACTGGATGAGGCCGAGGCCGCCCGTGAAGTAGAGGCCCTCGGGTTTCCCGGCCACGAAGTAGAGGTAGTCGGCGCCAAGGGCGAGGCTGGAGAACTTGACGCTGGCCGAGCCTCCGAAATCGCTCAGGGTGTACTCGGGGAACCAGGTGTAGTCCACTCGGGGACGGAGCATGTGGCCGCCCCGGAGATCCAGGGCCAGGTGGGCGCCGATGTTCAGGCCCACCTTGCTGTCCACGGCGTCCTTGAGGTCGGCCTGGGGAAGGTTGAGGCCGGCCTGCAGGCCGAACCGGGGGCCTTCCTGGGCGGAGAGGGCGGGGGCGGCCAGGGCGGCGGCGACCAATGCGATGGTGCGGAGTTTCATGAAAGCTCCATGGGGCCCAAGCGGGGCCTTTCTCCACAGAGCAGCACCAATGCCAATCGTTCGATGATTCCTGAAAGACGATTGATAGGTGTTGAAAACCCACTCCAGCCATAAGAAAAAAAACACAAGCCGTTGCAGAACCTTTCAGCTTAGTGGTGTTGCAAAAAGTGCCCACTCGTGGCGCTTTACACCTCAGGTTGAGGCCTTCCACCCCTTCCATCCCCTGGGCTTGGAGCGCGGCCAGTCCTCGGGATGCTCCACCTGCCAGGCGCACCATTGGGCTGGACGGTCCAGGTCCTGCAGACGGTTGCGAAGCCAGGCGGCCCATAGATCCGGCCGCAGGCGCTTGGTGCGGGCCATGGCCTCCCGCAGCCGCCACAGCCGGATGGCGCCGTGATCGCCGCCCTGCAGGACCGCCGGCACCGCCAGGCCTTCGAACGCCGCAGGCCGGGTGAAGTGGGGGTGGTCCAGCAGGCCGGTGGCAAAGCTGTCCTGCTCGGCCGAGGCTTCGTTGCCCAGGACGCCGGGCAGCCAGCGGCAGACGGCGTCCATGAGGAACAGGGCCGGCAGTTCGCCGCCGCTGAGGACCGCCTCGCCCACGCTGAGTTCTTCGTCCACGAAGCGGTCCACGGCCCGCTGGTCCAGACCCTCGTAGCGGGTGCAGACCAGGATGAGCTGGTCCAGGCGGGCCAGTTCCCGCACCTTCGCATGGGTCAGGGGCGGGGCGGCGGGGCTGAAGTGGATGACGCGGCCCGCGCCTTCCCGGGGCACGGAGGCCAGGGCGTCGCGAAGCACATCGGGGCGCAGCACCATGCCGGGGCCGCCGCCGAAAGGGGCATCGTCCACATGGCCGAAGGCGTTGCCCGCAAAGGGCCGGTAGCTGTGGGTGTGGAGCCCGTGCCCCAGGTCCCGGAAGGCCCGGCCGGTGATACCCAGGCGGGCGGCCTCGAAGTACTCGGGAAAGAGCGTGAGGGCGTCGAACCTCATGCCAGCCCCATGCGGAAGGCCGCTTTGAGGGTCTCCAGGACGAGCCTGGCGGACAGTGCGAAGTAGATGGTCGTGAGCAGGCTGAAGCCAGCTCCCAGCCAGGCGAGCAGCGGCCACTCCTCCAGGAGGGCGACGCCGAGGAGCACCAGGCCGATGGCGGGGAGGATGTTGGCGAAGGGCAGGAGCACGGGCAGGGCCGCCAGCAGGGCGGTCCAGCTCACCAGGAAGCCGAGGGTCCGGCGCCCTGGCGCCTTGCGGGGGGCCGTCCGGGTTCCGAGCCACGCGATGCGGGCCTCCACCTGGGCCAGCAGCTCCTTGACCCGTCCCCGTTGCATCTCGAACCGCTGAAGGGGCTCCGGAAGCCAGAGGTGGCTGCGTCCCCACCAGAACTGCAGGCCGAGGGCCAGGGTCCCGAGGCTCAGCAGGTTGGCTACGCCCGGGATGAACGTGAGGAGGGCCAGGATCAGCAGCGCGAGCCCGTAGGTCTGCTCACCGGCCCGGTCCAGGAGCTCCCGCACGGAGACCGTGCCGTCCTCCTCCAGGAGCTGGTCCAGGAGGCGGAACAGGGAGAGGGGCGGGCCGGGCATGGCATCAGGATGCCGCAAAGCCGGAAGCCCAGGTTCAGGAACCTCGGCGGCCGTCCCTCACCAGCTGGCCGCAGGCCCCGGCCACGTCCTGGCCCCGGCTGCGGCGGACGCTGACGGGCAGGCCCGCATCCGACAGCAGGCCACAGAGGGCACTGATGCGGGATTCGTCCGGCGGTTCGAACCCGCTGCCTTCGTGGGGATTGAAGGGGATCAGGTTCACCTTGGCGGGGAAGCGGCGGGCGAAGGCGGTGAGGCGGCGGCCATCCTCCAGGCTGTCGGTGGCCCCCTTCAGCAGCACGTACTCGAGCGTGATCCGTTCCCCGGACTGGAGCGGGAAGGCGGCCAGCGCCTCCGCCAGGGCCTCCAGGTTCCATACCCGGTTCACGGGCATGATCTCTGAACGCCGGGCGTCCGTGGTGGCGTTGAGGCTGAGGGCCAGGCGGGGCCGCCGGGCGAAGGCGCCCAGGCGGTCGATGCCGCTCACCAGGCCTGACGTGGATACGGTGACGCGCCGGGGTGGGATGGCCAGGCCCTTGGGGTCCGCCAGGATGCCGAAGGCGGCCATCAGGTGGTCGAGGTTGTGCAGGGGCTCTCCCATGCCCATGAACACCAGGTTGACCGGGCGCTCCGAGGGATGGCTGTGGTGGTTCAGCATGGCCAGCACCTGGCCGGTGATTTCGGCGGCGGTGAGGTTGCGGATGATCCCCATCTGCCCGGTGGCGCAGAAGGTGCAGCCCATGGCACAGCCCACCTGGCTGGACAGGCAGAGCGTGACCCGGTCGGCGTAGGGCATGAACACACCCTCCACCTGCCTCCCATCGGCCAACTCGAAGACGTGCTTGGTGGATCCGTCGCTGGAGGACTGGCTTTGGACAATGACTGGCCAGGCCAGATCCACGTCTGTTTCCAGGCGGCTCCGCAGGGCCTTCGGCAGGCTGGAGAACTGGTCCCAGCGGCTCCACCGCTGCCGGTAGAGGCCGTCGAAGAGCTGGCCGCCACGCCAGGCGGGTTCGCCCAGGGAGGCCATGAGGGCCTTCAGGCTGGGGGCATCCAGGCCTGCGGCATTGGGGCGCGGTGCGCGGCCGGCTTCCGGGGCCGGCTGGTCCCACAGGTGGGGCATCTTCAATCCATCCGGATCTTGAAGGACTTCATCAGGCGCTTGTCGTCATCGGAGAACGGCTGCTCGGGCCCCTCCTGCGGGAGGGCCTCCCCGGGATCTGCGCCCCGGAGCCGGATGGGCGCCGCTTCCAGGATGAGCATGAGGCCGTAGCCCTGGGCCTGGATCTGGAAGGTGAGGTCGCGGCAGTGATCGTCCTCGGCCAGGGCCTTGACCAGCGAATCCCCCAGCTCGCTCACCAGGTGATGCAGGTGCTCTGGCAATTCCATGGGGCCTCCGGTCCCAAGGATACCAGCGGCCTGCCGGCCTTCTCCCGCAAGTCGCCGAAGCCGGTGGAAGGATGCGCCTATTCAGCGGCGCGGAAGGCGGCCACGGCACGGCGGGGATCCCCCATCCAGAAGGGGCGGATGGCGGCCAGGCCCGCCAGGCGCGGGTGGCGGAGCAGGCCTGCATTCCCGGGCCCCACGCCGCCCAGGGCGAGCAGCCTGGGGCCCGCTGGGGGAAGCTGATCGAGAAAGCGGTGGAGCCGCGCCGTGCCCCAGGGCTCGCCCTTGCCCGGGCTCTCGAAGACCGGCGACACCAGAAGCTGGCGGCAGGTTTTCCGGTCCTCCCACTGGGCTTCGGCGTGGAGGGGCCGGGAGAGGGGCGCCCAGCCTGGATCGAGCTCGGGATAGGCCTCGGGCGCATGCAGGCCGCAGCCGGCGGAAAGGGCCACGTCCAGCCGGCCGGCCACCCAGAGATCGATGCCGGGCGCCTCATCCTGGCACCATCGCGCGGCGTCCAGCAGGGCGCGAGCTTCCAGCTGCTTCTCGCGGATGAGGAAGGCGTCCACGCCGGAGCGCAACACCCCCGCCCACCGATGGCGGTCAAAGCCGGTGCCCGGGGTGATGGCCAAGAGGATCATCGGAGGCCTCGGCAGTGGGCTGGGTCTAGCTGTCCAGCTCCTCCTTCACCCCGCTGGTGCCCATGTTCACCAGCCGGTCGGCGGCGCGGCGGGCCCATTCGGACCCGGGATAGCTCTCCACCAGCTTCTGGTAATAGCTTCTGGCCTCGTCCCGGAAACCCTTGATGCGGTCCGTGGTGAAGGTGTTGAACTCCTTCCCGAACTGCTCCCCCTGCTCTTTGGTGAGGTCCTTCAGGTCCGGTTTCTGGAGTTTGGCGGCATGGTCCTTTTCAAATTGGACGATCTCTTCCGTGCTGAGCAGCCGCTGGCGCATGGCCTCGCCCAGGTAGAAGTAGGCGCGCTCACGATCCACGTAGTCCGGATAGGTCTCCAGGAGGGCCTTCAGGCGCCGCTCGGCCCCCGGGTAGTAGTAGACATTCACATAGAAGATGCCCACCACCAGCTCGTGTTCGGCGATGCGCCGCCAGCACTGGAGCACCTTGGCCCTGGCTTCCCCGGCATAGGGGCTGCCCGGCGATTCGGCCAGCAGCTGCTGGAACCCCTCCAGGGCCCTGCGGGTCTCGGCCTGGTCGCGCTCGGCGCTTTCGATGGAGGAGAAGTGGCAGAGGGCCCGGTGGTACAGGGCGTAGTCGCGGAGCTCGTGGCGGGGGAAGTAGTTCAGGAAGCTCGCGTACTCCACCTCGGCTTCGGGGAAGCTGGGGCTCGGCTGGAAGAAGAAACTGTCACCCAGCATGAGCTTGGCCTTGGGGAACTCCGGTGAACCGGGCAGGTACTGTTCCAGCTGCCGGAGCGTCTGCCGGGCATCGATGAACTTGCCCCGCTTCATCTGCTTGTCCGCCGTGGCCATCAGGACGGCGGCGCTGATGGTGTTGTCGGTGGTTTTCGGCTTGCGGCAGCCCAATCCCAGCCCCGCGATCAGGAGGCTCAGGGAGAGAGCGGTGAGGATGCGCTTCATGCGGACTCCGGGGGCAGCATTTGAGACATGGCGGGATGGTGCGAAGGGTTCCAGGGGCGGTGGGAAGGGTTCCAGGCCTGGCAGAGGTTCTCGAGCCAGGGTTCCACCAGGGCCTGGGCTTCGTAGCGGCGCCGATCGTGGAAGACCTCGTGGTAGAACGCAGGCAGCCGGTGGCGCTCCAGCAGGCCAGGCTTCACCGCGGTCCACAGCTCCTCGGAGGCGTCGGGATCCACCACGGTATCCGTGCCGGATTCCAGCAGCAGGATGGGCCGGTCCAGCTCGTGCCCCAGGGAAAGGATCTCGGTCCGTCCTTCCTCCAGGGCCGCGCCGAAGGCGGCGGTGGCCCAGCGGTGGCAGAGGGGGTCGGCCTCGTAGCGCTGCACGATGATGGGGTCCGAGCAGACCTGGCCCTTGTCTCCGCGGAGCTGGATGGGGCGGTGGGGCATCAGCCAGCGCAGGACCCGGGACAGCAGGAGCAGGGCCTTGGAATGAGGACGCACGGCCACGCTCGGACTGGAGAGGATCAGGCCATCCAGGGTGTCGGCATGCCAGAGCAGGGTCAGCAGGGACACCAGCCCGCCGAAACTGTGGCCCAGCACCACCTGGGGGCAGACGGGCAGAGGGGGCATAGGCACGCCATCCACCACCCGCGCCGTGGCGCCGGTGCGCTCGGCATCGTGACGGCGTTCCTGGCGGAGGAAGAGGGCGAAGTCGTCCACGAAGGCCCGGATGCTGGTGGCATCGCCCCGGACGCCGCCGGACCGGCCGAATCCGCTGTGGTCCATGCTGGAGACGGACCAGCCCAGGCTGTGCAGCCAGTGGGCCGTGTGCCGGTAGCGCTCCCCGTGTTCCCCGTAGCCGTGGGAGATCACCACCCGGCCCTTGGGGGCGGGGTGCTCCCAGCGCGCCCAGGCCAGGGGCAGGCCGCCATGGCCCGCCAGGACCCCACGGGCGGTGGGCTCCAGATCAGCGGGCAGAACCGGGATCAACTCGGGCATCCCATCAGAATAGCGTGGCCACGGAACATCCCGGATTGCCTTAAACTCGAAGGTTCCCCCTGCCTCGACACCGGCAGCCGGGGGCTGGGAGATGCGGACGATGGATTTCGAGACCCTGGTGCGGGCCAAGAATGAACTGGAGCCCCGGGTCCGGCAGCTGGTCGCGCACCTGGATCCTGAACGCAAAGCCCTGGAACTGGAACAGATCGAGGAGCGGACCACGGTGCCCGGCTTCTGGGATGATCCCGACGCGGCCAAGCCCCTGCTCCAGAAGCGGGGCACCATCACCAACGACATCGCCCTGGCCAAGCGCCTCACCGGCGGCGTTGAAGACCTGGAAACCGGGCTGGAGCTGGCCAAGGAAGACGCGGACATGCTGGTCGAGGCCGAGGCGGTGGAGGGCGACCTCCGCAAGGCCGTGGAGGATGCCGAGCTGCGCATGATGCTCAGCGGCGACCTGGACAACAACCACGCCATCGTGGCCATCGCGCCCGGCGCCGGCGGCACCGAGAGCCAGGACTGGGCCGCCATGCTGNNGGGGAGGAGGCCGGCATCAAGGGCGCCACCTTCATCGTCGATGCGCCGTTTTCCTACGGCTACCTGCGGGCCGAGGCCGGGGTCCACCGCCTGGTGCGCATCAGCCCCTTCGATTCCGCCAAGCGCCGCCATACCAGCTTCGCCGCCGTGTACGTGAGTCCCGAGCTGGACGACACCATCAACGTGGACATCCCCGAAAAGGACCTGAAGATCGATGTCTTTCGCGCCAGCGGCGCCGGCGGCCAGCATGTGAACCGCACGGAGTCCGCCGTGCGCTTCACCCACCTGCCCACGGGCATCGTGGTGAGCTGCCAGAACGAGCGCAGCCAGATCAAGAACCGGGCGACGGCCCTGAAAGTGCTGCAAGGGCGGCTCTACGAGCTGGAGCAGCGCAAGTTCCTGGACAAGGTGGCCGCGGCCAGCGGCGACAAGGCCGATGTGGCCTGGGGCAGCCAGATCCGCAGCTACGTGCTGCAGCCCTACCAGATGGTGAAAGACCACCGCACCGGCGCCGAGACCAGCCAGACCCAGAAGGTCCTGGACGGCGACATCGACGTGTTCATCCGCACCCAGCTGCTGGCGAAGTCGCTCAAGACCGAGGGCTGA
>DPRT01000043.1 GCA_003538615.1 Holophagaceae bacterium | reverse complement strand
GGATTTTCCGGCGCTCGCCCGCCAGCAGGATGGACACCCCCTGGCGTATTTCGACGGCCCCGGCGGCACCCAGGTTCCCCACCAGGTCATCCAGGCCATCGCCGACTACTACGGCCATGGCGCGGCCAACTGCCATGGCCAGTTCGCCACTTCGGAGGAGACCGACCGGCTCCTCCAGTCGGCGCGGGAATCCGCTGCGGCTCTGCTCGGGGCCCCCGACTGGCGCTGCATCTCTTTCGGGGCGAACATGACCAGCCTCGCCTTCGCCCTCGGCCGGGCCCTGGGGCGGGCCATCGCCCCCGGCGACGAGATCGTCATCACCCAGCTGGATCACGAGGCCAACCGTGGTCCCTGGAAGGCCCTGGCCGAGCGCGGCGCCGTGATCCGGGAAGTGGCCCTCCGGCCTGATGGAACCCTTGATCCCGAAGACTTCGCGCGGCAGGTGACGCCACGCACGCGCCTGGTGGCCGTGGGCTACGCCTCCAACCTTCTGGGCACCGTGAACGACCTGGCCCTGGCCCGCTCCCTGGCGTCCCGCGTGGGGGCCTGGCTGCTGGTGGACGCGGTGCATGGCGCACCGCATTTCTCCCTGGATGTGGCGGCCCTGGACGTGGACTTCCTGCTCTGCTCCGCCTACAAGTTCTACGCGCCCCACGTGGGCATTCTCTACACCCGCCCGGGGCTGCTGGAAACGCTGGAACCGGACCGTCTCTGCACCGTGGACCAGGCCGCGCCCTGGCGCATCGAGACCGGCACCCTCCATCACGCGGCCCTGGCGGGCTTGGTGGCCGCCATCGAGTACCTCGCCGGATTTGGTGAAGGCGGGGATCTCCGCAGCCGCCTGCTGGAGGCCATGGCCCGCATCGAGGCGCACGAGGGCCGCCTTGCCCGGAGGTACGCCGAGCAGGCCGCGGCCATCCCGGGCCTGAAGGTGTGGGGCCCGGCCTTTGGCGCGGGCAGACGCTCTCCCACCGTCGCCGTCACGCTGGAGGGTGTGCCTCCTGCCGCCGCGGCCCGGCGCCTCGGTGAGCAGGGTGTGCTGCTGGGGGACGGGCACTTCTACGCGGCCCGGGCGGTGGAGGTTCTGGGTCTGGCCGGGCGCGGCGGCGTCATCCGGGCGGGCATGTCGCTCTACTCCACGGAGGCGGAAGTGGACCGGCTTCTCGCGGGCCTGGCCGCCCTGGCGAGGGGCTGATGGAACGGGTCGACTGCATCGTCATCGGCGCCGGGGTGGTGGGCCTGGCCCTGGCCCGGCACCTGGCGCTCCAGGGCCGCGAGGTGGTGCTTCTCGAAGCGGAGGACCGCATCGGCACGGGCATCAGCTCCCGCAACAGCGAGGTCATCCACGCGGGCATCTACTATCCGGCGGACTCGCTCAAGGCGCGGCTCTGCGTGACAGGAAACCGCGTCCTCTATGCCTTCTGCGAGACGCATCATGTGGCCCACCGCCGCTGCGGCAAGCTCATCGTGGCCACCGACGAAAGCCAGGTGGAAGGTCTCCGGAAGCTCCAGGGCCGGGCCGAGGCCAATGGGGTGGCGGATCTCCAGTGGCTCGAAGGGGCGGAGGCCCGGCGCCTGGAGCCGGAGCTGCGCTGCGAGGCTGCCCTGCTGTCCCCCAGCACGGGCATCGTCGACAGCCACGGCCTCATGCGGGCCCTGCGCATGGAGGCCGAGGCCGCGGGCGCGGTCCTGGTGCTGAAGAGCCCCGTCACCGGGGGCCTGGACACACCGGAGGGTCTGCAGGTGGCGGTGGGCGGTGCGGAACCCATGCGCCTGGCGGCCCGGCGCGTCTTCAACTGCGCGGGCCTGGGCGCCCTGGCCCTGGCCCACCGCTTCGCCGGCATCCGCCGCGACGCCCTGCCGCCCCTGCCCCGGGCCTTCGCCAAGGGCAACTACTTCAGCCTGGCGGGCGCCGCGCCCTTCTCGCGGCTGGTCTATCCCATCCCGGGCCAGGCCCACTTGGGCGTGCACCTCACGCTGGATCTGGCGGGCCAGGCCCGCTTCGGCCCCGATGTGGAATGGATCGACCGCGAGGCCTACGACGTGGATCCCCGTCGCGCCGAGGCCTTCTACGCCGAGGTCCGCCAGTACTGGCCCGGCCTGCCGGATGATTCGCTGCAGCCGGCCTATGCGGGCATCCGCCCCAAGCTCCACGGGCCCGGCGAGGCCATGCCGGACTTCCTCATCCAGCGCGAGGACGCCCACGGCATCCCCGGCCTGGTGAACCTGCTCGGCATCGAATCCCCGGGCCTCACGGCCTGCCTGGCCCTGGCGGAGGAAGTGGCGGGCTAGGAAGGGCCTGCGCCCAGGCGATGGCGCATCACTTCCACCAGGTCCAGCCGGGGGGTCGGAACCTCGAGTTCGTCGTAGTACTCGCCCCGGTCCACCAGGTCCCCCAGCACCGCCAGGGCCGCCACCAGCCATGGGTGGGAGGCGAAGACCAGCAGCGGCCCGAGGAATCCCAGTCCCACTCGCAGCGCAGAGACCCGGGGCCGGACGGATTTCCCGAGAGCCGCGAAGTGGCGCTTCCGGTGCAGGTAGAGGCCCGCCTTGAACAGCCCCAGACCCCAGGCCAGGGGCGCGATCCCCGCCAGCAGGCCCAGCAGGTAGAGACCGTTGAAGAGCGTGTGGGCGCTGTGGAGGTTCCAGGGACCCGTGCGGAAGGCCACCCGGTAGAGGCGGTCGATGGCGAAGAGCGCCAGGAAGCCGGCCAGAGCCGCCAGGGGCCCCAGCGCGGGCACGGCGAAGCCGGAGAGGGCCCCCAGCCCGAGGAAGGCCGACACGGCGGCCACTTCCCGCGACAGCCAGCTGGTGCGCAGGTGGAACAGGGCCCGCCAGGCGCGGGCGGGCCGGCCCAGGTGCGCCGTGCTCAGGCCCATCACCAGCGCCCCCGAAGCCAGGAAGGCCCAGGGCCGGAGGGGCGGCCCGCCCAGCTGCGAGGCCCCCATCCAGGCCGCAAGCACGCCGAGGACCGTGGTGAAGAGCAGCAGGGTCCATTCGCCGCGGAGGGTGATCTTCGGATGCGGCACCGCCAGCAATGCTGGGAGGAAGGCCCCCAGGGCCGAAGCCGGGGGCCGCTGGCCCAGGGCCGGTGGCCCGGGGCGGCGCAGCGGGGCGATGCGGATGGCCGGAGCCGTGGCCGACTCCGGCAGCCCGGCCACACCGGCCAATGGACGGTCCGCCTCCAGGGGCGCCAAGCCCAGGGCCTCCATGGGACAGCGGGCCACGCAGGCGGGTTCCAGCCCCTGGGCGAGCCGCTCGGGACAAAGCGTGCACTTCTCGATGGTGCCCCGCCCAGGGTCGAACTTCGGCGCATCGTGGGGGCAGGCCCAGGTGCAGTAGCGGCAGCCCATGCAGCGGTCCGCATGGACCGTCACCACGCCCGTGGCGGCGTCCTTCGTGTAGGCCTCCGCCGGGCAGTGCTCCAGGCAGGCGGGGCTTTCGCAGTGGTGGCAGGCGAAGGAGAGGTGGAAGACCGGCAGATCCGGGTGCCCGCAGGCGTTGAAGGTGTGGACCGCGCGCCAGGGCCGGGACTGCCGCTCCCGGTGCTCCATCCAGCAGGCCACCCCGCAGGCTTCGCAGCCCGTGCAGCGGTTGGGATCGAAGGTGAACTGGCTGGCCATCACGCCCGCGCCACGTCGACGAGGTTGTCGTGGAAGGCGGCGCCGTGGCCCAGGTCCGTCTCCCGCCCCTGGGACAGCAGGTTCACGGAGCCGCCATCCTCGGCGCCGAAGCCGTTGAAGGCCACCACGACCCCGGGCCGCAGGCCGAGGTGGATGCGAAGGGGCAGCACCAGGGATCCGCGGTCGTTGAAGATCCGCACCCGGTCCCCATGTTTCAGCCCCCGGGCCAGAGCATCCTCGGGCCCCATCTCCAGGCTGGGACCGGGCATCAACTGGCGGATCACCCGCAGGGGCAGGAACTGGCTGTGGATGCCGTTCTTGGTGTTGGGCGTCAGCAGGTGCAGGGGATGGTGCCCGCCCAGACCGCTTTCCACGGGCGGGCGATGGTCCGGCAGGGGGTCGACGCCCCAGCGGGCCGCCGCCTCTTCGCTGAGGAGTTCCACCTTTCCGGAGGGAGTCGTGAATTCCAGGTCCGCGAAGGCCACGGGCTCGGCGCCGGGGGCGAGCACGGGGCCCTCGCGCAGCTGCTCGAGGGTGAGGCCGTGGGGCGCCAGCCGGGCCGCCAGCCAGGCCTCCGTCCCGGCATCACCGGGTGCGGGCAGGAAGGCCAGGTCCTCTGGCGTCATGCCCAGGCGCTGGCCCAGGGCGCGGTAGATCTCGGTCTCGGGCCACACCTCGCCCGGCGGCTCCACCACCTTCTGCCGCAGCTGCAGGTAGGCGTGCCAGTAGGCGCCGATGACATCCGTCTGCTCGAAGAGGCTCTTGCTGGGCAGGATCAGGTGGGCTTCCCGGGCCGTATCGGTGAGGCGCTCGTCCACCACCACCAGGAAGTCCAGGGCGCGCAGGGCCGCCAGCACGGCGGGAGTCTCCGGGTTCTGGGCGGCGGGATTGCCCCGCTCCACCCAGCCCACCTTCAGAGGCGGATCCTGCTGGGCGGCCATGTCCGCGCCCAGCCGCGCCGTGCTGACGGAGACGCGCACCACGCCATCGGGCCGCTCCGGCGGGTAGAAATCCAGGGGATCCTTCACGGGCCCGAAGATCTGGGTGGCGAGGTTGGCGTAGATCCAGCCAGCTCCGGGCTTCCCCAGGTTCCCGGTGAGGGGCAGCAGGGCCTGGATGGCCCGCATGGCCTGGCCCGCGTTGGTGTAGCGCTGCATGCCGAAGCCCGCGCAGAGGCTCATGGGCGCGATCCGCCCCATGAGTTCCGCCAGCGCCCGGATCTGCGCCTCGGGCACGCCGCAGGCCTCGGCGGTGCGGGCCGGGATCCAGGTCTTCACGAGGGCCGCGTAGGCCTCGAAGCCCAGGACATGGTCGCGGATGAAGGCGTGGTCCACCTGATCCGCCTCGATGAGCAGGTGGGCCAGGCCCAGGGCCAGGGCCCCGTCCGTGCCGGGCCGGGGCTGCAGCAGCAGGTGGGCCCGGTCCGCCGTGGGCGTCCGGCGCGGGTCGATCACCACCAGGGTGGCGCCCTGCTCCAGGGCCTGGTGCACGAAGCGCATCTGGTGCAGGTTTGTCTCCGAGGCGTTCTTGCCCCACAGGACGATGAGGCGGGCCTCGGCGATGTCCCAGGGCGCGCTCTGGCGGTTGTCGCCGAAGGTCAGCCGGGTGGCCTCCAGCCCCGCGGGCCAGCAGAGGTCGCCATAGGTGGTGGTGCAACCGCCGAAGCGCCGCCAGAAGGCCATCCCGCAGCCGTTCAGCAGCCCCTTGGTGCCGCTGCCGGCGTAGTGGAAGACGGACTGGGGGCCGTGCTCGCGCCGGGTGGTCCGCAGCCGCTCGGCGATGAGGTCCAGGGCCGCGTCCCAGGACACGCGCTCAAAGCCGCCGGTGGCCGTGCGGCGCAGGGGGTGGAGGATCCGGTCGGGGCTGTACACCCGTTCCAGGTAGGCCAGTCCCTTGAGGCAGGGGCCCTCGGGCGTGGCCCGGTTGCCCTCGTGGGGATCGATGGCCGTGATCCGGCCATGTTCCACCGTCACCCGCAGGGCGCAGGTGCTGTAGCAGTTCCGCGGACAGGCGGTGGTGTGGACGGCCATGCCTTCAAAGCATAAGGACCACCGGCCAGGCGAGAACGATCCTCCCCGCGCTTGTGACCAAGGTCCGCGGGATCTCCGGGGCCCGCTACCCTGGGGCATGTCCGCTGCCGATCTGCCCGGTCCCGAAGGGCGCCCCGCCCCGCCCCCTGCGCTCCCCCCCGAGGTGGCCTTCTGCCTGGAGCTGGGCCGGGCCTTCCAGGCCTACGGCATCCCCGCCCACCGCTTCGAGGACGCCCTGGAGCGGGTCTGCCGCCGCCTGGGCCTGGACGGCCAGTTCTTCGGCCTGCCCACGGCCTTCTTCGCCTCGCTGGGCCAGGGCGGCCACCACTGGACCTTCATCCAGCGCAGTCCCGCGGGGGAGACCAACCTGGAGAAGCTGTCGGACCTGCAGGAGACCACGGACGCGCTCATCGAGGGGCGCCTGGATGCCACCGAGGCCCGGAGCCGTGTGCGGGGCATCCTTTCGGCCCCGGACCGCTGGGGCCCCTGGCTGACGGTGCTGTGCTTCGGCCTGGGCTCCGCGCCGGCGGCCATGTTCCTGGGCGGGGGCTGGCGGGAGATGGTCCTCACGGCCCTGCTGGGCATGCTGGTGGGCCTGGCGGTGGTGCTGCTGGGCCGCCGGGCGGGCCTGGCGCGACTGGTCCATCCCGTGGCCGGGGTGCTGGTGGGCTTCCTGGCGGTGGCCGCCGCCTGGCGATTTCCCCAGGTCTCGCCCCAGATCCTCACGGTGGCGGGCCTCATCGTGCTGGTGCCGGGCCTGCGCCTGGTGGTCTCCATGAACGAACTGGCCACGGGCAACCTGGTGGCGGGCACGGCGCGCCTCATGGACACGGCCATGACCTTCCTCTCCCTGGGCTTCGGCGTGGCCCTGGGGCAGCGCCTGACCGGCCCCCTCCTGGACCGCGCCCTGCTGGGTACGCCCCTGCCCCTGCCGGCCTGGACGGTGCTGCCGATCCTGCTGCTGGCGGCGGCCGCCTTCGTGGTGATCTTCAAGGCCCGGCCCCGGGACCTGCCCTGGATCTTCGCCGCCTGCGCCCTGGCCTTCTACGGGACCCGCCAGGGCTCGGCGCTGCTGGGCCCCCAGTTCGGCGTGGGCCTGGGGGCCTTCGTCCTGGGCCTGGGCAGCAACCTCTACACCCGCCTCACGCGCCGCCCCTCCGTGGTGACCCTCCTGCCGGGCCTCATGGTGCTGGTGCCCGGGGGCCTGGGCTTCAAGGGGCTGGAGTTCATCATCCAGAAGCAGCTGGTGGTAGGCCTCGACACGGCCTTCCAGGCCCTCTTCGTGGCCATCGCCCTGCTCACGGGCCTGCTGCTGGCCCATGCGGCGGTGCAGCCGAGGACGGCCCTGTAGCCTCAGGCTTCAGCCCTTGGCCGCCTCCCGCATCCGGG
>DPRT01000158.1:411-13098 GCA_003538615.1 Holophagaceae bacterium | reverse complement strand
TGGCCGTGGTCCAGGGCCGCGTACCAGGCGCCATCGCGGGGATCCTGCATGGCCAGGGAGACGTTGTCGCCCAGGAAGGACACGCCTTCGAGGGCCCAGGCCCCCTTCCCCTGGCGGCGGGCCGAGAAGAGCCCCTTCCGGGTGGATACGAGCAGCTGATCCATTCTCAACCTCCGGAAAGGGCCTGCATGACGAAGATCTCGGCCCCCTCGGACACGGGGTCGCCCAGGGCGCGGCGGTCCGCGACGGGTACACCATCCACGTAGACCGCCATGTGGAAACGCAGGGATCCGTGCTCGTCCAGCACGTAGCCCCGGAGTTTCGGGTAGAGGGCGAAGGCCGCGTCCAGGCCCTCCTTCACCGTGGCACCCGCCACCGTGCAGGGGGGGCATGCCACATGGCGCTGGAGGTTGCGGGTGAACGCGACGCGGGGCATGGGGGGTCCGGAAAGGCCCCGCCAATGTCCCCCGGGCAGCGCTCCCTGTCAAGACAGGGAGCTGCTAGTCGAACCGCGTGGGATCGTCCCAGCGCTCCATGTGCTCCAGCGCCTTCTTCTTCTCCGCGCTGAACTTCGCCTGGGCTTCGAGGAACTCCTCGTCTTCCAGTAGCGTGGGATCCGGGAGGGGGCGGCCCTCCAGGTCCTGGATGGGCGCCGCCCGGCGCTCCACACCGATGATCCGGCTCCACACCTGACGCCGTTCAACCGGGACGATCATGGCCCACCTCCGGCTTGAACCAAGGATAGGTCTGAGCCATCGTCACGCCATTGTCAAAAAACCAAGGGCGGGGGACCTAAGCCCCCCGCCCTTCTCCTGAGGTCTGGTCCTAGATCAGGCCCAGCTGCTTCACGGCCTGGCGCTCTTCATCGAGTTCCTTGGCGGTGGCGTCCATCTTGGCGCGGCTGAAGGCGTTGATCTCCAGGCCCTTCACGATCTCCACCTGGCCGTTCTTCACGGTGACGGGGAAGCCGTAGACCAGGCCCTCGGGCACGCCGTAGCTGCCGTCGGAGGGGAAGGCCATGCTGGTCCAGTCGCCCTCGGGGGTGCCAAGCGCCCAGCTCTTCATGTGGTCGATGGCGGCGTTGGCGGCGCTGGCGGCGCTGCTGAGGCCGCGGGCCTCGATGATGGCGGCGCCGCGCTTGGCCACGGTGGGGATGTAGGCGGTCTCGTACCAGGCGTGGTCATTGACCAGGTCGTAGGCGTTCTTGCCGTCCACGGTGGCGTGGTAGAGGTCGGGGAACTGGGTGACGCTGTGGTTGCCCCAGATGGTCATCTGCTTGATGGCGGTGACGGGCTTGCCGGTCTTTTCGGCCAGCTGGGAAATGGCGCGGTTGTGGTCCAGGCGCACCATGGCGTGGAACTGGCTGGGCTTGAGCTTGGGGGCATTGGACAGCGCGATGAAGGCGTTCGTGTTGGCGGGGTTGCCCACCACCAGCACCTTCACGTTGCGGCTGGCCACTTCGCTCAGGGCGTGGCCCTGGGGCTTGAAGATGCCGCCGTTGGCGTTCAGCAGATCGGCGCGNNAGCAGGGGGAAGGCGCAGTCGTTGAGCTCCATGACGACGCCCTGCAGCGCCTTCAGGGCCGGGGTGATCTCCAGCAGCTGGAGGATCACGGGCTGGTCATTGCCAAGCATCGCGCCGCTGGCGATGCGGAAGAGCAGGCTGTATCCGATCTGACCGGCAGCGCCGGTGACGGCCACGCGAACGGGGGGCTTCATGCTGGATCCTCCTGGGAGATTCGGCTCATTCTATACCCCGGTACTCCACTGAAAACCGGCAGGTCGGGAATCCGTGACGCAGGTCCCCGCCTCCGGTCATCCATCTGGAAAGTTCCAGGATCCTTGGGCCGATAGGAGTGGCATTGAGCGACCCATGCGCATCCCCCTCCTGAGCCACCTCCGAGCCCTCCTCCTGGCGGGCCTGGCGCTGGCCCTGTCCGCCTCAGGCATTCCCCAGTCCGGGCGCATGGTCTTCCGGAGCTACGGCCCCTCCGAAGGGCTCGAGCACATCAGCCTCACCACCCTGTCCCAGGACGCGGCGGGGTTCCTGTGGGTGGGCACCGAAGGCGGCGCCTACCGCTTCGACGGCACGGGCTTCCGGCTCTGGAGCCTCCCCGAGGGCCTGCCCTCCGCCTGGGTCCGCGCCTTCGGCGCCGCGCCGGATGGCCGCCTGTGGATCGGCACCCGCGGAGGCCTCTGCTTTCTGCAGGACGGGAAAGTCCAGACCCTTGGCCCCGACGATCCGCTGGCCGCCGCCCAGATCCACCAGATCCTCCTGGATGCCCAGGGCCAGGTATGGGTCGCGGCCGAGTCCGGGCTGTTCCACGGCCGGGCCGAAGCGCCTTTCCGCCTGGCCGAAGGCTGGCCGGGGGGCCCCGCCTATGCGTTGACCCAGGAGGGCCCGCACCTCTGGGTGGGCGGAGCTTCCGTGTTGCGCCGCCGCGACGGCGAGGGCGCCTGGCGGAGCTGGACCGTCCGCGAGGGCGTGCCCGCGGAGCCCGTCAAGGCGCTCCTGGTGACCCCCTCCGGCACGCTCTGGGCCCGGACGCCCAGCCACCTGCGCCAGCTCGCGCCGGGGGCCGGACGGCTGGGGCCGCCCCCCCGGGGCCTGCCGCCCCTGGGCGTGGCCTTCTATGAGGAATCCCTCTGCCCCGACGGAAACGGCGGCCTGTTCGTCCCCACCGCCAAGGGCCTGCTCCAGCTGCCCGCCGGGGGTCCCTGGCGGCTCCTGGACGAAAGCCGCGGCCTGCCCTCCGGCTGGGCCAACCAGACCTTCATCGACCGCTCGGGCAATCTGTGGGTGGCCAGCCTGGGACTCCACCGGCTCCAGGGCAAGGGCGCCTGGGAGAACATCACGCAGCTGGACGGCCTGCCGGCGGACAGCATCTGGGGCCTGCTCCGGGACCGGGCAGGCGTGCTCTGGGCCGGCACCAGCGGTGGCCTGGCGCGCCTGGGGGCCAAGGGCCCCGAGGCCTTCCCCCCCGCCGCGGGGCTGGTCCTCTACGCCTTGAAAGAGGGGCCCGACGGCTCCATCTGGGGGGCCGGTGAGCACCCCTTCCTGCTCCGCATCAGCCCGGACCGCTCCCGGACCACCCGCATCCCCCTGCCGCCCTCCCCGGGCCTGGCCATCGCGATCTCGCTGGCCTTCGACCACAGCGGCGCCCTGTGGGTGGGCACCACCCACGACGGCCTGTGGCGCTTGACGGACCCCACGGGCCGGGCCCGGTTCCAGCGGATGGAGCGCCCGGGCGACAGGTCCCTGAAGGCCATCACCGCCCTGCACGAGGATTCCCGGGGCCGCCTCTGGGCCGCCACGGGCGAAGGACTGGCCTGTCTGGACCAGGGCCGCTGGCGGCTCTGGGGCCGGGAAGCGGGCTTCCGCCCCGCGCCCCTCTCGGCCCTGGCCGTCCTTCCCGACGGTACCGCCTGGGTGGCCTACCGGGAGCCCATGGGCCTCACCCAGGTGGATCTGCGGGGAGATGCGCCCCGCGTGATGCGCCAGTGGACGCGCCAGGATGGCCTCGCCAGCGACTCGGTCTACAGCCTTGCGGCGGATCCGGCGGGGCGCCTCTGGGTGGGCGGGCCCCGCGGGGTGCAGCGCCTGGAAGGCTCCGGCCACCGCCTCTTCCGGCGCGAGGACGGCCTGGCCAGCACGGACTGCAATCCCTATTCCACCTGGGTGGATCCGGATGGCGGCATCTGGTTCGGGTCCACGGGCGGCCTCCTCCACCACCACCCCGAGCCGGAAGGGCCGCCCCAGAGCCCGCCCGGGGCCCTCTTCGTCTCCTTCCAGCTGGGCGCGCGCCACTGGGAGCGTCCCTTCCTGGCCTTCGAGGATCTGGGCGATGTCCGCTACGGGGACCGCACCCTCGCCGCCCACTTCACCTCCCTGGCTTTCGAGCATGAGGGACGGCTCCGGTTCCAGGCCCGACTGGCCGGCCTGGACGAGGACTGGGTGGACCTCCCCACCCGGGATCTCCGGTATCCCACCCTGCCCCCGGGGCCCTACCGCCTGGATGTCCGCGCCTTGATCGAAGCCCACAGGGCCGGACCGGTGGCCTCCGTGGCCTTCCGGATCCTGCCCCCCTGGTGGCGGCGCTGGTGGGCCTGGTCCCTCTGGGGCGGCCTCGCCGCCTGCACGGGACTGGCCATCATCCGCTGGCGGGTCCGCCTCCTGCGGCGGCGCAACGAGGAACTGAAGACCCTGGTCTACCAGCGCACCGAGGCCCTGGAGCTGAGCAACCTCGCCCTCGCCACCATCTCCACCACAGATCCCCTCACGGGGCTGCGCAACCGGCGCTACCTGGAGGGGGAACTGCCCCCCGTCCTGGCCCTCGTCCAGCGCGCCCAGCGGGACCGCCAGGGCACGGAGCGCTCCGGCGAGGCCTGCCTGGTCTTCGCCATGATCGACCTCGACCATTTCAAGCGCGTGAATGACACCTGGAGCCACGCTGCGGGCGACCTGGCCCTGAAGCAGGTGGCGGACGTCCTCAAGCGGGAGGCCCGGGAATCCGACTTCCTCATCCGGTGGGGCGGCGAGGAGATCCTGTTCGTGGGGCACACCGCCGATCTGGAAGGCGCCGCCACCGTGGTGGCCCGGCTCCACCAGGCCCTGCGGGGCCACCCCTTCGACCTGGGCCTGCCGACCCCGGTGACCCTCACCTGCTCCATCGGCTTCTCCCTCTTCCCCTTCCAGCCCGACCAGCCGGAGGCGGCCTCCTGGGAGGACCAGGTGCGCCTCGCCGACCGCTGCCTCTATGCCGTCAAGCGCTCCGGCCGGGACGGATGGGCGGGCGTGGCGGGCCAGCCGGGAGCCGGGAACGCCCTCGTCCAGCGTTTCGATCAGGCTCCAGCCCCCTGCACCCAGAGCCGCGCAGTGGACCTGCGCACCAGCCCCCGGGAAGGAGACCTGACCTGGGACTAGGGCTTCGCCTCCAGGTCCTTCACCACCTGCTCGCCCCCCAGCTGCCGCATCTGCCCCAGGATCCAGGCCTGGCGTCCCCGGATGTACTCGCTGGGGGCGTTCGCGCGGAACTTGCGGGGGTTGGGCAGCACCGCCGCCAGCAGGGCGGCCTCGCCGGGTGTGAGCCGCCTGGCGGACTTGCCGAAGTAGGTGCGGGCCGCCGCCTCGGCCCCGTAGACGCCGTCCCCGAACTCCACGATGTTCAGGTAGACCTCCAGGATCCGCTTCTTGGACCAGCCCGCCTCGATGAGCAGCGTGAACCAGGCCTCCAGGCCCTTCCGGGTCCAGGAGCGGCTGTTCCAGAGGAAGGCATTCTTGGCCGTCTGCTGGGACACGGTGGAGGCCCCGCGCTTGCGCCGGCTCTTCTCGTTGTGCTGCACCGCCTTCTCGATGGCCTGCCAGTCGAAGCCGAAGTGCTCCGCGAAGGTCTGGTCCTCCGCCGCGATCACCGCCACCCCCAGGCTGGGCGAAATGTCCTCCAGCGGCACCCACTGGTGCCGCGAAACATAAGGCTTGTCGCTGAACCAGGACTCCATCCGCCGTTGCACCATCAGCCCCGACACCGCCACCGGAACGAAGCGGAAGGTCAACACCAGCAGGACGCACCCGGCCACGAAGCCGCCAGCGGCCCAGGCCAGCCCCCGGAGCAGCTGCCGCATCCATCCACCCTTCTTTTTCGCCATTGCGTCCAGTCCCGTCAAAACACCAGTCTGGCAGCCCCGGGGCCGATGCAGAGGCATCAGCCTCGGTGCCCGGCGCCAGGCCTCATCACGTCGCTGGAGAAGCACCTCTCATGTCCATTGAGCACGAACAGCGGAGGCACCCCCGCCTGAGCACCACGGACCGGGGCTATCTGGTCCGCTTCCGGGCCAGGGGCATGGAGATCCAGGATGGCCGCCTGGCGAACCTCAGCGCAGGCGGCTGCGGGCTGGAGATCCAGATGGCCGACGCCCGGGACCTGGAGGTGGGCGATGTGCTCGAAGCCTTCGTCCTCGACCATCCCGACCTGCCCCTGGTGCCCCTCTCGGCGGTGATCCTGCGGATGCTCGGCAAGGTGGCCGGGAAAACCACCGGGTACGTCCTGGTGGGCGTCGAGTTCGAAGGCATCACGCCCTTCGTGGAAGGCCTCATCGCCGACCATGTGGCGGCCCAGCTGGCGCGGAGGTGATCATGGCCCCGCGGCAGGAGGGCCCTGGCCGGAAGGATCCGCCATGCGCTCCATGAAGCAGACCTCCTTCGAATTGTTCCTGGACCGGCTCGACCCCGGCACCCGGACCGGCCAGCTGGCCTTCTTCCGGGCCACCCTTGAAGAGGGTCCCGCGGCCGTGCAGGAACTGGCGGGCCGCGTGCAGCGCGTCTCCTGCCCCGCGGGCCTGCGGCAGCTCACGCTGGAGTTCTGCCACTACTATCCCTGGCCCGAATGGCTGCCCGTGGTGGAGCGCCTGCTCCGCCATGAAAAGGAGCTTCCGCTGTTCGAGACCGGTGTGCGCGCCCTGGGAAGGATGCGGACGCCCGCGGCCGTGGCGGCCCTGCGCGCCCTGTCCCAGAGCCGCGCCACGCCCGGCTTCCGGGAGGCCGTGGACCGGGCCCTGCGGGAGGCGGATCCCGCCGAGGCCTTCCAGCACCACTTCGCCCGCCTCCTCCAGGGGAGCGCCCAGCCCGCGGACGCCAATGAGGGCGCCCATCAGCTCGGAAGGCTCCTCACGCCGGACAGCCTGGAGCCGCTCAAGGGCGCCGTGGCCCATGCCGACCCCCTAGTCTTCCGCCACGCCCTCCGCCTGGTGGGCCAGCTCGGCACGCCGGAGGCGGCGGCCTTTCTCCTCGACTACCTGAAGGCCACCCATCAGGAGGCCCTGGAAGACCGCGAGCTCCGGCTCCTCCTCGTGGCGCTGCGCGCCCTGCCCCGGCCCGAGCTGCTGGAGCGGATCCACCAGGCCCTGGCCAGCCGGTGGGGCACGGAACGGCCGGACGTCCTGGCGGAGCTGGCCTCGGGCCAGGCGGACCGCGCCCAGGCCGCCGCCGACGGCCTGCGCACCCCAGGCCTGGGCCTGCTGGACGGCTTCCTGCTGGATACCCTCCTCGCCGCCATGGAAGAGAAGGCCGCGCCCCTGGCCCGCCATCTGGACCAGGCCAACGAGGCGGCCCCGCACCGGGCGCGGCGCATCGAGTTCGGCCTGGATACGGCGGCCCAGGGCCTCGCGGCCATGGCCCAGCAGGGCCTCATCGAAACGGAGGCCCTGCTGCCCGCCCTGGCCGAGTCCCTGCGCCTGAACACCGGCCGCGCCGGGGTCGCCAGCGCCCTGGCCCGGCTGGTGCCACCTTCGGCCCAGCCGTTGCTCGACCTGCTGCTGGACGAGCCGGACGGCACCATCCGCGCCGCCGCCCTGGAGATCCTGGGCGACCGGAAAGATCCGGAGCTCCGGCCCGCCCTGCTCAGGGCCCGCCGGGACGCCATCGAGGACCTGGCCCAGCGCGCCCTCTGGCACCTGGGCCAGCTGCCCGATCCCGAGGGCACGGCCCGCGCCTTCCTTGCGGAAGCCGATCCCGAGGAGGTCAAGGTGGGCCTCCGCTTCGCCGCCATGCACCGCCTGGAGGCCCTGGTGCCCGATCTGCTGGCCCTCGCGGCCACCGAATCCCGGGAGGCCGTCCAGGTGGCCGCCCTGGAGGCCCTCGGCGCCATCGCCTCCCCCCGGGCCGTGGATCCGCTCCTGGCCCTGCTCCATACCGGCCAGGCGCCCCGGATGCAGCTGGCCCTCGCGGAGGCCCTGCGTGACCTGGGCGATCCCATCGGCGCCCTGGCCCTGAGCGTCAAGGCCGAGGAGCTGAAGGCCCCCCTGCTGCACGTCGTGGCGGTGGAGGCCCTGGTGCGGGCCCACGATGGCCCCGACCGCCCCCTGTCCCTGGGCGGATCCGCGGCCCTCCTAAAGGCCGTGCAGGGCGGCTGGTCCGACCGCAAGCCCTGGCCCCTGCGCCGCCGCATCGCCGATGCCCTGCTGGCCCTCCACGCCGACGATCCAGGCGTCTGGGCGGGTCTCTCCGCCCTGGTCCAGGCCACCCTGGGCGAGAAGCGCCCCCCGGGCAGCGTCCCCGCCGAGGACCTGGCCCACCTCCAGACCTGCGGCCGGGTGCTGGCCCAGAAGGCCCAGGCCTGATCTCGACAGGACCGCCCCGCCCAGGGCATCCTCCCAGCGGAGGCTGGCATGAGCGAAAACCTGACGGGACCCGAACTGGTGGCGCTGGTGCAGCGGGTGTTCCAGCCCCGGCCCGGGGAGAAGGCCCTGGCCATTCTGGTGGACCTGCCGGATGCCAAGGTGCCGGATGACGCGAACTGGGCCGCCCGCCGCGCCATCGCCGCCGCCTGGGCCGCAGAGCTGAACGCGCACCGCGCAGAGCTGGGCATGGACACGCACCTGGTGGTCTACCCCAACGTGCACACCAACAACGGCGACCTGCCGGAGCGGGCCTGGCTCCATGCGGACGGCCCCCTGCCCGCTTCGGAAGCGCTGGACCCCGCGGCCTCCGTGAGCTTCGCGGAGCTCTACGCCAGCCACCCCATCCTCATCGCGCTGACGAAATTCTCGGCCACGGCGCCCCTGAAGCTGGCCGCCAAGACCCACCCCATCCGCGCCGCCACCATGCCCGGCTTCCGGGCCGACATGATCCCCGCCCTGCGCCTGGACTACACAGAAGTGAACCGCCGCGTGAACCTGCTGAAGGACCTGCTGGACCGGGCCGAGGGCGCCGCCTTCCGCTTCGCCACGCCGGACGGCCCCTGCGACCTGCACGTGGACCTGCGCCACCGCACGGGCCACGCCTCCGGCGGCCTGCTGCCCGCGCCTGGCGTGGCGGGCAACCTGCCCTCGGGCGAGGCCTACATCGTGCCCTACGAGGGCGAGCGAGAGGGCGATCCCAGCCGCACCAGCGGCGTGATGCCCGTGCAGTTCGGCAGCGAGGTGGTGCGCTACCGCATCGTCCAGAACAAGGCGCTGGAGGTGATCAGCGAAGGCCCCAAGTCCCGCGACGAGGCCGCCCTGCTGGCGAAGGAACCCGCCTACGGCAACCTGGCCGAGCTGGGCCTAGGCGTGCTGGCGGCCTTCGGCGTCAAGCCCATTGGCGAGATCCTCCTGGACGAGAAGCTGGGCCTCCACCTCGCCTTCGGCCGCAGCGACCACTTCGGCGGCCAGGTGGGCCCCAGGGACTTTAGCGGCCCCGAGGCCGTCATCCACATCGACCGCGTCTACGTTCCCGAAACCCAGCCCGATGTGAGGGTGGCGAGCGTGGACCTCCAGATGGCCGATGGCAGCACCGTGCCGCTCATGCGGGACGGGGAGTACGCCGTGGGGTTCTGAGCCCGGCCCGGGGCCGACCCCTCACACTTCCACCCATGCCTTGTGTTCCACCCCCGGCAGCCGGACCTTCATGCCGAATTGGGCCCGGGGGTGGTCGAAGCACACCCCGGCCTCGATCTCGGGTAGCCAGTCGCAGGCAATGTCATCGCGGAGGAAGAAGGCATTGGTCGCGATCGCGTTGGTGCCCACCAGACGATAGCCCTTCCGGCGTCCGAGCTTGACGAAAGCGGCGAGGGAGGCCCCGGCATAATCAGACCCATACTGGGTGAACTCCGCCACGAAGTCGTCACGATAGGGGACCGTCACGGAGGCCGTGGGGCCCCAGAGATGGTTGAACTCCAGGACGACCACCCGCGGCGAGATGCAGGTGATGCGCTCCCAGACCCAGTAGTCCACGCCATCGAGGTCCAGGGAGAGGAGGTCCACTTCCCCGCTGAAACCGTTGCCCTGGATGAGGCCGTCGACATTGTCCCTCGTGATCCAGGCATGGACGGTCGCTGGCGGCCACCACCTGGTGTCCGGATGGCTGGCGTAGAACTGGGTTGCCCTTTCGACATTCGCCCGATCGCCATCGAACTGGAGCCCCAGCCAGCGGTGGTTGAGGATCAGGTTGGCCGTGTTGCACTCCATCCCGTCCCCGGCGCAGATCTCCACACAGGTCTTGCGGGTCGTTCCAATCAGCGAAAAGAGATAGAGGAGGAGGCCATCCTCCTCGTGCTGGGAATGCACGCGGAAGCCCACCTCCCTGAAGGCCAGGGGCTGGCATTTCATCTGATGGTGCTGCCGGTAGAGCACACTGAGCGCCTTCTGGCCGATCATGTCCCGCCCTCCATTCCCTTGCCGCGCACATCGATGATGATGCCCTCCTTGCCGCGGAAGGTGCGCGGCGAATCCCTCAAGCCGTCGTGAAGAAGGCCGGGTGATGGGTGACGAGCCCGCTTGGGGCGCCCTCGGAGAAGGCCATGCACATGAAGTACTCGGGCGGCACCTCGTGAACGCGAAGTGAATCGCCTTGCCTGAAACCGAAACGGAGGTAGTAGCTGGGATCGCCCACCAGCAGGCAGCCCTTGGCCCCAAGGGCGCCCAGGCCCTGCAAACCGGCCTTGACCAGTGATGAGCCGATGCCTTTCCTCTGGTGGGAAGGCAGGACGGCGACGGGCCCCAGGGTATACCAGCCCAGATCCTGGCCATCGATCAGGGCCGGGGAGAAGGCGATATGACCCACCACCTGGCCCTCCCATTCGGCCACCAGCGACAGGGTGAGCGCGCCCGAGGCCCGCAGGGCCCGGACGATCAGGTGCTCGGTCTGGTGGCTGTAAGGATGGTGGAGAAAGGCGTCCTGGTTGATCTGGTCGATGGCAGGGATATCCGCTTCGGTTTCGGGCCTGAGGATCACAGGCACTCCGATGGGACGGCCGGCGCCTGGGCGCTGGGCGGAGGCGAGGGCATCCCAGAATGCGTGCAGGCGGAAAGCCATGCAGGCCGCATCCCGGTGGTGCGGAGGCTTCGGCCGATCATGGCTCCCGCCGATAAATACCTGTGCCATTGCAATTTTTGCAATCAATAACGAGCTTGAGGCTGCCATGGCATTTCTTGCAGGGAAGGTGCACAGACCCGCTGCCAGCACACTTCGCACAGGCGGAGGAGAAGGCCTTCTGGGTTTTGAGGCCCTTGCAGCGGGGGCATGGCGTGCCATCCCGGAGTGAGCCCCTGGCGTCGCAGCGCGCACAGGGCCCTGAGTCCTGGGAATAGGTGCCGGTCCCGGAACATTTCCGGCAGCTCAAGGCCACGGCGCCCTGGCCACCGCAGAGGTCGCACGCCACGGACAGGTGGCCACTGCCTTCGCATCTCAGGCACAGGACGCCAAGGCCAGCAGGGGAGAAACGCTTGGAGGAAGGTTTGGCATCACTCATCCGTGAAGCATGGTTCAAAGCCTCCCCCCGGGGAAGGTCCCATGGCCATGAAACGAGGCCCGGCTTCCAATCGGGCCCGCCCCTGGCAGTCACGCGCGGAGGTTCGCCGAATCCTGCGGAGCATCCTCCGGTTCGGCCATGAGAAGCCGGTTTTTCGGCGTGATGTCGCCCGGGATCAGCTGGGTGAACACCCGGTATCCCTGGGAGCGCAGGCGCGCGGCACGGGTGGCATCCATGGCCAGCGGGCCATCCAGCCAGCCCTCCAGGCCGCCAAGATCAGCCCTCTGGAGGTCGTGACAGCAGGGCAGGACCGCCACGCGGGCCCCGACCTCTGCCGCCCGTTCCAGGATCAGGTCGGTGAGCCCCCCGCAGGCATGCGCAGAAACGATCAGATCGTCCCGGAACAGGGGCACCTCCCTCAGATCCGTTTCGAGGTACCTGACCCGGCCCTGCAACCGCGGCCACGCCTGGCACAGCGAGGCCTCCAGCGCGGCGGCGCTCTTCGGAAGCCGCTGGTCCACGGCCAGGGCCGAGGGGGACGTGTCATCCAGCAGGAGGAGGATCTGGGCCACCAGGCCATGGCCACAGGCCAGGTCCACCACCCGCCGCCCCCGGAACCGGCGCCGCACCCGTCGAGCCACCTCCCAGGCCTCGTAAAGCTCCTTGCGCGGCAGGCAGCCCGCCCGGCAGACGGCCCGGGCAATGGCGTCGAACAGGGTCTCCCCCGCGAACTGGTGAAGCAGTTTTTCCGTCAGCCGGTTGCGGGAGGAACGATCCATGGAATCAGAGGGTCCTAAGACAGGAACGGGGAGGACGTCAGGAGCGCCCGCATCACTTGACCACGGCCTTGAGGCTGCGCTCATGGACGGATTGCCAGGCTTGCTGTCTTGGGAAAAGGATGATCCCGCCCAGCACCGTGACAAGAAGCATGACCAGGGTCAGGGAAGCCACATCGGGCCCGAACATGAAACCAAGGACAAGCCCGTAAACGCCGATGGTCTCCATCAGTGCACTGGCAATGATCACGAACGCCAGATTCATCGGTGAAACGGAGATGGGCTTGGGGCGGGCCCGGGTGTAATACAGGTGCTTGGCCACGAGAACGGCAATGAATGTCAAAGCCGAGATAACGAGAAGTATGATCAATGCCGGTTGAGTGAAGGGCACCTTGGCGAATCCAATCGCGTATTTCGACACATCGTTTTGAAGCACCGCAATCGAGAAGACCAGGGCATACATGGCCACGGCGGCGAAGCAAATCACCGAAACCAGAATCCGTGCCACAAGGAGAGTTGCCCGCAGGGAGTTCTCTTGATTCGGAATGATGATCTGAGGTTTCGCATCATGGGACTTTGCCGGCAAGGATGGATCGTCGAACCGGCTCATGCAGTACGGGCAGATCTTCGCATGGGCCTTGGCCTTCTCCCCGCACTGAGGGCACATCTTCAGGGGTGGAAGGGAGGC
>DPRT01000158.1:0-320 GCA_003538615.1 Holophagaceae bacterium | reverse complement strand
ATGCACGAAAGGACTGCACCACATTCGTGCATGCAGATGGCATTGAGCGCTTCAGCCAGGGGAAGCTCCCGGCCATCGATCTTCAGTCCATTGACCATCACATGGCAGGTGGGTCCAGCGCCCTTGGCCTTCAGCAACCGCTCCAGTTCGGCCGGGAAATCCTGACTGCCAGGAACCTCCGTACCCAGCTCTGGGACATATGGAAGGTTGTGATCGAGCTGATTGAGGATTTCCTTGCGGCGCTTGGTATTTGAAAGGAATTGCGCCCACCGCGCCTGCTTGGCGGACGCGATGAAGCCTTTCACGAACGCCGCTTCATG
>DPRT01000156.1:4053-5863 GCA_003538615.1 Holophagaceae bacterium | reverse complement strand
AGAAGGCCCTGCTCAGGTAGTTCACCCCCACCAGGTAGCCGCCAGTGGTGTGCACCACGCCCTTGGGCTTGCCGGTCGTTCCGCTGGTGTAGAGGATGAAAAGGGGGTGCTCCGAATCCACCATCTCCGGTTCGCAGTGGATCTCCCGGCCCTGCTGGATGTCGTAGAAGTCCTTTTCGCGCTCGCTGGCGAAGGTCACGGGCTCGTCGCCGGGCCGGGATCCCCGGCGGTGGACGATGACGTGGTCCACGGAGCTGAGATCGCGCACGGCCTCGTCCACGATGGGCTTCAGGGCGATGGCCTTGCCCCGCCGGTAGGTGAAATCGGAACACACCACCACCTTGGCGCCCGCGTCTTCGATGCGGGTGCGCAGGGCCAGTGCGCCCATGCCCGCGTAGACCACGCTGTGGATGGCGCCGATNNCGGGCGCAGGCCAGCATGGAGATGATGCCTTCCGGCGTGAGCGGCATGTAGAGGATGACGCGGTCGCCCTTCCTCACGCCCAGGCGCTTGAGCGTGTTGGCGAAGCGGTTCATCTCGCGGTAGAGGCGGTTGTAGGTGTAGGAGCGCTCGTCGCCGTCCTCGCCCACCCACAGCAGGGCCGCTTTGTTGCGCCGGTCGCTGTGCACATGGCGGTCGATGCAGTTGACGGTGACGTTGAGCTTGCCGCCGATGAACCAGGCGTGGTTCGGCGCCTTGAACTCGAACACCTTCGTCCAGGGTTCCGCCCAGTCCAGGGCCTTGGCCTTTTCCCCCCAGAAGGCTGCGGGATCTTCCTCCGCCAGGGCCCGCTCCACCTCGTAGTTGATGGCCGCCTGCTTGGCCAGCCAGCCCCGCATGGGGATGGGCGCCTCCCCCTTCTGCAGCGCCTGGATGGTCTTCTGCTGGGTGATGCTGATTTCCACGTCGCTCATGGAGGACTCCGAGAACGGGGTGAGGTGCATGGGATTGGGCAGGTTGGGAGGGAAGGTAGCACGAGGCCCCTTTCCCGCCCAGCAGGGATGACGGGCGTCACAGGTAGACTCTCCGGGGAGAGCATCATGTCCAGACCCGCCAGCACCGCCGCCTTCGACCTCCACCCCGGCGTGGCCTATGTCCAGAGCCTCATCGCCAACCTCCAGGCGAAGACCGGCCGCACCCTGGACGCATGGGTCACGCTTGCCCGCAAGGAGGGCCCCGCCGAAGGGAAGGCCCGCCAGGCCTGGCTCAGGGCCCGGGGCCTGGGCGCCACCCAGGCCGCCCTGGTGGCCCAGCGGATCGAGGCCAGGTCCGGCCACGCCTTCGACGACACCCCCGAGGGCTACCTCGCCGCGGCACCGGGCTATGTGGCGGCGCAGTACAGCGGGAAGAAGGCCGCCCTGCGCCCCCTCTTCGAGCGCCTGACGGAAGGGGCCCGAAGCCTGGGCGCCGATGTGAAGATCTGCCCCTGCGAGACCATCGTGCCCTTCTACCGGAACCACGTCTTCGCCCAGGTGAAGCCCTTCGCCACGCGCCTGGACCTGGGCCTGGCCCTGGGCGATCCCGCCGCGGTGGCAGATCCCGCTGGAAGGCTGAAGGACACCGGGGGCTTCGCGAAGAAGGACCGCATCACCCACAAGCTCGAGCTCACCTCCGAGGCCGATCTGGAGGTGGCCCTGGCCTGGCTGGCACGGGCGTACGAGCGGGACGGCGCTGGGAAAGCCTAGGGAATCGCCACGGTCACGCGATGGATCTGGAGCACGCGGTCCAGGTCCTTCGGGTCCAGCCCCACCAGGAAGCCCCGGCTGCCGCCATTGAGGTAGATGCGGTCGAGGTCGAAGATCGTGGCCTC
>DPRT01000156.1:0-4003 GCA_003538615.1 Holophagaceae bacterium | reverse complement strand
TCGTAGCGGTAGAGGTGCTCGGTGGCGGCCACGCCCGCCTGTTTCAGAAGGCGGGTGGCGTTGGTGGACGGCGCCTTGGACATGGCACCATGATTCCACGACAGGGCGGGAAACAGCATCCTGTGGCTGCTCCTCGAAGCCGGTCCGGATCTCAGCGGCGGTTTCTGGCGCGATGGGAAGCGGATCGCCTGGTCGGCCTCATCCTTCGAAGGCCCTGAACCGTGCACCTTCGGGAACGTCAAGGCCGAATGTCTCCCGGAGCAAGGGCAGGACCTCCCCCGGCGCCAGTTCGCGCCCCTCCACCCGCTCTCCCCGGATCTCCGCGTAGGCGCGGTTCCGGAGGATGCGGCGCACCTCGGGCCCGGGGAGCTGGGCGGTGAGGGTCTTCACGAACCGCGAGTCCGGATGGGTGCTCGTGTAGTGGTTGGCCATCTCGAAGTCCACGGGGAACTGGGGCTCGGGCTGGAAGGCGTAGAGGTCCGTCCAAACCCCGTCATGGTGGGACTGGAGCACGCGGAGGACGCCCTCCGGTGCCACCCGGTAGGCGTTCTGGAACTGGGCGTGCGCTTCGCCGTCCATGGGCACGGGCCAGAGCAGGCCTTCTCCGCCGAAGCCCACGTCGCAAACCCAGAAGGCGCCCTCCATTCGCACCAGCAGCAGCATGTGGGTGCGGGGCAGGACCTCCGGGGCCCCCAGGCGCACGCGGGCCTCACAGGGGATGGCCTCGAATCCGAGGGTCTTCAGGACCGCCAGGAACAGCGTGTTCTGCTCGAAGCAGTAGCCCCCGCGCCGCCGGCGCACCAGCTTGTCCTGAAGCGAGGCCAGGTCCAGGCGGATGGGCAGGCCCAGCTGGATGTCCAGGTTCTCGAAGGGGATCGCCGTGGCGTGGGCAAAGTGCAGGGCGAAGAGGGTATCCAGGCGCGGAACCACCTCGCCGCCGAAGCCGATGCGTTCCAGATAGGCTTCCAGGCCGAAATCAACGGGCATGGTGGCCGTTCGGGATGGCGGTGGGGAAGCCCATGAGACACTCCTGCCCCAGTGTCCCACCCTTCCGGTCGCTGGAGGGCCGAAGGCGCGGGCGTGACCCCAGCGTCCATGTCGTGGACCACCGGACCCTGGCGGGCCTCTGGGAAAATAGGCATCGCATGACGATGGTGATGGGCGTACCTTGTGAGCTTCGCCCCCCCATTCCCGGAGGACCCCATGCGTCTCCTGTCCCTGTGCCTGGCCGCCCTGGTCATCCAGCCTCCTGTCCTTGCGGGGGACCGCGTCACGGGCCGGGCCTTCGCCACCCGTTCAGAGGTGGCGGCCCAACACGGCATGGCCTGCACCAGCCAGGCCCTGGTGACCCAGATCGCGCTCGATATCCTCAAGCAGGGCGGCTCCGCCGTGGACGCCGCCATCGCGGCGGACGCGGCGCTCGGCCTCATGGAACCCACGGGCAGCGGCATGGGCGGCGACCTCTACGCCATCGTGTGGGACGCGAAGACGAAGAAACTCCACGGCCTCAATGCCAGCGGACGCTCGCCGAAATCCCTCACCCTCGATCATTTCAAGAAGCTGGGCCTCAAGCACATCCCCGCCCACGGGCCCCTGCCCGTAAGCGTGCCGGGCTGTGTGGATGGCTGGTTCGAACTCCACGGGAAATTCGGCAGGCTGCCCATGGCCCAGGTCCTGGCCCCGGCCATCCGGTACGCCAAGGACGGCTTCCCGGTCTCGGAGCTCATCGCCTACTACTGGGACCGCAGCGTGCCCGTGCTCGGGAAGTTCCCCGGCTTCACGGAGACCTTCACCGTGGACGGCAAGCGGGCGCCGAAGAGCGGCGAGGTCTTCCGCAANNCCAACGGCGGCTTCCTCCGCTACGAGGACCTGGCCGCGCACCGCTCAGACTGGGTGGAGCCCGTCAGCGTGAACTACCGCGGCTACGACGTCTGGGAACTCCCCCCCAACGGCCAGGGCATCGCCGCGCTCCAGATGCTGAACATCCTCGAAGGCTATGACTTCTCGAAGATCCCCTTCGGCAGCCCGCAACACGTGCATCTTTTCACCGAAGCCAAGAAGCTGGCCTTCGAGGACCGGGCCAAGTTCTACGCCGATGCGGATTTCATGAAGGTGCCCCTCGCCTGGCTGCTATCCAAGGACTACGGCGCCCAGCGCCGGGCCCTCATCGGCGACCGGGCTTCGCGGCGTCTGGAAGCGGGCCATCCGCCCCTGAAGGAAGGTGACACGGTCTACCTCACCACCGCGGACGGCGAAGGCAACATGGTGAGCCTCATCCAGAGCAACTACCGCGGCATGGGCAGCGGCATGACGCCCGGCGACCTGGGCTTCTGCCTCCAGGACCGGGGCGAGCTCTTCAACCTGGAAGAGGGCAACGCCAACACCTACGCCCCCGGAAAGCGCCCCTTCCACACCATCATCCCCGGCTTCATCACCAAGGACGGCCAGCCCTTCCTCAGCTACGGCGTCATGGGCGGCGAATTCCAGCCCCTGGGCCACGTCCAGATCGTCATGAACCTGATCGACTTCGCCATGAACGCCCAGGAGGCCGGCGACGCCCCCCGCATGAGCCACGACGGCTCCCCCGAGCCCACGGGCGAGAAGGGCAGGCTGCCGGGCACCATCCAGCTGGAGAGCGGCTTCCCCTATGAGACCGTGCGGGAGATGATGAACCGCGGCCATGGCGTGGGCTGGCTGCTCGGCGGCTACGGCGGCTACCAGGCCATCCGCTGGGATCCCAGACAGAAGGTCTACTTCGGCGCCAGCGAATCCCGCAAGGATGGGCAGGCGGCGGGGTACTAGAGGTACGCCCCCGCTTCCACACCCCAGTCGCCGGGCTCCTGGTAGTCCACGATCTGGTCGTGGGACTTGGCAAGGTCCAGATCGCGGGGATGGGGCCAGACCTTTCGCCGGATGTCATAGACCACACGCACTGTGGGCCGGAGCAGGTCTTCGCCCTGCTCCACCACCACCGCCAGCCGCTCACTGGACAGCCGCACCAGGGAGCCCACGGGATAGATGCCCAGGGTCCGGATGAACAGCTGCACCAACTCGCCATCCAGGTGCCCGCCGCTCCACTCGAGGAGCCGCTTCAGCACCTCGGAAGGCTCCTCGCCCTTGTGATAGATGCGGTCGGATGTGAGGGCGTCGTAGACATCCACGATGGCGGCCATGCGCCCGATCTGGGAGATCTGATCCCCGGCGAGGCCCCGGGGATACCCGCCCCCGCCCACCTTCTCGTGATGCTCCCCGGCGATCTGGATGACCATCTGGGAGATCCCTGACATGCCCTCCAGCAGCAGGCCGCTGTGGGCGACGTGGGATTTCATGATGGTGAATTCATCCTCCGTCAGCTTTCCGGGCTTGTTCAGGATCTCGTTGGGAACCTTCGACTTCCCCAGGTCGTGGAGAAGGCCCCCCAGGCCCGCCTCCTCCACGGTGGCGGCGTCCATGCCCACGGCATGGGTGAAGGCCACCAGAAGCGCGCAGAGGCTCACGGAATGCTGGAAGGTGTAGGTGTCCGCCGCCTTGATCCGGGTGAGGCTGAGGAGGGCGCCGGGATTCCGCAGCACCGAGGCGTTGATCTCCTTGACCAGGGGGCGGGCCCGGGCGAAATCCACCTGCTTGCCCAGCCGGGCATCCATGAGCAGATCCTCGATCACATCCCCGGCCTCCCCCAGGATGCGCCGGGCCTCGGCGGACTCTTCGCGCTGGGACACCCGCCCGGGAGTCAACGCCATCCCGCCCGCGGCCGATTCCCGGAGTTCGCGCGCCAGCTCCGTTTCGATCTCCTCCTGGGTGGGAGCCCCCTCCACATCCGCGCCCCGCGAGGTATCGATGTAGATCTCGTGCAGCCCCTGGTCCTTCATCTTCTGGATCTGGCCATCGTGTCTCAGCAGGAAGCGCTGGCGGAAGAATCCATGGTCGAGCCAGCCGCAGTTGAGGTCGTGGACATACATGCCCGTCCTGAGGTCCGCCAGCCTCACCCGTTTGATCGCCATTC
>DPRT01000005.1:375-3453 GCA_003538615.1 Holophagaceae bacterium | reverse complement strand
ACGCCCCGGGTTCCTGTCACCAGGCTCCCGCTCTGGAACCACCCCTGCCCGCCCTCCCAGTCGGTGATGACGCCGCCGGCTTCCTGCACCAGCAGGACGCCGGCGGCGAGGTCCCAGGGCTTGAGGCCCAGCTCGAAGTAGCCGTCGAAGATGCCGCAGGCCACGTGGGCCAGATCCAGGGCGGCACTGCCGGCGCGGCGGATGCCCTTGGCCCGGGGGAAGACGCGGCCCAGCGCGGCGTTGAACTTCGGCCAGCGTTCGCCCAGCTGGAAGGCGAAGCCCGTGGCCAGGAAGGCGCCGTCCAGACCCGCCTGCTGCGACACGCGCATGGGCTGGCCGTTCCAGGTGGCGCCCTGGCCCCGCACCGCCAGGAAGCAGTCATTCCGCAGGGGATCCAGCACGCAGCCCACCACGGGGCCTTCCGCGTCCCACAGGGCCACGGACACGCACCAGTGGGGGAAGCCCTGGACGTAGTTCAACGTGCCATCCAGCGGATCGACGATCCAGCGGCGCTCGGCGTCCCCCGAGGCTCCGCCCTCCTCGCCCACGAAACCGTACTGGGGAAAGTGAAAATCCAGTTCGGCGCGGATGGCGGCTTCGGCGGCGCGATCGGCGTCGCTCACGANNTCATGCATATCAAGCTCCCGGAGACGAGGATGCCACGGCCGCCTCGGCCCGCTTCTTCAGCGCCCGGATCATGCCCGGGAAGACGAAGAGGTGGAAGGGCAGCACCGAATACCAGTAGAGCAATCCCAGCAGGCCGTGGGGTTCGAAGAAGGCCGTCTGTTCCAGCCGCGAGCCCGCCCCCTCGGGCCGCACGGTGAACTGGAGCCAGGCGTGGCCATCCAGCTTCATCTCGGAGCGGAGGCGGAGCAGACGCCCAGGCTCCAGGGCCTCCACCCGCCAGAAGTCCACGGGGTCGCCCACGCGGAGCTGCCGGGGATGGCGCCGGCCACGGCGCATGCCCGTCCCCCGGAAGGCACGGTCCAGGAGGCCCCGGACCTGCCACAGCCAGTTGCCGGCGGGCCAGCCGTTCTCCCCGCCCAGCATGCAGAAGGTCTCGAACACCGCCTGCGGCGCCGCCTTGACGTGCCGGTGGTGGCGCTCCAGGAACATGCCCTCGTGGGAGCCCAGGACCCGCTCCTCCGCCTCGCTGGCGAGGCTGGAGGCCCAGGTGGTCTCCACGGCGTCCTCGTCCAGGCGCTGCAGCGCCAGCGCCAGGGCCTCCCGGTAGGCCATGGGCCGCACGCGGAAGACCTCCAGGGCCTTGGGATCCTGGACCACCACCTCGGTGGTCATGCCTTCGATGAGGGGCTTGACCAGCTCCAGGGGAATGGGCGTGACGAGATCCACCCACAGGGCGGACAGGATCGGCAGCGGCACCCGCATGGGCAGGATGAGGCGGCGCAGGCCCCGGGCCTCCGCGTAGCCCAGCATCATCCGCCGGTAGTCCAGGATGTCCCGGCCCCCGATCTCGAAGGTGCCCGAGGCTTCGGGATGCTCCAGGGCCTCCGTGAGGTAGCCCAGCACATCGCGCACACCGATGGGCTGGCAGCGCGTGTTCACCCAGCGCGGCGTGATCATGACCGGCAGACGCTCCGTGAGGTGGCGGATCATCTCGAAGCTGGCGCTGCCGCTGCCCACGATGACCGCGGCCCGGAACTCGAGCACCGGCACGCCCGTGGAACCCAGGGCCGCGCCCACCTCCTGGCGACTGGCCAGGTGGTCGCTGCGGTGGCGCGTGGGATCCCCCAGGCCCCCCAGGTAGACGATGCGGCGCACCCCGGCCCTGGCGCAGGCTTCCGCGAAGGTGAGGGCCTGACGCAGATCCCGCCCCCGGAAATCGGGCCGGTCCTCGCCCATGGCGTGCACCAGGTAGTAGGCCTGCGATACGCCGTGGAGGGCGGCCTCCAGAGAAGCCGGATCGGACACATCACCCTTGGCCAGCTCGACCCCGGGCCAGGCGCGGCCGGCCAGCCGTCCGGGATTGCGGGCCAGGCAGCGGATGCGGTGCCCCGCCGCCAGCAGGCGCGGCACCAGCCGCCCGCCGATGTAGCCCGTGGCGCCGGTTACGAGGATGAGGGGCTTGCCCGGGTCCATCCGGCTCGCGCCCGTGGCTTCGGAGGAGATCACGCGGGCACCAGGTCCGCGAAGACGAAGCCATCCCGCGCCACGACCTCGCCCCGGCGCACCGGCACGGGACGCCGGAACATGGGCCCGTCCCAGACGAAGGTATGGAACTCGCCGCGCTCGCCGCAGGGATCCACGGAGGCCGGCAGCTCCGCCAGCAGCGCCGGATCGTAGTCCCGCCCCGCGAAGGAGGCGTCCAGGGCCCGGGGATCCACGCAGGTCAGGACGGCCTTCAGACCCGAAGCGGCCATCTCCTGCGCCAGGCTGGCGGTGTCGGGATTCCAGATGGGGAAGAGGGGCGCCAGGCCCGTGCCCGCCAGCTTCTCGATGCGGTAGTCCCTCACCTCCTCCAGGAAGAGGTCGCCGAAGGCCATGGCCTCGATGCCCTCCCCCGCCGCCCGGGCGCAGACCTGGGCCATGAGGGCTTCGTAGGCCTCGTTGGGGCAGGGCCAGGGCAGCGGCACTTTCCAGAGGGGCAGGCCCACCGCTTCGGCCTGGGCCTCCAGCAGCGCCTCCCGCACGCCATGCATGGCCACCCGGTCAAAGGCCGCATTGGTCGTGGTGAGCAGGCCCACCACCTCCACCTGATCCATCTGCCGCAGGACGTGCAGGGCCCAGGCGGCGTCTTTGCCGCTGGACCAGCTCAGGAGGGTCTTGGTTCCGGCCATGCCCAAGGATACGTGTCGAAAATCCTGACGAATTTGGTAAACTTTAAAGGGAGCCATCCATGCCCAAAGTCATCAACATCGAACCCACCCCCAATCCCGACGCCCTGAAGTTCCTGGTGCATCCGGCCATCCTCAAGGCGGGATCCCGGTCCTTCAAGGACTTCGGCGCGGCCGTGGGCGATCCGCTGGGCTCGGCGCTCTTCGGCCTGGGGCATGTGACATCCGTGTTCTACATGGACCGCTTCGTGACGGTGAACAAGGAGCCGGCCGCGGACTGGAG
>DPRT01000005.1:0-197 GCA_003538615.1 Holophagaceae bacterium | reverse complement strand
GCGTGGTGAGCTGGCAGGCGCCCCCTCGAACCCGCCCTTGCGCCACGGGAAAAGCCCGGCACCCTGGGAATAGCTTCTGGAGACGAGTGTGAGCCCAGGCAAGGCGGTCAAGCGACGCAGCGCAAAGGCCGACCACTTGGCCGCCTTGGCGGATCTGCTGAATGCCAGCCGCACCGAACCGGCCCGGCTCTTCGAGC
>DPRT01000056.1 GCA_003538615.1 Holophagaceae bacterium | reverse complement strand
TCCGCCACGCTTCCACGATGGCCCCGAGGGACGCAGCACCGGACCGGGTGCCCCTGTCCCTGGAGACCTTCCAGGCCCTGCGGAACCTGCTGCACAGCCACTCGGGCATCGCCCTGGCGCCCCACAAGCTCACCATGGTCCAGTCCCGGCTGGCCAAGCGCCTGAGGATCCTGGGGCTGCCGGACTACGAGGCCTACCTGCAGAAGGTCAGCGATCCGGATTCGGATGAGTGGGCGGAATTCATCAACGCCCTCACCACGAACCTCACCAGCTTCTTCCGCGAGGGGCACCACTTCACGCGGCTGGTGGAGCTGCTGGAGGCCCAGGGCGTTCCCCGCCAGCTGCGGATCTGGAGCGCCGGGTGCTCCACGGGCGAAGAGCCCTACACCCTGGCCATGACCCTGGCGAAGGCCTTCGGGAAAGCCACCACGATCCAGATCCTGGCAACGGATCTGGATACCGCCGTGCTGGAGACCGCAGCCCGCGGCGTCTACCCCCTGGCCCGCATCGAGGGCCTGTCCGAGGACTGGAAGCGGTTCGCCTTCCTCCGCGGCACCGGCGCCCAGCAGGGCCAGGCGCGGGTGCGGCCCGAGATCCGGAGCCTGGTGTCCTTCCAGCAGATGAACCTGCGGGATGCGTCGTGGCCCCTGGAGGGCGGTCCCTTTCAGGCCATCTTCTGCCGCAACGTGATGATCTATTTCGACAAGCCGACCCAGCGCAACCTGCTGAGGCGGTACCGCGCCCTGCTGCAGCCCGGGGGTCTGCTCTTCGTGGGCCATTCCGAGGCCCTGCTCGACCATTCCCTCGGCTTCCATTCGCTGGGCCAGACCATCTACCGGCGGAAGGAGGAGGCCCCGTGACGCCGCCGCCCGTGCCCCTGGTGCTTGGCCGGGCCTCGAAGTACCTGGACCGGCACTTCAACCGCCAGGCCATGAAGATCCTGCCCGGCGAGTTCTACGCCACGGCCGAGGACGAGGTGATCGTCACCGTGCTGGGCAGCTGCGTGGCCGCCTGCCTCCTGGATCCCATCGCCATGGTGGGCGGCATGAACCACTTCATGCTCCCCGTCAAACAGGGGGAACGCGATCCCGACGTGTTCTACGCGGCCCGCTACGGCGCGGCAGCCATGGAATACCTCATCAACAACCTGCTGCACCTCGGGGCCCAGCGCGATCGCATCGTGGCCAAGGTCTTCGGCGGCGGCAAGGTCATGCGCGGCCTCTCCGATGTGGGCGGCCAGAATATCGACTTCGTCCGGGGCTTTCTGCGCGAGGAGGGCATCCCCCTCTGGAGCGAGGATCTCGGCGGCACCTATCCCCGCAAGGTCTACTTCTTCCCCCACACGGGCCAGGTGCTCGTCAAGCGCATCGAGCGCACCCACAACAACACCGTCCTGGAACGCGAGCGCGCCTACTCCCGTGAAGTCGGACAGGTGCCGATCGAAGGGGATGTGGAGCTGTTCTCATGAATGCTGACGCCAAACGCCGGGTCCTCATCGTGGACGACAGCGCCCTGGTGCGCCAGGTGCTCAGCGCGATCCTCGGCCAGCACCCGGGGCTGGAGGTCGTGGGGGTGGCCAAGGATCCCTATGACGCCCGGGAGAAGATCAAGCAGCTCTCCCCCGATGTGCTGACCCTGGATGTGGAGATGCCGCGCATGGACGGCCTCACCTTCCTGGGCAAGCTCATGAAGGCCCACCCCATGCCCGCGGTGATGTTGTCCAGCCTCACGGACCGGGGCACCGCCACCGCCCTGGACGCCCTGGCGCTCGGCGCCGTGGATGTGATCGGCAAGCCGTCCCTGGATCAGGCCGCGGGACTGCAGGCCATGGGTGCGGCCATCGCCGAAACCGTCCACGCCGCCTCCTTCGCGCGGATCCACAGCGCCCCCCGGCCCCCCACCCCGCCCCCGGAACCCGCCGCGGCCCTGGCCCCTCTGGCCGCCCGGGCCCGAGCCGGACGGACCCTCATCGCCATCGGCTCCAGCACCGGGGGCACCGAGGCCCTGCGCCAGGTCTTCGAGGCCATCCCCGCCAACCTGCCGCCCATCGCCGTGGTCCAGCACATGCTTCCGGGCTTCACCCCGGCCTTCGCGGATCGCCTCGACCGGGCCAGCGCGGCCACGGTGAAAGTGGCGGAGGACGGCGAACCCCTCCGCAGCGGCACCGTCTACCTGGCGCCCAGCGACCGCCACTTCCAGGTGGCGCGCCAGGGCGGCGGCCTCGCAGTCCAGCTCATGGATGGCGAGCGGGTCTCCCGGCACCTGCCCTCCGTGGACGTGCTGTTCGATTCCGTGGCCGAGGCCTGCGGGCCCCACGCGCTGGGCGTCATCCTCACGGGCATGGGCGAGGACGGCGCCCGGGGCCTGCTGCGCATGCGCCAGCGCGGCGCCCGCACCCTGGGCCAGGACGAGGCCACCTGCGTCGTCTACGGCATGCCGAGGGTCGCCTGGGCCCGCGGCGCCGTACAGGAACAATGCCCCCTTTCCTCCGTTCCCCGCCTCCTGGCGGAATGGGCCGACCGCCCATCCTGATTCGCCGCCCCGTCGCGATCCGCTCAAAGCGTGGTTCATGACCTTCAAGCTCCCGCCAGCCCCAGCCCGCTTCGGCCCCTCCCGGACCTTCCCGGTCCTGTTCGGCATCTGGACGCTGGTGGCCGCCGCCATCCTGGGCGTGGTCCTGTACTTCTCCACCCGGGAGGAGCGGGAAATCGCCCTGAACCGGGCCATGGACAGCTACCACAAGGACCTCGCCTACCGGCGCTGGGCCTCGGAGCGCGGCGGCGTGTACGTCCCCCTGGACGGCCGGACTCCGCCCAATCCCTACCTGGCCCATCGCCCCGACCGCGACCTCACCACCACCACCGGCAAGCAACTCACCCTGGTGAATCCCGCCTACATGACGCGGATGGTCCATGAGCTGGGACAGCATGAGTACGGCCTCCAGGGCCACCTCACCAGCCTGGCCCCCATCCGGCCCGAGAATGCCCCGGACGCCTGGGAGCAGAAGGCGCTGAAGGCCTTCGAAAGCGGAGCCCGGGATTATTCAGAAGTCCTTGACCAGGCCGGCCAGCCCGTCCTCCGCTACATGGGCGCCTTCAAGGTCGAGCAGAGCTGTCTGCCCTGCCATGCCCACCAGGGCTACAAGGTGGGGGATATCCGGGGCGGCATCAGTGTCACCGTGCCGGTGGGAAGTGGCATCGCCGCGGCGGGGCTGACCCACAAGAGCATTTCGCTCCTGATGGTCGCCCTGTTCTGGGTGGCGGGCGGAGGAGCGCTCTTCCTCTGGTCCCGCAGGCTCGCGGCCTCCACCGAGGCGCAGTGGCGGATGGACCTGGAGTTGAAGGAAAGCTCCGAACGCTTCCGGCAGCTCTTCGAATCCTCCCCCGCCCCGATGTTCATCCACCAGGGGGGCCAGTTCACCTATGCCAATGCCGCCGGGGCGGGCCTCCTGGAGGCGGACACCCGGGAGGATGTCGTCGGGCGGAAGGTTCTGGATATCGTCCATCCCAGCTTCCACGCACAGGTGGAAGCCCGGATGCGCCACACCTACGAGCGGAACCTGGCCAATCCCACGCTGGAGGAAGTGTTCATCACCCTCAAGGGGCGCGAGGTCTGGGTGGACGTGCAATCCGCCCCCCTCGATCTGCCCGGGGGCCCGGCCATGCTGGTCTTCGCCCAGGATCTCACCGAGCGGCGGCACACGGAGGAGGAGCGGCGGAAGCTGGAAGCCGAGATCCAGCACGCCCAGAAACTCGACAGCCTGGGCAGCCTGGCCGGCGGCATCGCCCACGACATGAACAACGTGCTGGGCGCCATCATGGGCATGGCCTCCCTGCTGCAAGCCAAGTTCGCCCGGGATGAAACCCTGGCCAAGCCGCTCCAGACCATCGAGAACGCCGCGGCCCGGGGCCGGGACCTGGTGAAGGGCCTCACGGATTTCGCCCGGAAGGGGCTCGAAAAAGCCCAGATCATGGACCTCAATGCCCTGGTCCGCAAAGAGCTGGATCTGCTCGAACGCACCAGCCGGCAGCGCTTCACCTTCGAGCCCCAGCTGGAGGAGGGCCTGCCGCCCATCATGGGNNACCAAGCCCCCGGGCCGCGGTACGGGCCTGGGCCTGGCCATGGTCTATGGCACCGTGAAGGCCCACGGCGGCACCTTCGACATCCAGAGCGAGGTAGGCCGGGGAACCCGCGTGCGGCTCCGGTTCCCGGCCACCGAGATGGAAACCGACCGGCCTCGCACCGAGGCCACCCCGGCGGCCCCGGAGCGGCGGCTCCGCATCCTGGTGGTGGACGACGACGAGCTCATCCGGAGCATCCTGCCGGTCATGCTGGAACAGCTCGGCCACCACGTGGACACAGCCTCCAGCGGCATCGAAGCCATCCGGAGGCTGGACGCAGGGCTGGAGATCGACCTGGTGATCCTGGACCACAACATGCCCGGCCTCAGCGGGGCCGAGACCCTGCCCCGGATCCTGCAGCTGCGTCCGGGCGTGCGGATCCTCGTCTCCACCGGGTTCCTGGANNCAGCTGCTCCGGGACGGATCGGGGGACGGCGGGGCTGGTCTCAGTGGCTCATCCGGATGTCCACCGGATTCTTGAAGGTGTCGTACAGCGGCGAGGTCCGGATGACGCGGTCATGGAGCTCCTGGATCTGCGCGGGCGTGCCGTTGCAGGCGAGGTTCACCTTCACGCGGATCTGCGAAAGCCCGGGCCGGATGCCCTTGTCCAGCTCCAGGAAGCCCTGGAGGTCGGAATCCGTTTCCATGTCGAAGCTCAGGCTGCTGATGTCCAGGCCCATGGCCGTGGCGGTGTAGGCGTAGGTCACGCTCAGGCAGGCGCTGAGGGCGTGCAGGGCCGCCTCCCCGGCATTGGGCGCCAGGTCGGTGCCCAGCAGGGCCTCGGGTTCGTCGGCCTCGAGGAACATCGGCGTGCTCCGCTTGTGCTCCATGCCCGCCCCGTAGAGCGAATCGAAGGTGCTCTGGGAATGGGCCCCGTTGATCCACTTGGCCTTGGAGCGGAAGGTGAACTTGGCGAGGGCGGGGTTGGCCTTCACCATCGAGACGGTGGTGTTGAGGGCCTCCACGTTCACGCCGTTGTGGATGGTTGCGATGCTGCCCATGGATCCTCCTCGGGGATCGGGCGCTGCCGCAGGCGAAGGCCCAGCCTCCGGTCAGGCAGCGCGTGGCGGAAACCCATAAGGGCCCCGCGTGCCGCCGGGCCCCCTGGAACAGGCTCAACATGGGCCATGTTGAGCCTGAAACAAGGTCGCAAAATTTAATCCAGGTGGCCCGGAGAGGCCATCTTCATCAGGTGCTTCTATTTCAGCGCAGGCGCGGCCCTGGCCGCCTCCAGGGCCCGCTTCGCCTTCTCCCGCTCCGCCTCGCTGGGGGTCCCCCATACGGCCCGGCTGGGTTTCTGCTTCAGCAGCTGCAGCAGCTCCTCCGCGGAATCCAGGGAGCGCCGCAGGGCCTTGAGGCTGGCCTCCATGTCGGGATGGCTCTCGGCCTGGAAGCGGGTCAACAACCCATCGGCCTGCTGAAGCACCGAGGCGAAGTGCACCAGGATCCGGTCCAGTTCGGGAGCGCGTCTTTCCAGGAGGGTCCGGGCCACGCCCAGGCTCTTCTCCAGGTCCTCCAGGGCCCTGTCGGCCTCTCCCATGCTGCGGTCCGCGTGGGCCGCCAGGCCCCGGCCGTCCCTGGCCAGGGCCTGGAGCTCCCGCAGGGTGGCATCCAGCGACCGGAGCGCCTGGGCCACGGAGGGATGTTCCAGCAGGTCGCCCAGTCCCTTCTTCTGGACGCGGTCGCGCACCGCGTCCAGGGAGGCGTTCAGGTTCGCCAGCAGGCGGTCCGCCCGCTCCAGCACGCCGCCCAGGGACACGCCCTCCTCACCCGGGATCTGGTCCCCCGCGGCCAGCGCCACCGTGCGCTCCGGGGGCGGTGGCAGCCGCAGATCCAGCATCACACTGCCCACGCCCTTGGGCGCCACCACCGCGCGGGTGCCGCGCCAGAGGCGGATGTCCTCGCGCACGGACACGGTGGCCAGGAAGTGGTAGTCCACGCCCTCCTGGCGCATGTCCACGCGCTCCACGGCGCCCACCCGGTAGCCCTTCAGCTGCACGTCCGTGCCGGGCACCAGGCCCTCCATCTGGTCCAGGCGCACCACCAGCGGATAGGTCCGCTCTGTCACGGCGCGGGCGTTCTTCGCCACCAGCAGGCCCACGAAGAGGGCCAGGGCCAGGAGGACGAAGAGCCCCAGGCGGGCATCCTGCTTTTCGAAGGTCATGGGGACTCCATGGGCAGCGGCGGCGGGATCAGTTGAAGGTAATCCGCCTCAAGGCCTGGAAGGGCCTGGGGCTCCTCCGAGGCCATCACCAGGGTGCAGGCGGGATCCCCGGCCCAGGCCTGGATCAACGCCAGGGCCAGGGCCCGGTCCGCCGCATCCAGGCCCTCCAGCGGCTCGTCCAGCAGCACCAGCTCCGGCTCCAGGGCCAGGACGCGGGCCAGGTTCGCATGCTTTCGCGCAGTACCACTGATCGCGTGGGGGCGGAGCCGGGACACGGGCCCGAGGCCCAGCCGTTCCAGGGCCGCCCCGGTGCGCCGGACCACCTCCACTGGCGGCAGCCCCAGGAACCGCAAAGGAAGGGCCACATTGTCCTCGAGGCTGAGGTTCGACAGCAGGCCCCCCGCGGCGAAGGCGAAACCCATCCTCAGGCGGCCCGCCAGGGCCAGGGCGCCGTCGCCGGGCCAGATGAGATGGCCTGCGATCCGCACCTCGCCCCGCCGGGGGCGTTCCGTGCCCGCCATGACCTTCAGCAGCCGGCTCTTGCCGGAGCCGCTCACGCCGGACACCAGGAGGTTCCCGCCCCTCGGCACATCCAGGTCCAGGCCCTCCATCAGGGGCCTGCCCTCCGGCGAGTCGAACGCGAGGCCGCGGATCTGGATCATCAGAAGTAGAAGAGCGCGGCCACGAGGCCATCGATGATGAACACCGCCACCAGGGCTGAGACCACGGTCCGGGTGACGGCCTGGGGGATTTCGGTCTGGCTGCGCCGGATCCGCAGGCCGAAGTGGCAGGCATGGAAGGTGATGGCACCAGCGAAGAGGACGACCTTCAGCAGGGTCGCGGCGAAGTCGAGGTTGGACAGCGCCTGTCGCACGGACTCCAGGAAGAACCCCCAGGTGATGCCGTACTTCAGCCGCGCCACCAGGAATCCCCCCGCCAGCGCCGCCCCGTCGAAGAACACCACCAGCGCGAAGATGGACAGGAGCGCCCCCAGCCAGCGGGGCAGCAGCAGGTACTGGTAGGGATTCACGCCATGGGCGGCCAGGGCGTCCACTTCGCCGTTGAGCTGCATGGCGCCCAGTTCCGCGGCGATGGCCGTGGCGCTGCGGCCGATGACCAGCACGGCGGTGAGCAGCGGCCCCAGCTCCCGCAGGATGATGAGCACCATCAGCGTGCCGATGTAGTTCTCGGCGCCCAGGCCCGACAACTGGCTGAAGGCCTGGATGAGCGTCACCGCCCCCAGCAGCAGGGCCGTCCCGCCCACGAGCAGAGCGGCATCCAGCCCCGTGAAGCGGATCTGGAGCTTCGTCTGGGCCCCCACCACCGCCCACTGGCCGGAGCGTAGCAGGAACCCGTGCCGCAGCGTCTGCAGCACCAGGTGCCCCTGGTCGCCCAGGAACTCCAGAAAGCCGCGCACCGGCGCGCCCAGCCGCGCAAGGAACACCATCGATCACCCGAGGAATGGCCCCCAGGCTAGCAGGAAACCGATCACGGAACCGGCGTGAACCCATCCGCGTAGTCGATCACCGTCACCACGCGGTAGTCCCGGTGAGGCGCGGAGCCCGCCCCGGCCTGGTGCAGGTCCGGGTTGAACAGGTTCTTCCGGTGGCCGCGGCCGGCCACGCCGTCGTCGACCAGGAGCTGGATCACCACCTGGCGGGCCTCCGCCTCTCCGGTGCTGATGTTCTCGGCGATGAGCCCATGCCAGCGCCCCAGGCGGTTGAGGCGGTCCGAAAGCCGGCTGCCGTCCGCGCCCACATGCTCCAGCGCCCCCCGGGGCCCCAGATCCTCGGCGTGCAGGCGGGCCGCCCGGGCCAGCCCCTCGTTGAAGCGAAGAGGGCTTACGGGGCGGACGGATTCCAGGAAGGCGATGGCCTCGTCCAGGGCCGCCACGCCCTCCTCCGTGCGCAGCGGCACCCGGCCCGGCCGCTTCCAGAGAGTCCCCTCGAAATGCGACCGCAGCTCCCGCAGGTGGGCCGCATAGGCCCTGGGTCGGGTCCGCGCCTCGCTCATCTCCCGCACCACCGCCCGCTCGAAGGCCGCGGCCCTCTCCGGCGGTGCCTGGGCGGGCACCAGCAGGGCGATGAGTGACAGGGCGGCGATGCGCATGGAACCTCAGGAAGATCCCGAAGTATAGGCGCCGTACCATGAAGAGAAAGCGGGACAGGATTAACAGGATGAAAAGATGGATGAACAGGATCCGGTTACCGGCGAGCCCCAGCCTTTCGGCGCAGGNNTCGCCGGTGTCGCAGAGGACGGCCACCACGGTCTTGCCCTCGCCCAGCTCCCGGGCCACGTCCAAAGCCGCGAAGACGATGGCGCCCGTGCTGATACCCGTGAGCAGGCCCTCCTCGCGGGCCAGGCGGCGGGCGATGGCGATGGCATCGTCGTAGCCCACCGCGCGCACGCGGTGGTAGGCCTCGCGATTCAGGATGCCCGGCACGAAGTTCGGCCCCAGGCCCTGGAGCTTGTGCGGGCCCGCCTTGCCCGTGCTCAGCAGGGGCGAGGCCTCGGGCTCCACCGCCACCACCAGGGTGCCGGGCTTCCGTTCCGCCAGCACCTCGCCCACACCGGTCACGGTGCCCCCCGTGCCCACGCCCGCCACGAAGGCATCCAGCTCCGGCACCTGCTCCAGGATTTCCAGCGCCGTGGTGCGGCGGTGGACGGCGGGGTTGGCGGGGTTCTCGAACTGGCGCACCAGGAAGTAGGAGGGATCGCCGTCCGCCAGCTCCTGGGCCTTGTCNNGTCATGGTGTCGGGCATCACCAGGGTGATCTTGTAGCCCTTGGCCGCGGCCACGAAGGCGAGACCGATGCCCGTGTTGCCGCTGGTGGCCTCCAGCAGCGTCATGCCGGGCTTCAGGGCCCCCCG
>DPRT01000064.1:34634-38388 GCA_003538615.1 Holophagaceae bacterium | reverse complement strand
GGAGCGGACATCCGCAACATCCTCGACTTCCAGCAGGACTTCCCCGAGGCCGTGCGCATCGAGCTGCTGCAGAACTACCGGTCCACCAAGAAGATCCTGGACGCGGCCTCGGAGGTCATCGCCAACAACTCCCAGCGTGTGGAGGGCAAGGGCGCGCTGGTGACCGACCTGGGCGAGGGCGAGTCCATCACCTTCAAGCTGGCGGACGAGGGGCGGCTGGAGGCGGAGTGGGTGGTGCAGCGCATCCAGGAGCTGCGGTACCGGGAACCCGAGGCCAAGCTGGCCGTGCTCTACCGCGCCAACTGGCAGTCCCGGCAGATGGAAGAGGCCCTGCGGGCCCAGAACATGGCCTACCGCCTGGTGGGNNCCCTTCGACCTGGTGAGCTTCCGCCGCTGTGTGAACGCGCCCACCCGCGGGGTGGGGCCCACCACGCTGGGGAAGATCGAGGGCGCCATTCCCGAGGGCGGCACGCCCCTGGAAGGCCTGGCCCTGCTGCTGCGCTCCGGGGAGCTGAAGGGGCGCGCCCAACGGGAGCTGGGCAAGTTCCTCGACCTCTTCCGCCGCGCGGCGGGGGAGCGGGACGCCCAGGGCCTGGCAGGCCTGGTGAAATGGACGCTGCAGGAGAGCGGCTATCTCCAGAGCCTGGAGGACGAGGCCACCCTGGAGGCCGAGGGCCGCATCCGCAACCTGGAGGAGTTCCTCAGCGCCGCGGCGGAAAGCGAATCGCTGGGTCTGCGCCTGTCGGAGTTCCTGGACCGCATCACCCTGGCCTCGGATACGGATCAGCTGGAGGAGGCCGCCCACCTCAGCCTCATGACCATCCACTGCGCCAAGGGCCTGGAGTTCCCCTTCGTCTTTGTCATCGGCATGGAGGAGGATGTCTTCCCCAACCGCAACGCGCGGGAGACGCCCGATGGGCTCGAAGAGGAGCGGCGCCTCTTCTACGTGGCCATCACCCGCGCCCAGCGGCGGCTCACGCTGAGCGCGGCCCGGCGGCGGCGCATCATGGGCACGGAAATGCTGTCCATGCCCAGCCGCTTCCTGCGGGAACTCCCCGCAGAGGCCCTGGCGACGCCCATCCGGTGGGGCACGGAGATCTACCAGTCCGGCGAGGGGGTGCGGCCCGGCAGCTCCTTCTCCCGCGAGGGCGGCGGCGGGGCTTCGGTGGCCACGGAACTGCAGCGCATCCGCAGCTTCTTCGACCGGGTCAAGGAGGTTCCGCCACCGGACCCTGCTGGCGGCAGGCTCTCCGAGCCTGCCGAACAAAAAGATCCGAGTGCCTTCGAGGCGGGCACGCGGGTGAAGAGCGCCCGCTTCGGTACGGGGACCGTTCTCGCCGCTTCGGGGCGCGGGGACGGGCTGACCTACACCATCCGCTTCGACCAGGGTGGCGACCGCCGCATCATGGCGCGCTTTGGTGGCCTGGAGCGGGTGTGAACCGAGCCGCCAGCACCTGCTTCCGGTAGTCGAAGATCCGGGCGATGTCCCGCCGCACCCAGAGCGCGGTGATGATCTGCCCGATCCAGCCCCAGCCCACGCGGTAGCGCACCTGATCCGTCATGCGCGTGCCGCCGTCCGGCAGATCCTCGAAGCGGTGGGTGTGGTGCCAGAGCGCATAGGGGCCCACGATCTGGCGGTCCACGAAGCGTTCGCCGGGCGCGAAGGCCTCGATGAGGGTGCGCCAGCGGATGGGCAGGCCCCGCACCCGGATGCGGTAGTCGAAGAGGGCGCCTTCGCCCCGGGGCAGGGGCCTGGGCGTGAGCACCTCGAAGCGCAGCCAGGGCGGCGTGAGGGCCTCGAGGTTGGCGGGGTCCGCGAAGAAGGGGAACACCTCGCTCCGGGGCGCAGGCAGGTCCTGGATGGAGATGAACACTTCCTCTTTCACAGCAGATCCTCCAGGGCCGACGCGGCCGTGGGGAAGCGGAACCGGAAGCCCAGGGCCTGGGCGCGGGCGGGGATCACCAGGGCCCCCTGGAGCAGCAGGGCCTCGGCCATCTCCCCCAGCAGCAGCCTGGTGGCGGCGGTGGTGAGGAAGCCCGGCACCGGCAGCAGGGGCCGGTGGAGGTGGCGGGCCAGGAGGCGGGTGAAGTCCCCGTTGCTGAGGGGGGCGGGCGCCGTGGCGTTGAAGGGGCCTTCCCAGGCCGGGTTCAAGGCGGCCTCCACGAGCATGGCCACCAGGTCATCGAGGTGGATCCAGCTGAGCCCCTGCCGTCCCGAGCCCAGCTTGCAGCCCACGTAGGCCTTCACGGGCAGCGCCATCTTCGGCAGGGCGCCTCCCTCCCGGGCCAGCACCACGCCGATGCGGAGGCGGGCCACCCGCACGCCGAAGGCCAGGGCCGCCATGGCCTCGGCCTCCCACTTCTGGCAGACCTCCGCCAGGAATCCCTGGCCGGGGGCGGCCTCCTCGTCCACGATGGTTTCCCCCTGGGGGAGGTAGTAGCCGATGGCCGAGGCGTTCACCAGGGCCGCGGGGGGCCTGGCGCAGACCCGCATGGCCTCCACCAGCCGGGCCGTGGTCTGGAGCCGGCTGTCCTGGATGGCAGCCTTGCGGGCGGCGCTCCAGCGCCGGTCGGCGATGCCCTCGCCGGCCAGGTTGATGACCGCATCCGCGCCTTCCAGCAGGGCCCGGAGGTTTTCCCAGCCGTGCGCGGCGGCGCCAGCGGGAAGCCTCAGGGCGCCAGGATTCCGGGTCAGCACCGCCACATGGGCCCCCCGATCCGTCAGGGCCTGCACCAGGGGACGTCCCACCAGGCCCGTGCCTCCGGCCACCACCACCCGGTTCAGGCCTGATGTCCCCATGGGTACCTCCTTGTCCAAATATAAATTAAGACAAAGTGGTTTTGGATGTCCTTGATCATTGTCGAGATTTTGGATGGCCCCTGGAGGGTAATCTTGAGCCCTGGCCTTGGGTCCCGTGGACCCCTTCCGCCGAGGCGACCATGCGCTACCTGCTCTCCAACCTGCCGTTGAACCTGGGGGAGGAGGCGCTGGAGCTGGCCAAGCCCCTGGCCCATGCCCTGGGTGGATCGCCCAAGGACTATTGTGCCGCGACCCTGGAGCGCCGCAGCCTGGACGCCCGCCACAAGGGGGCCATCCGCTTTCTCACGGCCATCAGCTTCGATTCGGATCGTGCGCTGGAACTGGGCCCATTGCCCGGCGGATTGAAACTCGACCTGGCGCCGCCGGCGGCGCCCTACGCGGTGGCGCCGCCTCCGCGCAAACCCCGGGTCGTAGTGGTGGGCAGCGGTCCCGCCGGAACCTTCTGCGCCCTGCGGCTGCTGGACTACGGCATCGAGCCCGTGGTGCTGGAGCGCGGCCCAGCCATGGGCGAGCGGGTGAAGGCCATCGGGGGCCTATGGAAGGATGCGGTGCTGGACCCTGAGGCCAATGCCCAGTTCGGCGAGGGCGGGGCGGGCACCTTCAGCGATGGCAAGCTCACCACCCGCATCGGCCACCCCGCCACCCGGTACGTGCTGGATGCCTTCGTGCGCTTCGGCGCCAATCCCCGGATCCTCTACCTGGCCAAGCCCCACGTGGGCACGGACGTCATCCGGCGCTGCGCGGTGCTCATCCGCAAGGAGGCCGAAGCCCGGGGCGCCCGGTACCGCTTCAGGGCCCGGCTGGCCGATGTGCGCTTCGATGACCGGGGCCATGTCTGCGCCGCGGTGCTGGAGGGCGGCGAGGAGCTCCCCTGCGAGGCCCTGGTGCTGGCGCCGGGGCACAGCGCCCGGGATACCTTCGAGATGCTGCACG
>DPRT01000064.1:5094-34624 GCA_003538615.1 Holophagaceae bacterium | reverse complement strand
GGCGGCGTGGTGGTGAACGGCATGAGCAACGAGAAGCGCGACTCGGGCTTCGCCAACTCGGGGCTGGTCGCGAAGGTGAACACCGCGGATTTCGGCAGCGATCACCTGCTGGGAGGCATGTACTTCCAGCGCAAGTGGGAGCAGGCGGCCTTCNNGGGGCGCTGCCCACCTTCGATAAGAAGATCCACGGGTTCGCCAGCAGCCAGGCCATCCTGCTGGCCATCGAAAGCCGCACCAGCAGCCCCATCCAGCTGCTGCGGGGCGAGGATGGCCAATCGGTGTCGCACCCGGGCCTCTATCCCTGTGGCGAGGGCGCGGGCTTCGCGGGCGGCATCACCTCCGCCGCCGTGGACGGCATCCGCGTGGCCGAATGGATCGCCCAGGGCGCCGGGGCACCCGTGTTCCAGGCCTTCGAGAAGCAGGTGCGGGCGGGGGACCTGGCGAACGAGTACTGACCTGCCGCTAGACCGCTGGCGTCTGGATGATCCGCCAGTCCTCGCCGAACTGCTCCAGGAAGCCCAGGGAGTAGCAGCGGAAGAAGACGAAGATGGGCAGGAAGGCCACGGAGCTGAGGTAGGGCAGGATGGCCACGCAGCAGGTGAGGCAGCAGCCCGCGAGGATCAGGAGGACCGCGGGGATCCAGAGCAGGAAGGTCATCAGGTAGAAGCCCACGAACCGCCATCCGTTCCCGGGAAGCATCTCCCGGCGCAGCACGGCCCAGGCTTCGGAGGTGCCCAGGTTCCGGTGGTACATGATGGGCACCACGAAGTCCCGCAGCAGCCAGCCGATGGCCGCGATGGCCAGGAGGCCCAGGAACAGGGCGCCGCCGCAGGCGAGGACGGCGGTGAGCGAGGCGGTTCCGAAAGACCGGGCGTGGATGTCGGGCAGGGCGATGAGGACGCCGAGCCCGCCGCAGACGAGGAACAGGGCCAGGGCGGCGAGCGCCAGCACCAGGCGGAAGCGGAAGAGGCGGTTCCCCAGGTCGCGGAAGCGGGCCCAGGGTTCCGCGATTCCGGCCTCGTTGCGGGCCACGCCATCCAGGAACATGAAGTCGCCGCGGCTGCCCAGCCACTGGAACAGTGCCACCAGGGCCAGGATCAGGATGAAGACCAGCACGCCCAGGGTGATCACCAGGGGCAGGTGGGCGGAGATCCACTGGGTCACGGGGGTGAAATCCGGCGCGGTCCCGCGAGTGGAGCGGTCGAAGGGATTGCCGTTGAAGTTGTACGAGCCCCCTTCGCCCAGCTGGGACAGGAACACGCAGAAGCCCAGCACGAACCACTTCCGCGCGCTGAAGGGCTCGAAGAGGATGCGCCGGGCATGGGCCCAGGCGGGCTGGATGGGGTCGGTGATGGAGATCATGGTGATCCCATCATTCCATGGCTCCGCCGCCCGGAAATCGGCTATCTTGCTCGCAAAGCCGTAAAGACTGGCGCACCGCCCCGGAGGAACCATGTTCGAATCCGCGGAGCTCGGCCACAGGATCGACAAGGAGGTCTGGGACCGGGAGGTGCCCGCCCTGCGGGAGGCGCTGCTGGACGCCCAGTACGACCTGGCGGCGGCGAAGTTCCCGGTGATCATCCTGGTGGCGGGCGTGGACGGGGCGGGCAAGAGCGAGACCGTGAACACCCTCAACGAGTGGATGGATCCCCGCCACATCCAGACCCACGGCCTGGACGAGCCCTCGGACGAGGAACGCGAGCGGCCCCACATGTGGCGCTACTGGCGCATGCTGCCGCCCAAGGGGAAGATCGGGATCTTCGACGGCTCCTGGTACACCTGGCCCATCCTCGAGCGGGCCCACGGCCGCATCAAGACCTCGGACCTGGACCAGGACCTGGCGCGGGTGGCGCGCTTCGAGCAGATGCTCATCCAGGAGGGCGCCCTGGTGCTGAAGTTCTGGATGCACCTGGGCAAGGAGCAGCAGAAGAAGCGGCTCAAGGGCCTGGAGAAGGATCCCAAGACCCGCTGGCGCGTGACGCCCCGGGACTGGAAGCACTTCGAGATGTACGACACCTTCCGCCAGGTGGCCGAGCGGGCCCTGCGGGGCACCAGCACCGCCGGTGCGCCCTGGATCGTGGTGGAGGCCACGGATCCCCGCTACCAGCGGCTCACGGTGGGGAAGATCCTCCTCGAACGCCTGCGGGCCCGCCTGGACCAGCCCGCGCCGGGGGCGCCCGCGGTACCGGCCCATCCGCCGCGCCCCTCGCTGGACGGCGTGAACATCCTCAAGGCCCTGGACCTCTCGAAACGGATGGAGAAGAAGGACTACGAGGAGGAGCTGCTCGAGCTCCAGGGGAGGCTGAACCTCCTGGTACGGCACCGGAACTTCCGGAAGCACGCCATCGCGCTGGTGTTCGAGGGCGTCGATGCGGCGGGCAAGGGCGGCAGCATCCGCCGCATCACCCAGGCCCTGGACGCCCGCATGTACCACATCCATCCCATCGCCGCGCCCACGGAAGAGGAGCGGGCCCAGCCCTACCTATGGCGCTTCTGGCGGCACCTCCCGCGGCGCGGCAAGGTGGCCATCTTCGACCGCAGCTGGTACGGCCGGGTGCTGGTGGAGCGGGTGGAGGGCTACTGCGCCGAGGCCGACTGGCAGCGGGCCTACAGCGAGATCAACGAGTTCGAGGACCAGATCGTGCGCAACCGCAGCATCCTGCTCAAGTTCTGGCTGTCCATCAGCCAGGAGGAGCAGCTGCGCCGCTTCGAGGAGCGTCAGACGACGCCCTTCAAGCGCTTCAAGATCACCGAGGAGGACTGGCGCAACCGCGAGAAGTGGCCCGCCTACGAGGCCGCCATCTGCGACATGCTCGACCGCACCAGCACCGAGATCGCCCCCTGGACCCTCGTGGAAAGCGAGGACAAGCGCTACGGCCGCGTCAAGATCCTGCGGACCCTCGTGCAGCGGCTGGAGGATGAGCTGTAAAGAGGCCTCCACCCAGCCTGTCTAGACCGCCCGTTCCTTGCCGAACACGCGGTCCAGCACCAGGCCCGCGGTCTCCTCGATGCTGCGGCCGGTGACGTCCAGCACGGGCCAGCGGCGGTGCTGCTTGAAGACCTCATCGGCGTAGGCCAGTTCGTCAAGGATTCGGCCCAGGTCGCTGTAGGCGTCGGCGCTGCCAGCGGCGCCCAGGCGCTTGAGGCGGTAGGCCCGGATCTCCTGGAGGCGGTCGGGCTGGATGGTGAGCCCCACGATGCGGCCCTGGGGGATGCCTCCCAGCTCCGGCGGCAACTGCACGCCGGGCACCAGGGGCACGTTGAGCACCTTGTAGCCCTCCATGGCGAGATACATGGAGAGGGGGGTCTTGCTGGTGCGGCTGATGCCCACCAGCACGATGTCGGCGTCGGGAAGGCCGCTCATGTCGATGCCATCGTCGAATTTCAACGCGAATTCGATGGCCTCGATGCGGCGGAAGTACTTGTCGCCCACTGCGTGGAAGCTGCCGGGGCGCTCCTCGGGGCGTTCGCGCAGGTAGAGGGCGAGGGTGTCCAGGAGGTTGCCGAAGAGGTCCACCTCCGTGAGCCGGAGCTCGGCGCAGCGGTCCGCCAGGTACAGACGCATCTCCCGGGAGACCGTGGTGTGGATGATCACGGCCCGCTTTTCCGCCGCCATCTGGAGCACCCGGTCCATGTCCTCCCGGGACCGGACGTTCTGGAACCGCCTCACCAGCGCTGAGCTTTCACCTTTGGCGAACTGGGTCAGGGCCGCCTGCACCATGCGCTGGGCGGTCTCGCCGGAGCCGCCGGAAACCACGTAGATGGGCTGCCTGTCCATGGGAATGAGCATACCCTGGGGCCATGAATCCCCTGCCCCAAGTCCTCGTCTGGCTTGCGCTGGCCCTCCCAGCAGGAGCCGCGCTCATCGGTGTGGCCCTGGTCCTTGGGCGCTGGGCGCGCCTGCGGCGGCGGGCGAAGGCCGACCCGGAGGCCCTGCTGCTTTCAGCCGTGTCCGGCAGCCTGCGGGAGCGGGGCGAGCTGGCCGCGACCCTGGGCGAGCTGCGCACGGTTCATGAACGGCTGGTGGATGCGCTACCCACGGGGCTGCTCTGGGTGGACCAGCGCCAGCGCGTGGCGGCGCTGAACCGGCCAGGCTGCGCCCTGCTGGGCGTGCGGGCTGGGGTGGTGGGCCTGGAGGCGGCCTTCGTGCTGGAGCCCTTCCCCTGGCTGCGGGAGGCCCTGGCCCGGGACCCCGGCCCCGCCTGGCGCTGCGATGCGAACGGGCGCCGCTGGCAGGTCCAGCGCATCGAGGCCCCGGATCGCATCGGGGCCCTGGTGCAGTTCGCGGATGTGACGGAGGCTGAACTGGAGGACCGCCGCCGGCAGCTGCGGGAGCGCTTTGCGGAACTGGGCGAGATGACCGCGGGCGTGGCCCACCAGATGAAGAACGGCCTGGCGGTGCTCAAGGGCCGGGGGCAGTTGCTCAAGCGCAGCGGCCACAGTGAGGCCGCCGAGGCCCTGCTGGAGGAGACCGAAGACCTGGAGCGTCTGGTGCAGCGCTTCCTCCAGTGGGCGAAGCCCCTGGACCCCGCCACAGAGCCGCTCCGCCTGGAGGAGGCGGCCGCCCAGGCGGTGGCCGAGTTGAAGCGCCGCCCCGTGAGCCAGGGCCGCCTGCTGGTGGTCGAGGGGGCGGGCGCGGCCACGGGCGACCCGCTGCTGCTCCACCAGGCCCTGGTGAACCTGCTGGAGAACGCCTGCCAGGCCACGCCTGTGGGGGGCCGGGTGGTGGTGAGGGCCTCCAATGGCCGCCTGGACCTCCAGGACGAGGGGCCGGGGCTGTCGGAGGACACGGCCATCCGCATGCTGCGGCCCTTTGAAAGCGGCCGTCCCGATGGCACCGGCTTGGGCCTTCCCCTGGCCCTGAAATGGCTCAACGCGCAAGGCGCCGATCTGCGCCTGGTGCCGCGGCCTGAGGGCGGCACCTGTGCGGAGATCCGCTGGTAAGTTGTTAGCCATGCGCATCGCCCTGCTCCAGCTCAACGCCCGCCTCGGCGATCCCGAGGGCAATGGCCGGGTCCTGGAGGCAGCCTATGCCCAGGCCGTGGCGGATGGCGCGGAGCTGGCGCTGGCCCCGGAACTGGCCATTCCGGGCTACCTGGCGGAGGACCGCCTGTGGGAGCCTGGCCTGCGGCGGCGCATCGAGCAGGAGTCCCATCGGCTGGCGGCCCTGGCGGGCCCGGTCCCCCTGGTCTTCGGGACGGCCCGGCCCGCGCCCTCGGGGCGCCTCTGGAACGAGCTCTGGTGGTGCCAGGACGGGGCCCTGCGCCACTGCGCCCACAAGCGTGTGCTGCCCAGCTACGACGTCTTCGACGAGCACCGCTACTTCGAACCGGACCCCGCCTCCCAGCCCCTGGTGGCCTTCCGCGGCCAGCGCATCGGCCTGTCCATCTGCGAGGACCTCTGGGCGGATCCCCAGCTGGGCAACGCGCCCGTGGATTACGGGATCGATCCCATCGCGGATCTGGCGGCGGCGGGAGCTACGCTGATCCTCAATGCCAGCGCCAGCCCCAGCGGGCTGGGCAGCTATCTGCCGCCGGGGCGCAGCGCCCCCTGGGCCATCCCATCGAAGGACGCCCAGCGGCGCCGCCTGCTGCCGGGGCTGGCCCAGAAGCACGGTGTGCCCATCGCCTACGCCAGCCGCGTGGGCGCGGAAAGCTGGCTGCTCTTCGACGGCGGTTCGGGCCTGGCGCTGCCGGACGGGCGCTGGCAGGGTTCCACGCCTTTCCATGAAGGCACGCTCATGGTGGATGCGGGTCTGCCCGGCCAAGCCTGGCGGACGGTGGAGGATGGCACCTGGCTTCGGACGGCCCTGGTGGCGGGCATCCGCGACAACCTGGCCAAGCAGGGCCTCGAAGCGGTGGTGCTGGGGCTCTCCGGTGGCATCGACAGCGCCGTGGCCGCGGCCCTGGCCGTGGAGGCCCTCGGGCCCGGCCGCGTGCTGGGCGCGGCGATGCCGACGCGGTTCAGCAGCAGGGAGAGCGCCGACCTGGCGGAGCAGCAGGCCCGGCATCTCGGCCTCGCCTTTCTGAGCCTCGACGCCGAGGCGCCCTTCGCTGGATTCGCCGCGGCGCTGGAGCAGGCCCTTCCGGGGCGCCGTTTCGGCCTGACGGATGAGAACCTCCAGAGCCGCAGCCGGGGCAGCCTGCTCATGGCCCTCACCTCCGAGCCGGAGATCCACCGGCGCCTCGGCACTGATCGCGTGGCCGTGCTGAACACGGGCAACAAGAGCGAGGCGGCCACGGGCTACTTCACCCTCTACGGCGATGGCATCGGTGCCTTCGCCCCCCTGGGGGACTGCCTCAAGGCCCGGGTCTACGCCGTGGCCCGGGAACTCGGGGCGGCGGTACCGCGCGGCGTGATCGAGCGCCCGCCCACGGCGGAGCTGCGCCCGGGCCAGACCGACGAGGCCAGCCTGCTGCCCTATGCCCAGCTGGACGCCATCCTGGGGGTGGCCCTGGAAGCCCAGCGACCCGCCGAGACGCTTCCGGACGACCTGGCCTTGCTGCTGGACGGCGAGGCGCTGTCTCAGGCCCGCGTCGCCCTGCCGCGCATCCTGGGCCTGCTCCGCCGCACCGAGTTCAAGCGCCGTCAACTGCCCTTTGCCTTCAAGGTGAGTCCCAAGGCCTTCGGCGCGGGCCGCAGGATCCCCCTGACGGCGGATTGATGTTCTCCGGGGGTTCCGCGCTGCGCGCACACCCCCGGACCCCCGGCGCAGAACCCGGCCAAGCCGTGCTCTGCTTCTGTTCTCCGGGGGTTCCCCTCCCAACGCATGTGTTGCGAGGATCCAGGGTCGCGCTGAGCGCACCCTTCCGGGCCTATCGCGACCCTGCATGCCCGCGCTATCCTGGCCCCCTGGCCGGTGTGGCGAAATGGCAGACGCGACGGACTCAAAATCCGTTTCCCCCTAAAGGAGTGTCGGTTCGAGTCCGACCACCGGTACCAAGGTCCGCAAGAATTCGCCCGGGTTTCCCTTGATCGGGGGATTCCGGGCGTTTACATTCGACTGTCAGCTCGTCAGATCCGCGTGGCGATCGCCCCATTCCGGATGCCTCCACCTTATTTCTTGCCCAAAGGACCAGGCTCATGGAGCTCACGTGGAATTCCCGTTACAACACGGGTATTCAGATCATTGATGAACAGCACCAGGAGCTCTTCGCCACGGTGGACAAACTGCGCGGCTCCGTCCAGGCCGGAGGGGACCGGGACGCCATCGAGGGCCTCTTGGCCACCCTTGTCCACCATTCGGAGCGCCACTTCGCCACGGAGGAGTCCTTCATGGCGCGCTACGGGTATCCAGATCTGCCTCAGCACATGGCCGAGCACGCCTCCATGCTCACGAGCCTCCACGAGCTGCTGGGCAAGTTCCGGGAAAGCCACCACGCCCTGGCCCTGATGGTTCCGACCTTCATGGAGGGCTGGCTGAAGCATCACATCAGCGATGGCGATTTCGGATTCGTGACGTTCCTGAAATCCCGGGATCTCGCCTGAAGCGCCGATACAGGCTTTGGCGATACTAATTGCAAAGCTCGAATATTTCCGAGAGTGTTTCAGCTGAAAAAGGCACTTGAGCCGCTTGCCCAGGATCGGAGATCCTTGGGGTTTCCCCTGCTACGAGTCCCCACAGAACCCCGGGACCGGCAATTCATTCATTTGATGGCCAGTATCTGGCCCCAGGAGCGACGCATGACCCGACGCTGGACAACCCTTACGCTGACGGCCCTGGCCTGCGCCACGGTCGCTTCCGCGCAGACCTCCTCCACCGCCGGCGCGGTTCGCGGCACTGTCAGGAACAAGGCGGGCCAGGCCGTCGCCAATGCCAGTCTGTCCCTGCGGAACCGGGAGACGGGCCTGGTGCGCACCGCCATCACCAGTTCCCAGGGCGAGTATCACATCGGCCTCCTGCCGGTCGGCTTCTACGAACTCACCGTCACCGCCGCGGGGATGCGCACCCTCAAGGACACCAGCGTGCAGGTATCCCTGGGCCAGAACGCCATTGCGAACTTCAGCCTGGATACGGCCGAGGCCTCCGCCATGGTGGAGATCGTCGCCTCCTCCCAGAGCCTGGACACCACCCAGGTGAACAGTGTCACCGCGGTGGACCAGAAGCTGGTGGAGACCATTCCCATCAACGGCCGGAATTTCACGGATCTGGCCCTCCTGACTCCGGGCGCCACCGATGCCCAGGACAACCGCGTCTCCATGGATGGCGCCCGCGGCATCCAGAACAACCTCACCATCGACGGCGCGAGCTTCAACTCCAGCTTCTTCGGTGAGCAGCGCGGCTCGACCCGTATCCCCTTCGCCTTTGGCGCCGACACCATCAAGGAACTGCAGGTCATCTCCAACGCCTACGACGCCCAGTACGGCAATGCGGCCGGGGCCGTGATCAACGCGGTGTCCAAGACCGGAACCAACGAGTTTTCCGGGAGCGCCCTCTATCAGGTGCGCCCCGAGAGCACCGTGGCGAAGATCCGCCCGGTTCCCTACGACAGGAACGGCAGGACGAACTCGGAGCAGGCCCGCACCAAGAAGTTCAGCCAGTACAACCTGAACCTGAACGTGGGCGGCCCGATCATCAAGGACAAGCTCCACTACTTCGCGGGCGTGGAGACCTACAGGTACAAAGAGGACTACACCTCGGTCTTCCCCGTGAGCGCCACCCCGGGCAACACGGCCGCGGATCTGACCAACTTCCTGAACGCCCTGGGCAACCGGCTCGTGGTGGGCAGCGACGGCCGGACCTTTGCCCAGGAGAACGGCCACGGTTACAGCAACGAGCGCGACAACACGGTGTTCTTCGGACGCCTGGACTGGACCATCAGTCCGGACCACCGGGCCACCTTCCGTGTGAACAGCCAGAACTGGAAGTCCGAGAACGGAACGACGACGGGCACGAGCACCCTCACCACGGGCGAATCGAACAACGGCCTCGAAGAGAACCGCAGCCTGTCCTGGGTGGCGGAACTGAATTCCATCCTCTCCAGCAGCCTCTTCAATGAGGCCCGCCTCCAGTTCGCCACGGAGCGCCGGCCCCGCACGCCCAATTCCACGGCCTCCTCCGAGATCTCCGTCGGCGGATTCCGGGCGGGGCAGAACGAGTTCCTTCCCAACGGCCTGGACGAGTTCGCCACNNCCCATCGGCTCGGTGAACTACCAGCAGGGCGTGAGCGACACGGACGGCCGCATCGATTTCGGCGGCCAGCTCCAGGCCTTCTATGCCCAGGCCCAGTACGCGGGCCTGCTGAACAAGCGCCTGAACCTGACCCTCGGCCTGCGCCACACCCGCGAATCCTGGGATGACAACCCCAATCCCAATCCCGCCCTCCAGGGGCTGGACAAGGCCGCGAACAGCTCCGCCACGGATCCCCGCTTCGGCTTCTCCCTGGACCTGTTCGGAAATGGCAAGAGCGTCCTGCGGGGCGGCTACGGCTGGTTCTCCAGCGGGAATCCCGCGCTTACCGTGTCGAACACCATGCTCGGCAACGGCAATGGCGTCCGGAACTACTTCGTCAGCCTGGGCACCGCCACCAGGACCCAGTTCCAGACGGGCATCCTCTCCCAGGGCCAGCGGATCACCGCCGACAACCACCTGACCCGGGTGGACCCCGCGCTCATGAGCTCCACCTTCTCCGCCGGGACCATCGTGGCCCAGCTCTGGGATCCCGACAACAAGATGCCCCAGGCCCGCCGGATGAGCCTCGGCTACGAGCAGGACATGGGCCAGATGTGGAGCGGCCTGGTGGTCGGCGCGCGCGTGGCCTACGCCCAGTTCAAGAACCTGCAGTACTTCGTCAACGTGAACCTGCGCCAGCGCCTGGCGGACGGCACCCCGGACCCGAACGGCTACTACAATGACGGGTACCCCACGGCCCTGAACACCTTCACCACCACGGGCCGCCCCGGCTTCGCCATCATCCGCGGCCGCCGGGTGGATCTCAGCGCCTTCGGCAACGTGAACCTCAGCCTCAACGACGGTGAAGGAACCTACAAGGCCCTGGTGCTGGAGGCCCGCCGCTTCTCGGACACCGGATTCGGCTTCACTACCAACCTCACCTTCTCCAAGGCCGAGGACAACAACTCCAACGAGCGCACCACCTCCGGATCCAACAGCAACACCTCGAATCCGGCGGATCCGCTGGCCCTCGTGGCTCCCAGCGACAACGACCGCAAGTTCCGTGGCGTCTTCGCGGGCTACTTCCCGATCTACTTCGGCATCCGCGGCTCGGTGTACTTCACCTATGCCACGGGCCGCCCCCACAGCGCCTATGACACGCGGGACCTCAACGGCGACGGCCTCACGGGCAACGACCTGGCCGCGGGCCTCGATGGCCGCAACGGCTACCGCCAGCCCCACATGAAGAAGCTGGACCTGCGGCTCACCCGGGCCTTCCAGATCACCAGCCGCTTCAACCTGGAGGCGAACATCGATGTGTTCAACGTGATGAACTGGGCCAACCAGTCCACATCCCTCTACAGCGCCGTCAGCGGATCGGGCCCCATCGCCGACTTCGGCTACATCAACACCCCCGACCGCGATACGCGGGATGTCCAGTTCAGCCTCCGGGCCAGGTTCTGATCCTTACTGACTGAACCACAATGAAAAGGCCCCGCGCTCGCGGGGCCTTTTCATGTCCTGCGCCCGGCTCAGATCCTGAAGCGCGCCACCAGGGAATTGAGCTGCTCGGCCAGGTGGCTGAGCTCGTCCACGGTGCGGGTGGATTCCTTGATGGTGGCGGCCATCTCCTCCATGGCAGCGGCGTTCTGCTCGGCGATGGCGGTGAGGCTGCCCATGGCGGCCACGACGGACTGGCTGTCCTGGCTCTGGGTCTGGCTCTGGGTGCCGATGGTCTTCATCCGCTCGGCGGAGTCGGTGATGGCGCTCTGGATGCTGGTGAGGGCCTCGCCTGCGGTGTTCACCATCTTCGTGCCGTCGCCGATGGCGCGGTTGGAAGTCTGGATGAGGGCCGTGATCTCCTTGGCGGCCGTGGCGCTGCGTTCGGCCAGCTTCCGCACCTCTTCGGCCACCACGGCGAAGCCCTTGCCGTGTTCGCCGGCCTTGGCGGCCTCGATGGCGGCGTTGAGGGACAGCAGGTTGGTCTGGTTGGCGATCTCGGTGATCACGGTGAGGATGTTGCCGATCTGCTTGGAATTCTGGTTGATGGCCTGCATGCCGGAGACGGCGCTGCCCACGGCCGTGCCGCCCTTGCCTGCGGCCTGCTGGGCCTGCTCGAAGACCAGGAGCGCATCGGCCACGTTCGCGTTCACCACCTGGGAGGAGCCGGCGATGCCCTGGACGCTGCTGGTGGTGGTGTTGACGCTGGCCTTCTGGTTCTCGGCCGCATGGGCGATGCTCTGGGCGGTGCTGTGCATCTCGGACATGCCGGCGGACATCTGGAGCGAACCGGAGGCGATGTTGGTGGAGATGGCCATCACCTGCTGGACGATCTGGTGGATGTTGTCCACGAAGCGGTTGAAGTGGCCGGCCAGGGCCGCGATCTCGTCGTTGCCGTGGACATCCAGGCGGGCCGTGAGGTCCCCTTCGCCTTCGGAGATGTCCCGCATGCGGCGCTGGATGTTCTCCAGGGGGGTGACGATGGCGTTGCCCAGGAACCAGGCGGCGGCGAAGCCGGCGCCCAGCATGAGGAGGCCCAGCAGGCCCATGCCCAGCAGGGCCCCCATCTGGTCCTTCCGCACCCGCTCCCGGTTGGCCAGCAGCATGAGGTAGGACTTCACCGGGGCCCCGTCGATCTTCACGAGGGAACCGACCACCATGTAGCCGTCCTTCTCGAAGAACAGGTTGTCCTTGGACAGGTCCTTGTCAGAAGCCTCCTTCAGGAACGCTTCGGCGAAGGGGGCCAGGTCGATCTGCGAGGCCTTGGCNNAGGCGCCAGAGGGAGAAGATCGTCGCCGCCGCGCCCAGCACCATCGCGAGGGCGAGGATGGAATACAGCAGCTTCTTGCGGACGTTGAGGTTGTTCCAGAATGCCATGGCCGCCCCTGAGAGGTCTGCCCTCTGGATCGGGCGGCCCCCTCTGGGGGTTGAATTTTAGGCGCTTACCTCAAGGTGATGAGCGTGGCCCCGGCTCCGCCCTGGCTCTGGGGGGCGTCCTCCACCCGGGCTATGCCGGGGTGCCCTCGCAGGGCCTCCCGGACGGCGGCTTTCAATTTTCCGGTGCCGTGGCCATGGACGATGCGGATGAAGCGCCGGCCGCCAGCCAGGGCCGCCTCCACGAAGCGGTAGACCTCACTGTCCACATCATCACTGGCCCGGCCGATGAGGTTGATCTCGGATTCGATGTCCAGGGCCTCGGCCCGCACCCGGACCTTGCCGGAGGGCCTGGGCTCGGCCTCCCGGGCCCCGATGGGTTCCAGTTCGCCGAGGCGGCATTCCAGGCGGCGGCCCTGGGGCGTCTCAAGGGCCACCCGGTCCCCCTTGATGGAGGCGACCCGGCCCTCCACGCCCAGGCCCCGGTGCCGGGCATAGCCGCCCTCCCGCACCTCCCGAGAGGCTGCCGCCGGCCTGGCCCGGGCTCCGGCAGGCGCCAATTCCGCCTCGGCCAGGCGGGTGAGCTGCTTGACCCGCTCATGGGCCTCGGTGCCCAGGCGGTCGGCATTGATATCCGCGGCCTTCTGGCGATCTTTCAGTTCCTTCACCAGCCGCTTGCCCTCGTGGTCCAGGAAGTCCAGCACCCGGGCCACTTTCTCTTTGGAATCCCGCTGGAAGGCCTCCCGGTCCACGCGGAGCTTCTCCTCCCGCTGGCGGAGGATCTCGCGGTCCCTTTCGGCGGCCGCGTGCTTCTGCCTTAGGGACTCGGCTTCCTCGATCAGGCGGGTGCGCTCGGCCTCCAGCTCCCGCAGGAAGTCGCGCCAATCCTGCTCCCGCTTGCCCAGCACCTTGTCCGCATGATCCAGGACCTGGGCCGGCAGGCCCAGCTTGGCGGCGATGGTGAGGGCGCGGCTCTGGCCCGGCTGGCCCACCAGCAGGCGGTAGGTGGGGGCCAGGCGGTCCTCGTCGAACTGCACCGAGGCGTTCTGGAACCGGGCATGGCGCAGGGCCCACTGGCTGATCTCGCCCAGGTGGGTGGAGCAGAGGATCCAGCAACGGCGGCGGGAGAGGGTCTGCAGCAGGGCGATGCCCAGGGCGGCGCCTTCCTTGGGATCCGTGCCCGTGCCCAGCTCGTCCAGCAGGACCAGGCCGCCATCATGGACGCTTTCCAGGATCTCCTTCAAATGCAGGATATGGCTACTGAAGGTCGACAGGCTTCCCGTGATCGTCTGGTGATCGCCGATGTCGGCATGGAGGCTGGGCAGGGNNACCACTGTCTTGCCCCCGGTGTTCGAACCCGAAATGACCAGACCCGGTTTCTCCGCTTCCAGCACCAGGTTGAGGGGCACCACCGGATGGGGCAGGGGTTCCAGGCCCATGGCCTCCCGCACCGCGGGCAGCAGCATGGGGTGGCGGGCCTCCAGAAGGCAGAGGCGGCCCCGCTTCGGATCCGTTTCCAGGTCCGGCAGGCGCCCGTCGCAGAGGGCGGCCCAGCGCAGAAGCGCGAGCCCCTGGTCCGCCCGGGCCTGGAGGTCCCGCCAGCGGGTGAAGTCCTCCCGCCGGGCCCGCAGGTCCGCCAGCAGGTCCCGGAGGAAGGCCTGCACTGCCTGGGCGTAGTCCCGGTCCGCTTCCACGAAGGCGTTGTTGAGGGGCACGGCCTCCATGGGCTCCACGAAGACCGTGGCGCCGCTGCCGCTGCGGTCCAGCACCAGCCCCGGCACCAGGCTTCTCCGTTCCGAGCGGACGGGCAGGCAGAGCCGGCCGTTGCGCTCCACGACCATGGCCTCGTTGAAGGCGTCCGGCGCGGCCCGCAGGAGTTTCTGGAGCTTGGCCTGCACGGCCAGGAAGGCGTCCTGGCGGTGGCGGTGGAGGCTGGCCAGGGCGGGAATGCGCAGGGGATCCAGCTGGCCGTCGGCGTTGAAGCTCTTCGTCAGGCGCTCGGCGATGGGTCCCGGCTCCGGCAGCAGGGCCGCCGTCACCTGGAGGCGGTCGATGCCCAGGTGAGTGCCCGGCGGCGCCGGGTGGGATTCGGGCCAGGGCAGGGCCGCGAGGCTCTGCAGCAGGCGGGCCATGGCCTTCAGGCCGTCCCGCAGCTGCCGCCAGTGCTCCGGGAGCAGCCAGCCCGCGGGATTCAGCAGCTCGTCCAGGGCCTCGTCCATGGACAGTACCGGCAGCAGGTCCGGGGACTGGGCCCAGAGATCCTGCAGCTCCATCTGGTGGAGCCGCCGCAGTCCGGCCAGGCCATCCCGGGGGTGCATGGCGCCCAGCGCCGCCTGGGCGGCGGCGGTGCGGGCGCCGGATTGGACCAGGCGGACCGCATCGGGGAATTCGAGGGCGTGGAGTTCAGGGTTCATGGGGCAGTCGGTGCTTGGCGGCCTCAGGCCGCCAAGTAGGCCGCGCCTTCGGGCGCGGATGAATTCAGTAGAAAGCAAAAGGCCCGCTCGCGCGGGCCTTTTTTACGCAGCGCGGGGCGCTGCGCGCAGATCAACCGATCAGTCGGCGCTCTTGCGCGAGGCGCTTGAGGGTCTTCTTACGGGCGGCGAGCATCTTGCGCTTGCGCTTGGTGCTGGGCTTCTCGTAGTGCTGACGCTTCTTCAGCTCGCTGAGGATGCCGGACTTTTCGCACTTCCGCTTGAAGCGGCGAAGGGCGAACTCGAACGTCTCGTCTTCTTTGACCTTGACCAAAGGCATATGGATGCACCTCCTTTCCCGTGGATTTCGGAACGGGACTGCCAGGCAGGACCGGACCGAACGGAAAGTCTACCTCAGCAGAGGGGTTATGGCGAGGTGGAATTCCTCCCGCTACGCTGAGGGGTCACTGCTTCTTCCGGATGCCCATGCCCCGCCCCCTGCTTCTCATTGTGGATGGTGAGTCCCTGCGGACTCCCGGGCTGGTCTCTGCCATGGAAAGCGACGGGTGGGCGGTCCGATGGGTCCGGGCTGACGGGGCCGAGGCTTTCCTCCAGAGCGGCGAGCTTCCGGATCTGCTGCTGCTGGATTCGGCCGCTCCCGGCGGGGCGGGCCAGGGTGTGGCCGGGCGCCTCCGTGAGCGGCGGCCCCAGCTTCCGGTGCTGGTGCTGACGGATGATCCCGGCAGCGGAGACCGGGGCGAGGCCGGGGTCCAGGAATACCTGGAACGGACGCAGCCCGACGGCGAGATCGCCGCGGCCCTGCGCCGCTACCGGCCGGAGCCCGTCAAGCTCACCACCCACGACATTTTCGGCGACCTGCTCGCGGACCTGGAGGGGAATGCGGTCCCTGGCCCCTCAGGAGGCGGGACGCCCACCGCGGCGCTGGAGCCCGCCGGGCCCTCGGACTTCACCCTCAGCGGCATCTCCGGCGTGAACGATCCCTTTGCCTGGGCCGGGAACCCACCCGAGGCGCCGGCCGCGCCGGGGCCGAAACCACCACCATCGGGCGCTCCGGAGGCGCTGGAGGAGTACGGGAACTACTTCCTGCTGGAGAAGATCGCCATCGGCGGCATGGCGGAGCTCTTCAAGGCCCAGCAGCGGGGTGTGCAGGGCTTCCAGAAGATCGTGGCCATCAAGCGCATCCTGCCGCACTTCAGCGACAACGAGGACTTCGTCACGATGTTCATCGACGAGGCCAAGCTGGCGGCCCAGCTGACCCACCCGAACATCGTGCAGATCTTCGACCTGGGAAAGGCGGGCAGCTCCTACTACATCGCCATGGAATACGTGAACGGCCGTGACCTGCGCACGCTGCTGCGCAAGGTGCGCGAGTACGGGCTGCCCTTCCCGGAGCAGGCGGCGGCCTTCGTGGTGATGAAGGTGGCCGCGGCCCTCGACTACGCGCACCGCAAGCGCGGCTTCGACGACCGCGAGCTGAAGCTGGTCCACCGGGACATCAGTCCCCAGAACGTGATCCTCTCCACCGAAGGGGCCGTCAAGCTCGTGGACTTCGGGATCGCCAAGGCCGCCAGCAAGGCCAGCCACACCGTGGCCGGGGCCCTCAAGGGCAAGCTGCTCTACATGAGCCCCGAGCAGGCCACAGGGCAGCCCCTGGACAACCGCTCGGACTTGTATTCCCTCGGGCTGGTGCTGTTCGAACTGCTCACGGGCGAACGCTGCTTCCAGGCGGATTCGGAACTGGGCGTGCTCGAAAAGGTCCGGCTGGGCCGGATCTCGGATCTGCAGACCCTGAATCCGGGCGTGTCCAAGGAGATGGTGGCCATCGTGAACCGGGCCCTCCAGAAGGGCGTGGACCACCGCTATCCCTCGGCCCGGTTCATGGAGCGCGATCTGCGCGACTACCTCCAGCGCCAGGGCACCTCCATCGCGGAGCATGACCTGGCGGAGTACATGAACGCCCTGCTCAACGGGACCCGGGAGAACCTGGAGATCCTGATGGCGAGCCGGTTCCCGCCGCCCGCGAGCCTGGCCAGCGGGACGCACCGGATCCTGGCGGGCCGGGTGGACACCAGTCCGGGGAGGATCTCCGGCACCCAGGCCACCCTGCCAGCCCTGCCGGAGGAGCCGGAAGCGCCGGAGCCCGCCGTCGCCGTGCCTCCCCGCCCCCGCTGGATGCTGCCGGTGATCCTCGGCCTGGCCGCGGTCCTCGTGATCCTGCTGGCCATCGCGCGGTGGTCCTGAAGCCGGAATCTGGATAAAATCAGCTTTTCCGAACAGTTTCTCTTTCTTCATTCCCCCGGGAGTTCTCATGGATCTGAGCCAGGACCAGCAGGCCTTTTACGAAGCCACCCGTGAGCGGTGCCGCTCCGAGGTGTCCCAGATCAACAACACCATCGCCTCCGAAGTGCAGCGCGTGAAGGATCTCCTCACCAGCCTGAGCAACCGCAAGACCGCCGTGCTCCAGATGTACGGCGCCGCCTGCGAAGTCCTGGGCCAGGAGAACGACCTCGCCGAAGAGTCCATCGACATCGAATTCTAAGCGACCGCCGGGGAGGCTCCACAGCCGCGAGCNNCGCTCCGGGGGAGCCGTGATGCCGGCTACTCGTGGAGCCGCATCAGGGGCGCGGCGCACTTCTGGCAGTTGCTCTGGTGCGGGGGGTTCTTCTTCCCGCAGTGGCTGCAGATGAGGATGTGCTTCTGCTTGCGGCGCCAGATGCGCAGGTAGAGGATCCCCAGCGCCAGGATCAGCAGGCCGCCCTTCTGCCCGGGGCTCAGGACGAACCCCGTGGGGCTCGGCGGCTTGGCGGGCGCGGGTTGTTCTTCCAGGGTGAGGGTGGGCTGGTTCAAGGTGCTTCCTCTCCGGCAGGCAGGTCCTCATGGATCATCGCGCCCTCGCCGAAGAGCCCATCCTCGGGCATGGGCGGCTCCAGGGCGGCCAGGGCCTGGACTTCCAGGCGGCCTTCGCCGAAGTCCTCCAGCTGGGGCAGGTCATGGAGGCTCTTCAGGCCGAAGTGCAGCAGGAAGGCCTGGGTGGTGGCGTAGGTCATGGGGCGGCCCACCACGGGCTTGCGGCCCGCCGGGATGATGAGCTGGCGTTCCATGAGGCTCTTCACCTGGTTCGCGCTGCTGGTGACGCCGCGGATGGCGTTCAGCTCGGTGATGGTCACGGGCTGGCGGTAGGCGATGATGGCCAGAGCCTCGATCTGCGCCGGGGTGAGCTTGCCGCTGCGCGTCGTCGTCACCAGCCGCGCCACCATCTCCCTGTAGACCGGGCTGGTGGCCATGCGCCAGCCGCCGCCCACTTCGAGGAGGCGCAGGCCGCAGGCGCCGCTGAGCCGCTCCTGGAGCTTCTCGATGCCCTGCTGGAGGGCGCCGTCCCCCAGGCCCGTCAGCTCCCGCAGGCGGGCCAGGTCCAGCACCTCGCCGGCGGCGGTGAGCAGTGCTTCCAGCGCGCCCGGCAGGTCGCCGCCTTCGTCCCACAGCGGGTCCTGATGGAAAATCTCGGAATCGCTCACCGGTACGCCCCCAGCCGCTGGCCCACCTTCACGTCGCCCTCCGTGCGCAGGGGCGCCCAGTCCTTGGCGCGGGGGCCGCTCACCAGCAGCACCACCGTGGAGCCGAACTCGAAGGTGCCCAGGTCATCGCCGGGCGCGCAGGGAAGCAGGCTCACCGGAAAGCCGCCATTCCCGGGCAGCTCGCGGCCGCCCAGCCAGCGGCCATCGATGACCACGCCACCCACGTGGGTGGCGCCCACCAGCACGGCGGCCACCTCCAGCCCCTCGCTGGCGCCCGTGCCCAGGGCAGTCCAGGTGGCGCGGCGGTTGCGCTCGTAGAGGCGGGGGATGTGGCCGGTGCTGGCGTCGTTCACGGGCCAGAGCTCGCCCTCCACGCGGCTGACGGCGCTGACCCGGCCCTCCATGGGCACGTGGATGCGGTGGTAGTCCTTGGGCGACAGGTAGAGCGTGAGGAAGTGGCCGCCTTCGAAGCGGGCCGCGCCGGGATCGTGCCTGAGCAGTTCGGCGATGCGGTAGGGCAGGCCCTTGGCCTGGATGGCGGTGCCTGCTTCGATGCGCCCGCAGGCGATGATGCGGGCGTCCACGGGGCTGTTCACGAAGCCCGGGACCGGCGCCTCCTGGGGGCGGAGCCCGGGTTTCAGGCGGCGCGTGAACAGGGCCTGGAGGCTCGGGTACTCCGCCAGGGAGAACTCCGCTTCGGCGAGATTCACGCCGTAGTGGCGGGCGAAGCGGCCCAGCAGCGGCTCGCGCCAGGCAGCGGGCAGGCTGCAGGTCGCGGCCCAGCCGGCCACCCGGGAGCCCAGCTTTTTCGGGTAGAGCCCCAGGGCGCGGAGGGACAGGGGCCCCGGCGTCCAGAGCAGGACGTAGATGGCCCAGATCAGGGCGAGGACGAGCGCGGCGCGCGCCGGTGGAAGCCAGGGCAGATGCATCCATCCAGGATAACCCGCCGCGCCCTCGTAGGATGGAGCCATGCGCTGGATCCACCTCAAGCCCGCAGACGGCCGTGCCATGCCCTGGAGGAACGGGGGCGGCACCACTCTGGAACTGGCGGTGGACCCGCCGGGGGCCAGTCTGGTGACAGGCTTCCGGTGGCGGCTCAGCTCCGCGGAGGTGGCCTCCTCCGGGCCCTTCTCGGCGTTCCCCGGGATGGAACGGTGCCTGCTCCTGCTGGAGGGCGCGGGTTTCGACATCGACTTCGGCCCCCGGGGCCGGGTGGAGCTCCGGGAGCCGCTGGCGCCCCTCTTCTTCTCCGGCGATTGGCCCGCCGTGGCCACCCTGGTGGAAGGCCCCTGCACGGACCTCAACCTGATGTGCGACCCCCGCCATGGCCGGGCCCGGGTGGAGGCCCTGCGGTTCGAGGGCCCCCGCAGCCTGGATCTGGCCGGTGCGCCCCTGCTCATCTTCGTGGCGGAGGGGACCGTGGCCGTGCCGTCCCTGGGCCTGCACCTGGGCCGGCGGCATACCCTGCGCATCGAGGACGGGACTGGGCTGCTGGCGGTGGCGGCGGGCCTGGGCGGGGCCAGCCTGGTGGTGGCCCGGATCGGGCCCGCCACCTTCTGATCCGCCCGGGGGCCTGTCATCGTAGAGGGCATGCACATCGGACACGCGCTCACTGTCATGGCCGCGGCCTTCCTTGCCGGGGCGATCAATTCCATCGCCGGAGGGGGCACGCTGGTGTCCTTTCCCGCGCTGATGGGCATCGGCATGACCGGACAGCAGGCCAACGTCACCAGCACCCTGGCCCTCTGGCCGGGCTCCATCGGCGGCTTCTGGGGGCACCGCGAGGATCTCGTGGGCATCCGGGAATTCGCCCTGCGCCTCATGCCGCCCTCGCTGCTCGGGGGCGCCCTGGGGGCCTGGCTCATGCTGGTCACGCCCCAGAAGGTCTTCGATCAGCTGGTGCCCTGGCTCATCCTGGTGGCCACGGTCCTGCTGGCGGCCAACGATCCGGTCAACAGGCTGCTGAAGAAGATGGGCAGCCATGACCGCACCCCGGGCTGGTGGATCGGCGCCATGGTCTTCCAGTTCATCGTGGGCATCTACGGCGGCTACTTCGGCGCGGGCATCGGCATCCTCATGCTGGCGGCCCTGAGCCTGCTGGGCCTCACGGACATCCACCAGATGAACGGCCTCAAGAACCTGCTGGCCCTCTGCATCAACGGCGTCGCCATCTTCGCCTTCCTGGCCATGGAGTTCCTGCGGCACCCCGGCAACGTGCAGTGGACGTACATGCTCGTCATGGCCGTCGCGGCGGGCCTGGGGGGCCTCTTCGGCTCCCACATGGCGCACCGCGTCGGACGCAAGACCGTGCGCGTAGGCGTGGTCAGCATCGGCTTCATCCTGTCGGCCTGGTACTTCTACAAGCGCTACGGGATCTGATCGCCCCGGGCAGGTTCAGCCCTGCCGTTCCTTGTAGACGACGTCCACGGCCAGGGCCAGGCCCAGCAGGAGCGGCAGCTGTTCCGGCCGCTCGCACTGGACCAGGTACTGGTCCGCGTTGGTGAAGACTTCCTTCAGGGCACCGGCCCACTTCTTGGTGACGATGCCCGCGGGCTGGCCGTGCAGGTGGGCCGCATAGTCCCAGCCCTTCCAGTCGCCCTTCATCTGCCCGATCTCCTGCCCGGCGGGATCGAGGATCAGGAATGCGCCGCCCAGGGAGAACAGCTTGCTGCGGAGCTGGGCGAGGACCTGTCCCTGGCCGTCGACCACCGCCAGGTTCGTGCGGAGGAAGCCGGCGTGCTTCTTGACGCTCAGCACGGGCTGGGGATTGCTGCCGGAGTAGACGTTGAGGGTGGTGGGAAGCATCACCTTCTTGACGATCAGCCGCAGCCACTTGGCCCAGGTGGCCGGCTCGTCCCTGACCTGGCCCAGCACCATCTGGCTGTCGGGATCGAGCAGGTCGTAGGTGTCCCGCAACTTCATCATCGCGACCTGTTCCCGGACAAAGATCGACACGCGCTGACCGAACATGGATGCTCCTGAAGGGATCTCCCAGCCTATAGGAAGAGGCCAGCCGCTGGAAAGCGCGGTCACCAAGGCCTCATCAGCCCTTCACGGCCTGAGGAAAAAACACCGTCACTCCGGTGGGGCATTCCGGGCCTCCAGCGCGGTGAAGTCCTCGCCGGGGTTGATGAACTGGTCCATCTCCACGCCGTGCTGGCGGTCATGGAGCTGCTTGTAGCGGCCGTTCATGGCCAGCAGTTCCAGGTGCCTGCCCCGCTCCACGATCTCGCCGTGTTCGACCACGAGGATCTGGTCGGCGCTTTCGATGGTGCTGAGCCGGTGGGCGATGACGAAGGTGGTGCGGCCGGCCCGCAGGCGGCGCAGGCCGTCCCGGATGAGGGCTTCGCTTTCGCTGTCGAGGCTCGAGGTGGCCTCATCGAGCAGCAGGATCCTGGGATCCGCCAGGATGGCGCGGGCGATGGCCACCCGCTGGCGCTGGCCGCCGGACAGCTTGACGCCGCGTTCGCCCACGACGGTGTCGTAGCCCAGGTCGAACCGCTCCACGAATTCGTGGACATGGGCGATGCGGCCCACGGCCTCGATTTCTTCTCGGGTGGCGCCGGGCTTGGCGAAGCCGATGTTGTCGGCCACGGTGCCGTCGAAGAGGAAATTGTCCTGCATGACGACGCCCAGCTTGGCGCGGTACTCCCGGAGCCGGAGGGTCTCGATGCTCTTCCCGTCCACGAGCACCTGGCCCCGCTGGGGATGGTTGAAGGCCATGACCAGGGAGATGATGGTGCTCTTCCCGGAGCCGCTGGAGCCCACCAGGGCCACCGTGCTGCCGGCGGGCACCTCGAAGGAGACGCCCCTGAGGACCGGGCTGCCCTCCTCGTAGGCGAAGTGGACATCCCGGAACGCCACCGTGCCCTCCACCGTGGCGAGGGGCTCCCGGCCGGCGTCCGCCTGGTCCTCGGTGGGCATGTCGAGGATCTCGCGGACGCGGTCCAGGCCCGCGAAGGCCTCGCTCACCTGGGTGCCGATGTTGGCGATCTGCACCACGGGGGCCGCCATCATGCCCACGAAGAAGGTGTACATGATCAGGTCGCCCAGGGTCATGGCCCCGCTGAGGATGGCCTGGCCGCCGATGATCATGATCAGCACGCCGATGGCGCCGATGATGGCGGTGCCGAAGGCGGTGATGGCGCTGGTGCCGGTCAGGGTGCCCGCGATGTTCTTGAAGAGCCGCTCGGTGCCTTCGGCGAAGATCCTCCGCTCCCGGTCCTCGGCCACGTAGACCTTCAGGATCCGGATGCCGCCCACGGACTCGGTCAGGCGCCCGGTGATGTCGGCGGTGATCTCGCTGCGCTGGCGGAACAGCGGGCGGAGCTTCCGGAAGGCCAGGGCCATGGCCCCGCCGAAGACGGCCAGGAAGATGACCGTGGCCAGGGTGAGCTTCCAGTTCAGCCAGAACAGCACGGTCAGGGAGATCACGGCGGTGAGCCCGCCGCCCACGAGCTGGATGATGCCGGTGCCCACGAGGTTGCGGACGCCCTCGGCATCGTTCATGACGCGGGAGATCACCACCCCGCTCTTGGTGCTGTCGAAATAGCGGATGGGCAGGCGCAGGATGTGGTCCTGCACCCGCTGGCGCATGGCCATGATGGCCCGCTGGGCCGCCACGCTGACCACCTGGGAGTTGGCGTAGCTGGTGACGGCCTGCAGCAATGTGGCCGCGCCGGCGCCCAGGGCCAGGGGCAGCAGCAGGTGGGCGTTGTGCTTTCCGAGAACCTCATCGATGAGGTATTTCGTGCTGGCGGGCAGCACCAGTCCGGCCAGACGGCTGATGAGCATGAGCAGCAGGCCGAGGGCCAGGGAGCCCCGGTGCTGCCGCAGGAGCGCCCGGGCCTCCCGCCAGGCGCGGGCCGTGTCCACCTTGGGTTTCGTCTTGGATTCGGTCATACCACCACCGGGAAGGCAGGACGGGGCCTGCGGGAAAGGGACTCGCCGCCAGCCATCAGCGGGCGGGGGCCCGCAGGACGGGATCCAGGGCGGTCCAGGCGTGGTCCGCCACCCGGCGGGCGCCGGCGGCGTTCGGGTGGATGCCGTCCGACTGGTTCAGGCTGGGTTCCATGGCGACGCCTTCGAGGAGGAAGGGGAGCAGGGGGATCTGGAATTCCTTGGCGAGGCGGGGGAAGATCCGGGCAAAGGCGGCACGGTAGCTGGTGCCGTAGTTCCCGGGGAGTTGGATGCCGGCAAGGACCACCCGCGTTCCCTCCTTCCGGGCCCTGGCCAGGATCGTGCGGAGGTTCCGTTCCGTCTCGTGGACCGGGATGCCCCGGAGCCCGTCGTTGGCGCCGAGGCAGACGAACATCACATCCACCTTCTGCCTGTAGATCCAGTCCAGCCGTGCGGCCCCGCCGGCAGTGGTGTCGCCGCTGATGCCGGCGTTCACGACCTTCCAGGGGCGCCCCTCTGCGGCCAGGCGGGCCTCGATGAGGGCGGGGAAGGCCTCTTCCCTGGGCAGGCCGAGACCGGCCGTGAGGCTGTCCCCCAGGAAGACGAGGGTTCCAGTGGAGGCCTGAGGGGCCGGGGCTGCCATGGCCGCGGAGTCCGGCGGCCCGGGCGGTTCCGGCGCCTGCCTGCCGCAGGCGGCCGCCAGGACGAGCAGGAGCGGGAGTGCGGCGGCGGGACAGCGGACCTTCCTCATGCCTGAAGGATGCCACGACATCGTCTAGGCTGATGGGTGAGGGTGCCGCATGATCTCGATCCGATCCGTATCGAAGACCTTCACCTCCCCTTCGGGCGAAGACCTCCGGGTGCTCCAGGAAGTGAGCCTGGAGATCCCCGCGGGCGCGTCGGTGGCCATCCAGGGCCCCAGCGGCAGCGGCAAGAGCACGCTGCTCGGCCTCATGGCGGGGCTGGACCAGCCCACCGCCGGGGAGGTGGTGGTGAACGGCCAATCCATCACGGGCCTCGGCGAGCTGGCCCTGTCGCGGTTCCGGGCCCAGAACCTGGGTTTCGTCTTCCAGGCCTACCATCTGCTCCCCCATTTCTCCGCCCTGCAGAACGTGATGATCGCGGCGGAGATCGCCGGCCTGGCCGGGGCCGGGGCGAAGGCCCTGGAGGCTCTGGCCCGGGTGGGCCTCCAGGAGCGGGCCGAGCACCTGCCGGCCCAGCTCAGCGGCGGCGAATGCCAGCGGGTGGCCCTGGCGCGGGCCATCGTGGCGCGGCCGCCCATCCTCCTGTGCGATGAGCCGACGGGCTCCCTCGATCCCCGGAACGCGGATCGGGTCTTCGATCTGCTGCTGGAGCTGCAGCGGGACCTCGGAGCGACCCTGGTGCTGGTGACCCACGACGCGCACCTGGCGGGCCGCATGGGGCTCCACATCACGCTGGAGCGGGGCCGGATCGTGGCGGGCGCGGCATGAGCTTCGCCCTCCGCATGGCCCTGCGGGAGGGCTCCCGGCAGAAGGGCCGCCTCCTCGTCATCGTCCTCTGCCTGGCGGTGGGGTTCGCGGCGTTCTTCGCCACCTACGGCTTCAGCGCCCGCGTGCTCAGCGGCATCCAGGCCGAATCAAGATCCCTGCTCGGGGCGGACTTCGCGCTCACCTCCACCGGCGCCTTCCCGGAAGGCGTGCGCCAGAAGGCGGTGGCCCTGCCGGGCATCCAGGGGCACAGCCTCGTCTACGACCTGGTGAGCATGGCCCGCACAGGTAGCGGAGACGGCACCCTCAGCCGCCTGGTGGAAGTGCGGGCCGTGGACGGGGCCTATCCCCTGGTGGGCAGGCTGGAGCTCCAGGCAGACGGGAAGCCGCACCCCGGGAGGGTCGGGGGCTCCGGCGCCGTCTTCGTGGAGCGGGGGCTGGCCGATGCCTGGGCCCTCGGGTCCGGCGGCGTCCCGGCCCACCACTTGTCCGTGGGAGATGGATCCCTGCCCGTGGGGGGCGTGGTCGCCCTGGACGAGAGCCGCCAGGCCAGCGCCTTCACCCTGGGCCCCCGGATCCTGGTGGACCGCGGGGATGCCGAACGCCTCGGCCTCCTGGGCAGGCAGTCGCGCTTCACGGGCCGGCTGCTCCTGACCCTGGCCCCCGGGGCGGATGCCGCCAAGGTCCGCCAGGCGCTTGGCGGCCTGGTCGCCGGCGCCGGCCAGCGGCTGCGGCTCCGCAGCCACGAGGAGGCGGCCACGGCCCTGTCCCGGCCCATCCGGAACCTCAACCGCTTCGTCCAGCAGCTGGGCCTGGCCACGCTGCTGCTCGCCATGCTCGGAGCCTGGGCCATCCTCACCGCCTTCCTGGACGCGCGGTCCCGGGATGCGGCCATCCTCCGCTGCCTGGGGGCGGCGCCCATGGCGCCCGCGCGGATCTACGGGCTGCTGACGCTGATGCTGCTGGGCGCGGCCGTGGGTCTGGGGCTGGCGGCGGGGCTCGGGGTGGCCGCGGCCATCCCCCGGTGGCTGGGGGATCTGCTGCCGGCGGTGATCCGCGAAGGGTCCCCCGCGGCGCCGCCCCTCGTCGAGACGGCGCTGGCGGTGGCCATGATCGCCCTCCTGACCCTGCCCCCCCTGGTGCGTCTCGGGGCTGTGAAGCCCCTCGCGCTGCTGCGGGAGGGCGGGAACCTCCAGGGCGGGCGGGCCTGGTTCAGCCGCGCCTGCGCGGCACTGGCCTTCGTCCTGGCGGTCCTGCTCATCCTCCGCAACGCCCCCAGCCGGGCGGTGGGGGCGGGGACGGCCCTGGGCATGGCCCTGCTGTTCCTGCTCCTCTACGGGGCGGCGCGGCTGCTGCTGCGGTTCTACCGCCGCGCCGCCAAGGCCATGCCCCTGTCCCTGCGCCTGGCCTTCGGGCAGCTCGGGGCGCGGCGGGGCCTGACGGCGCTGATGATGGCGGTGATGGGCCTGGCGGTCTTCCTGACCACCGCCACCCAGTTCATCAAGAACGACATCGTGGCGCCCATCGCCTCGCAGCAGGGGCAGGGACGCCGCCCCAACCTGTTCCTGCTGGATGTGCAGTCCGCCCAGCGGGACCAGGTGGCCGCGCGCCTGCGGGCGGAAACCGGCCGGGATCCCATGGCGGCGCCCATCGTCCGGGCCAGGCTCAGCGCCCTGGGCGGCAGGCCCGTGCGGGAGAATCCGGCCAGGGCCCAGGGGGAGGATCCCGGCGAACCGCGCGGGGAGGGGTTCCGGAACCGGGAGCAGAACCTGACGTGGCGGGATCGCCTGGGCGAGTCGGAGGCCGTGGTCGCCGGGCGCTTCTGGGCCCCCGGGACCGCCCAGACGGATGAGATCTCCCTGGAGCAGGGCTTTGCCGAGTCCATCGGGGCGCGGATCGGGGATGAGCTGGCCTTCGATGTCTCGGGCAACGAGGTGAAGGGGCGCGTCACCAGCCTCCGCAAGGTCCAGTGGCAGAGCTTCCAGCCGAACTTCTTCATCGTCATGCACCCCTCGCTGCTGCAGGGCGCCCCGGCGGTCCACCTGCTGGCGGCCGAAGCCGATCCCCAGGCCAAGGGCCGCATCCAGGCCGCGCTGGCGGAGGGCTTCCCGAATGTCACCCTGATCGACGTCACGGAGGTGATGGCCAAGGTGGGCCGGGTGCTCGACATCATCGCCCTCATCACGCGGGCCCTGGCGGCGCTGATGCTGGCCTCGGCGCTGCTGGTGCTCATCGCCAGCCTCATCGCGGGGCGCCTGGGGCGGCAGAAGGATCTGGCGCTGCTGCGCACCATCGGGGCCTCCCACGGCACCCTGCTGCGCAGCCTCGCCTGGGAGTTCCTGATCCTGGGCGGCAGCTCCGCGGCGCTGTCGACGGCCCTGGCCTGGGGGCTTGCCAAGGCCTACACCAGCCGGGTTCTCGAGCTGCCGGCCCATCCCGGCATCGGCCTGGGCCTGCTCCTGATGGCTGCGGCGGCCGGGCTGACCCTGGCTGTGGGCGTGGCCGGAAGCCTCCGCGTCCTGAATGTGAAACCCATGGATGTCCTCCGCGGGGAGTGACCGCCGCGGCACTCGCCCCTCGCGGAAGCCCTGTGGATGGGCCGATGGGCGCTGTCCTCCAGAGCCGCTGGACCCGGATGGAGCGCCAAGAAAACCGCCTCGTCTTGGGGGGCCGGACCGCCCAGGCCGCGCAGATCCTGAAGGAAAGTTCGCTCCGATTCGAGAAAACAGAAATTTTCTGTGCTTGAATTGATAGGAATTTGCGGCAAGATCCAATCGACAAATCAACCAGCGCCCGTTGGCGCTCTCACACAGGAGGCCAGCACATGGCCGAGAACCTCACCAAGGCTGAACTCGTCGAAGCCGTCGCCAAGACTGCCGACATCACCAAGGCCGCCGCGGCTGCCGCCATCGGCTGCTTCCTNNCGCAAGGCCCGCACCGGCCGCAATCCCCAGACCGGCCTGCCCATCAAGATCGCCGCCTCCAAGTCCATGAGCTTCAAGGCCTCGAAGGCCGCCAAGGCTGCCAAGCCCAAGGTCGCCAAGAAGGCCGCCCCCAAGGGCAAGAAGAAGTAGTCGATCGATCCAGCATGAGGGAAGGGGGCCATCGGCCCCCTTCTTTCGTTCCATGAGGCGGGGGCGACCATGGCACTTTCGGGATGGGCTGCGGACTACGTGAACCTGGTGCTGGCGGTGGGCCGCCACGATGCGAATTTTGTGGACGCCTATTACGGTCCGCGGTCGTGGAAGGAGGTGGCCGAAGCGGGGAGCCCCCGGCCCCTTCCCGAACTGAGGGCCGAGGCCCGGCGCCTCCTGGAGGGCCTCTCCGCGGCCGAGGCACCGGCGGGCGAGGCGCTGCGGCGGGACTACCTCCTGGGCCAGCTGGGGGCCGTGGAGGCCCATCTGGCGCGCCTGGAGGGCCATCACTTCAGCTTCGACGACGAGGCCGAGGCCCTCTACCAGGTCCGGCCGCCCCGCCTTCCGGAAGCCACCTTTGAAGCGGCCCTGGCGCGGCTGGACCGGATCCTCGAAGGGCCAGGCTCCGTGCAGGAGCGCTACCAGAAGGCCCGGGAGCGGGTGCTCGTGCCCGCCGCACGGATCGACGCGGTCTTCCAGGCGGCCATCGCCGAAGCCCGGGAGCGCACCCGCCGCCACGCGACGCTGCCCGTCTCGGACCACTTCCGCGTGGAGTACGTCACGGGCCAATCCTGGTCGGCCTACAACTGGTACCAGGGCGGCGGGAGCTCGGTGATCCAGGTGAACCTGGACCTGCCCATCGCCATGGACCGGGCCCTGGACCTGGCCGCCCACGAGGGCTACCCGGGGCACCACGTCTACAACGCCCTGCTGGAGCAGCGCTTCGCCCAGGCGCCGCCCGGAGGCCGGGGCTGGGTGGAGTTCACGGTCTACCCGCTGTTCTCCCCGCAATCCCTCATCGCCGAAGGCACGGCCAACTTCGGCATCGAGGTGGCCTTTCCGGGGACGGAACGCCTGGCCTTCGAGCGCGACGTGCTNNTCCTGGTGCGGTACTCCCTGCGCACGGAGGCCCAGGCCGCCCAGCGCCTCCGCTTCATCGATACGTACCGCAGCTACGTCATCAACTACAACCTGGGCGAGCAGCTGGTGCGGCAGTGGGTCGAAGGGCAGGGCGGCACCGTGGCGGATCCCGCCCGGCGCTGGGCCGCCTTCGTGGATCTCATCTCCAGCCCGCGCCTGCCCCGGGCCCTGGGGCTCTAGAACCCGAAGCCTCCCGTACAATGGGATCCGCTCCCGGGAGCCGCCCTGCGCCTGATCATCGCCGAGAAACCCAGTATGGGCCGCGCCCTGGCGGAGGCTCTGGGCCTGCCGGGCCGGGGGCGGAGCCTCATCGAGGGGAACGGGCTGGTGGTGACCTGGTGCGTGGGACATCTGGTGGAGGCCCTGAATCCCGAAGGCTACGATCCCGCCTGGAAGGCCTGGCGCTGGGACCGGCTGCCCATCTTCCCGGAGCCCTTCCGCTACGCGCCCATCGAGCAGACGAAGGAACAGTTCGACGTGGTGGCNNGCCAAGCCCGTGAAACGGTTCTGGACGTCCAGCCTCACGCCGGAGGCGATCCAGGCGGCCTATGCGGCCATGAAGCCCGGCGAGGCCTACACCGGCCTCCGGGATGCCGCCCGCAGCCGCCAGGAGGCGGACTGGCTGGTGGGCATCAACGCCACCCGGGCCCAGACCCTGCGCATGCGCCGCGCCGGGGCGGAGGACGGCGTGTGGAGCGTGGGCCGTGTGCAGACGCCCACCCTGGCCCTGCTGGTGCGCCGCGAGCTGGAGATCCGCGACTTCANNGGCCCAGGAACGCTTCGCCACCGAGGAGGAGGCCAGGGCCCTGGCGGCGCGGCTGGAGGGGAGGCCCGGGAAGATCCGGAGCGCCACGGGCCGGACGGAAAAGAAGAAACCCGAGCTGCTCTACGACCTCACGGCCCTGCAGAAGGAGGCCAACAAGCGCTTCGGCTTCACGGCCGAGGGGACCCTGGGCCTGGCGCAGAACCTGTACGAAAAGCAGCTCATCTCCTACCCCCGCACCAACAGCCGCCACCTCACGGAGGCCGATGCCCTGAAGGCGCCCCAGTGGATCAAGGCCCTGGCCCAGGGGCAGCTCACGGAGCTGCAGCCCTTCCTGGACCAGCTGCGCAAGCAGTGGCCCGTGAAGCTGGACAAGCGCTTCGTCAACGACAAGGAGGTGGAGGACCACGC
>DPRT01000064.1:0-5060 GCA_003538615.1 Holophagaceae bacterium | reverse complement strand
GAAGAGGAATCCGAGGATGACCTCGAGGGTGGCCTTCCCGTGGTGAAGAAGGGCGACGCCGTCGAGGTCAGCTCCCTGCATCCCAAGGAAGGCAGGACCACGCCGCCCAAGCGCATGAGCGAGGGGGACCTGCTGTCGGCCATGCAGGGCGCGGGACGGGACCTGGATGACGAGGCCCTGCGGGGAGCCATGCGGGACTGCGGCCTGGGCACGCCGGCCACGCGCGCGAACATGATCGAGACCCTCATCAAGCGCGCCTACATCGAGCGCAAGCGCAACGTCCTGTTGCCCACGGACAAGGGCATCCGGCTCATCCAGGGTCTGCCGGCGGAAGCCCTGCGCAGCGCCGAGCTGACCGGCAGCTGGGAGGCCCGCCTGGAGCGCATGCGGCGCGGCGAGGAAACCCGCGCCGCGTTCATGACCGACATCCGCGGCTTCGTGTCCGGCGTGGTGGCCGAGCTCCAGGACGCGCCCGCCCCGCAGGTCCACGGCGCCCCCTGTCCCACCTGCGGCCAGCCCATGCGGATCCTCCCCAGCACCCGGCGCGGGGAGTTCTTCCGCCGCTGCTCGCCGTGCAACGTCCTGGAGCCCGTGGCGAAGGGGCAGTGACCCCCTTTTCGCCGAGCGGCTGCGGCGCCCCCGGACTTGCCTGGAAACAGGCCCTGGTCGATCCGGACCGGCGTGAATCCCTCGAATTGACGGGAGCGGCACATCATCTTGATCGAGCCATCCGATAGGAGGGCTTCATTCGCATTCCGTAAGGCAAAGACTGCAAGTGCATTCGAACAATGGCCCCAAAAGTGCTGACCCAAAGGCAGAGATCACTCCCCCAGTGGAGTGGTTTCCTGCAGATGAAGCCCGAATTCATCCCCATGGCTGCCCGGTCCCCTGCGCTGCAGAGGCTGGTGCGTCGGCGATCAACCAGAACGGTGGAGGAACCCATGAGAAGCAACGTCATTGGCCGAAAGAGACCCACCGCCGTGGCTATGGCCGTTCGCGCTGAAGGCGCAGCTCAGGGACAGACGGAAGGGAGGTAGATTCGCTTGAAATCGCGACTCTCAGGAAGCGACGGGCCTCGAAGGTCAAGGTCACTGGCCCGCTCGCGCCGCATGTCACATGAGGAAGTCCCCATGAACCCCAATGCCATCCTTGCGGTCCTGCTGGTATCAGTGGGCATTGCAACCATCGTCTACCAGGGCTTCACCTATACGACCAGGGAGAAGGTGGTGGATATCGGATCTCTCCACGTGATGGCCGACAAGACCCGATCCATTCCCCTGCCACCCGTTCTCGGGGTCTTCGCGGTAATGGGCGGCGTGGTGCTGCTGGCTATGGGAACTCGAAAAAGCTGAACCTATGAACCCTCTATCCGGCTGCCGGCCTGGAACGGGTCGATCTCGACCAGCTGAGCTGGGCCTGGAACCCCGGGCCCAGCCTGACCTTTCCCCTGGCCACGGATATCAGGGGCGTCGAACCCCCGCTGGGAAATCCTGAGCGTTCATGGCCATGATCAACCCTGCCGACATCCTGCATGGCCGGATCCTGATCGTGGATGATCAGGAGCCCAACGTCATCCTGCTCGAACAGATGCTGCAAGGAGCTGGATTCCTCCGCCTCGCCACCACCATGGACCCGTGCGAGGTATCCGCGCTCTACGCAGTGAACGACTACGACCTCATCCTCCTGGACCTGCTGATGCCCTGCATGGATGGATTCCAGGTGATGGAAAACCTCAAGTTGATCAGGCCAGGGAGCTATCTGCCGGTCATCGTCATCACGGCCCAGCCAGGAGAGAAACTCCGGGCGCTCCGGGCGGGAGCCAAGGATTTCATCAGCAAGCCATTCGAATTGGCCGAGGTTCTGGCCAGGGTCCGCAATCTGCTTGAAGTGCGCCTGCTGCAGAAAGAGCTGAGCATCCACAACGACGTCCTGGAATTGCGGGTCAAGGAGAGGACCACGGACCTCCAGAACAGCTATCTGGAGACCATCTTTACGATGACGCGTGCCGCAGAATACAAGGATGAGGACACGGGCGCCCACGTCAAACGCATCAGCTTCTACAGCCGGGAACTGGCATTGATGCTTGGTCTGGATCCGGCATTCGTGGAAATGATCTTCTTCTCCAGCCCAATGCACGACATCGGAAAGATCGGCATCCCCGACCATGTGCTGCTCAAATCCAATGGTTTCACACCAGACGAGTGGGAGATCATGAAGGGGCACTCAATGATCGGTTTCAGGATTCTAGGCAACAGCCAGTCTCCCCACCTCCGGATGGCCGCCGAGATCGCGCTGAATCACCACGAATGCTGGGATGGCAGCGGCTATCCGGGCGGCAAGCGGGGCGAGGCGATTCCGCTTTCAGCCCGCATCATGACCATCGGTGATATCTACGATGCCCTTCGAAGCAAGCGCCCCTACAAGCCCGCGCTGGATCATCACAGGACCATGGACATCATCTCGCACGGAGATGGCCGGATCCTCCCCCGGCATTTCGACCCGGCCGTACTCGACACCTTCAAGCGGAACCACACCACATTCCGCGATATCTTCGACGCCCATGCGGATTAGGGTCTGCCCTCAAATCCGGAGCCTGTGAGCAGGCAGGCGATGTCGTCGCGCATGGCCTTGTGGCGATTCCATGGATTCCGCGACACGGAGAAAAGCCCGCAACCACTCTGGGCAGCGGGCTTCAGCTCTGGCGGAGAGTGAGGGATTCGAACCCTCGGTAGGCTTTTGACCTACACACACTTTCCAGGCGTGCTCCTTAAACCACTCGGACAACTCTCCATGGCTTCCACCTGAAGGCGGAAGCAACAAGGCTATCACGGCCCCTGGCTTCAGCCAAGGGCCGTGATCGGAAGGGCTACACCGCTTCCAGGACGGAGGTCAGGAGCTTCCAGAAGTTGCCCACGGAGGGGATGCTCACGTGCTCGTCGGGGGTGTGGACATCCCACATGCTGGGGCCGAAGGACACCATCTCCATGCCGGCGTACTTCTCGCCGATGAGGCCGCATTCCAGGCCCGCGTGGATGGCCATGATCTCCAGGGGCTTGCCGAACGTCTTCTGATTGGCGTCCTGGACGATCTGGACCAGGGAGGCCTTGGGTTCGGGCTTCCAGCCGGGGTAGCCACCGGTGGTGTGGGCTTCGAAGCCGCCCAGGGCGCAGGTGGCGGCGATGCGCGCGGTGAGGGCCACCTTGGAGGCGTCGATGGAGCTGCGGGTAAGCAGGTTGATCTCGACGTCGTTCTCGCGGGTGTCGATGACGCCCAGGTTCGTGGAGGTCTGCACCAGGCCCTTGATGTCGGGGCTCATGGCCTCGACGCCGTGGGGCAGGGAGAGCAGCAGCTGGATGAGCGCATGGGCGTCGGCGGGGGACATGGCCTGGGCGGCCTCGCCCGCTTCCAGGGCCAGGTGGAGGCCGGGATCGAAGGCGCCGAGGGCCGCACGCCAGTGGGCCTCGTGTTCCGCCAGGGCCGCCTTGAAGGCCGCCTCCTTCGCGGGATCCAGGAAGATCATGGCCGAGGCCTCGCGGGGGATGGCGTTGCGCTTGTTGCCGCCCTTGATGGACGCGAGGGCGAAGCCGAAGCCGCTGGTGGCGTCCAGCAGCTGGGCCAGCAGGCGGATGGCGTTGCCGCGGCCCGCGTGGATGTCGATGCCGGAGTGGCCGCCCTTGAGGCCGAACACCTTCAGGCGGTAGGCGCGGCTGCCCGCGGGGGCCGAGGCGCGGGTGAGCTTGCGGGAGACGATGGTATCCACGCCGCCGGCACAGCCGATGGTGAGGAAGCCCTCCTCCTCGCTGTCGAGGTTGAGGAGGAACTTGGCCTTGAGGCGGCCCGCCTGCAGCCCGTTGGCGCCCGTGAGGCCGGTCTCCTCGTCGATGGTGATCAGGGCCTCGATGGGGCCGTGGGCGATGTCCTTGCTGGCGAGCACCGCCAGCGCCGCGGCCACGCCGATGCCGTTGTCCGCGCCCAGGGTGGTGCCCTTGGCCCGCAGCAGGTCGCCGTCGCGCACCAGCTGGATGGGATCCTTGAGGAAGTCGTGCTCGGTGCCTTCGTTCTTCTCGCAGACCATGTCCACGTGGGCCTGGAGGCAGGTGGTGGGGCGCCCTTCCTTGCCGGGCGTGGCCTTCTTGCGGATGATCACGTTGCCGACCGCGTCGCGCTCGACGTCGCAGCCCAGGGCCTTGGCCTGATCGGCCACCCAGTCGGCGGCGGCGGCCTCGTTCTTGGATCCGCGGGGGATCTTCGACAGTTCCAGGAAATAGGACCACATGGTCTTCGGTTCGAGGGATTCGAGCAGGGCGTCCACAAAACCTCCGTGCCCCTCGCCGGGGCGGTTCCGTCAACTGTACCGGCCACGGGGGGGCCAGGGCGTGACCGGAATCACGGGTGGGAGCGATCTCCCCGGGATCGGCATGGATTGCTAGGCCTGCAACCCCGTGTGGACGAGGATGAAATCGGCGATGGCGGCAGGATCGTTCAGATCCAGCCGGGGGACCTTCAAACCGGGCAGGAGGCAATCGCTGGCCACGGCCACGATCTCGGGGTCCTCCGGGTGCAGGAGGGGCTTGCCTTCCGACTGGCGGTGGATCTCCAGCTTGGGGTGGCGGTGGGTCTTGAACCCCTCGATGAGGAGCAGGTCCACGGGCGTCATGCGCTCGATGAGGGCTTCGATGCTGGGTTCGGGCTCCTCCCTGGATTCATGCATGAGCACCCACCGGGAGGAGGTGACGACCAGCACTTCCGAGGCCCCGGCCTCCCGGTGCCGGAACGAGTCCTTGCCCGGCTTGTCCACATCGAACCGGTGGTGGGCGTGCTTCATGGTCGAGACGACGAACCCCCGTTCCCGGATGATCGGCAGCAGCTCCACCATCGCACTGGTCTTGCCGCTCCCGCTCCAGCCCACAAGGCCCATCACTTTCATGTCCACACCCTTCGCGCAGCCGGGGAATCATGCTCCCGTCCATCATGATGGTGCGGAGTCCCGTGGCGGGAACGACGAAAAAAAAAGCCCCTGAAGCATCAGGAGCTTGCAGGCGATTCTGGCGGAGAGAGAG
>DPRT01000139.1:12639-14148 GCA_003538615.1 Holophagaceae bacterium | reverse complement strand
CGCCGGGCCCAGTCCTCCGCCCGGGCGTGCCGTTCCGCCGCGGGCACCCCGCGCAGCTTCAGTCCCGAGGCGATGTTCTGGGCCACGGTGGCGTCGAAGAGCAGCGGATCCTGGAAGACCATGGTCATGCGGCGGCGGAAGGCCTCGCGATCCCCCCGCGACTGGAGGTCCGCGCCCCGGAACCGGAATGCGCCCGCCGAAGGCGGCAGGAGGCCCGCCAGGGCCAGCATGAGGGTGCTCTTCCCGGCGCCGTTGGGCCCCATGAGAGCCAGCACCTCCCCGGCGCGGAGGTCCAGGGCCGGCACGTCGAGGACCCGGGCGCCGCCGCGGTGGACCTGGAGGTCCCGGGCCTGGAGGAGGGTCTCCCGGCTCATCGGCGCCGGCTCCGCTGCTGGAGGTGGGTGAGCAGGGCGTTCACCGAGAAGGCCATCACCAGCAGGATGAGGCTGAGGGCGATGGCCACGTCGAAGTTGCCCTTGCCGGTCTCCATGACGGTGGCGGTGGTGAGCACGCGGGTGTGGCCCTTGATGTTGCCGCCCACCATGATGGACGCGCCCACCTCGGAGATGACCCCGCCGAAGCCCGCCATGACCGCGGCCAGCAGGGGCAGGCGGGCCTCCTTCAGCAGCAGCCACACCATCTGGGGCCGGGAGGCGCCCAGGGCGAGGATCTGCAGGCGCAGGCCCGGGGGCAGCTGCTGCAGCGCCGACAGGCTGATGCCCGCGATGATGGGCGAGGCGATGGCGGCCTGGGCGAGGATCATGGCCCAGGGCGTATAGAGGATCTCCAGGAAGCCGAAGGGTCCGTTTCGCCACAGCAGCACGGTCACGAAGAGGCCCACCACCACGGGCGGCAGGCCCATGCCCGTGTTGAGGAGGGCGATCACCACGCGCTTGCCCGGGAACTCGTTGAGGGCCACGGGGACGGCGATGCCGAGCCCGATCACGAGGCTGAGGAGGGTGGCCAGGCCCGAGATCTGGAGGGAGAGCAGGGTGATCCGGAGGACCTCGGGATCCAGCGTGAGCAGCAGCTCCAGCGCCCTCCGGAGGCCCTCCCAGATCAGGTCCATCTATTCCGCTTCAAGGAACGGGAACTTGAGGTCCGTGGGGGGCGTGAAGCTCTCCTTGATGGTGCGCGGCGAGGTCCAGCGGATCAGGTTCAGGAAGCTGCCGGCCTTGTCGTTGGTGCCCGAGGCCCGGGAGCCGCCGAAGGGCTGGTGGCCCACCACGGCGCCCGTGCACTTGTCGTTGATGTAGAAGTTCCCGGCGGTGTTGGCCAGGGCTTCGGTGAGCTGGTTGATCACGTAGCGGTCGCGGGCGAAGATGGCGCCGGTGAGGGCGTAGGGCGAGGTCCCGTCCAGGAGCCCCAGGGTTTCTTCGAGCTTGGCGTCGTCGTAGACGTAGATGGTGACGACGGGCGCGAAGATCTCCTCCTCCATGGTCACGAACTTGGGATTGGTGGTGAGGATGACCGTGGGCTCGATGAACCAGCCTCTGGACTTGTCGCCCC
>DPRT01000139.1:0-12524 GCA_003538615.1 Holophagaceae bacterium | reverse complement strand
TTGCCGCTGATGGTCTTCCACATGCTGTTGAAGACGCCGGTGGAGCCGGTGAAGTGCAGCCCGGCGAAGTTGGGGTCCTCCAGGGCGATCTTCCCGATCATGGAGCCGCGGCCGGGGATGAAGTTGATGACGCCGTCCGGGAGTCCAGCCTCCTTGAAGAGCTGCATGAGGTAGTAGTTCGACACCACGGAGGTGGAGGCGGGCTTCCACACCACGGTGTTGCCCATGATGGCGGGCGCCGTGGCGAGGTTGGCGCCGATGGCCGTGAAGTTGAAGGGCGTCACGGCGAAGACGAAGCCCTCCAGGGCCCGGTAGTGGACGCGGTTCCACACGTGGGGATCGGAGATGGGCTGCTGCTGGTAGATCTGCTCCATGAACTTCGCGTTGAAGCGGAAGAANNGCGGCGTTGAGGATGTAGCGGTACTTGGAGGAGATGAGGCTGCCCATCTTGTGGAAGATGGCGGCGCGGTCCTCCCAGGGCGTGGCTTCCCAGGCCTTCTTGGCGGCCATGGCCGCATCGATGGCCATGCGGACTTCCGCCTCGCCGGCCTCGTGGAACCGGGCCAGCACGTGCTGATGGTCGTGGGGGCAGACGGCCTTCTGGATCTTGCCGGTGCGGACCTCCTTCCCGCCGATGATGAGCGGGATGTCGAGCTCCGTGTGGTACTGACGCTCGAGCTCCGCCTTCAGCAGGGCCCGCTCCTTCGAGCCGGGAGCGTAGGAGAGGATGGGCTCACTGTGGGATTCGGGCAGGCTGAAGATGGCGTTGGACATGGCGGGGCTACCTCCTTCCGGAGCCCTCTTCCGGGCTGCCGGCATCAGGGAAGAATAGCGGCGCGCCATAGGTTGAGATTCCGTAATTTTTGATCAGCGTCTGCACATCTTTGGACACCAGGAAGTCAGCAAAGGCGCGGGCTCCCGGGGCATTCACCTTGGAGAACCGCGCGGGGTTCACTTCGATGACGTGGTAGACATTCAGGAGCGCCGCATCGCCTTCGCTGAGGATCTCCAGCCCGAGTTTTTTGCGCAGGGCCAGGTAGGTGCCCCGGTCTGACAATGTGTAAGCCCGCTTTTCGGCCGCGATGGCGAGGGTCTGCCCCATGCCGAGGCCCGTCTGCTGGTACCAGGCCTGGCCCTCGGGCCTGAGGCCCGCGGCGGCCCAGAGCTTCCTCTCCTGGGCGTGGGTGCCCGAGTTGTCGCCCCGGGACATGAAGACGGCGCCCGCGGAAGCGATGGCCTGGAGGGCGGACCCCGCGGNNGCCTCACCTCGCTTGCCCATGGCGATGGCCTGGCCCGAGCCCACGGCGATGGTCTTCACCTGGTAGCCGGTCTGCTTCTCGAAGCGGGGGATGAGTTCGTCCAGCAGGCCGGAATCCTGGGTGCTGGTGGTGGTGGCCAGGATGACGGCCTTCATGGCCGGTGGCCCGGCCTGGAGACCGGCGCAGAGCAGGAGAGCGCCGAGCAGGTCGCGCCATCCAGGAAGTTTCGGGGTCCGCATGGCCGCATCCTTGGCGATAGATTCGGCAGAATACAACGAAAACGCGATCTTCAGGTAATCAACCTGCAGCCTGCCAGGACTCAGTCCAGCAGGCGCTTCCGGAAGGCGCGCACGTCGGTGGCGATGGCCGCGGCAGCCTTGGCCTGGATCTCCCGGAAGCGATTCAGGGCCTCCTCTCCGATGGGGGTCAGACGGGCTCCGCCGCCCTGGGGACCCCCTTTGGCGGCCAGCACCACGGGTGACCGGAANNGCCGGGCCGCCGCGGAGATGGAGCCCGCCTGCCCGATGGCCTCCAGCAGGTCGGCCTTGCCCTGGCCCATGGCGATGTCCTCCCCGGAGGCGATGCGGATGCGGATGGAGGCGGGCTTGGCCATGGAAACCTCGGGTGGGCCCATTTCAGCACAGGGAGCGGCCGCCGGACTCTGCTAGAAGGGAAGCATGGATGCCATGACCCCGGACCGGCCCGCACGGCGCACCCTCCTCCAGGTGCTCTGCCCCCCGAAGCCCCGCCACTTCCCCTGGGCGCGGCCCGTCCAGCTGGCGCTGCGCAGCCTCCACATCGCGGCCATGGCCATGGTCGTGGGGGCGATCCCCTTCGGCGCGGATTTCCAGGCGCTGCGCCTGCCGATCCTGCTCACCGTGGGAAGCGGAATCCTGCTCTTCGCCATCGACCTGGCCCGGGATGCGGCCATCCTCACCCAGGGCAGCGGCGTGNNGGATCCTGGCGGCATTTCTCCTTCACCCAGTGGAAGGTCATGAGGTACCCGGATTGATGCCCACACCCGCCGAAGCGCTCGCGCTGATCCTCGATCGCATCACGCCCCTCCCGCCGAGGTGTCTGCCTTTGGCGGAGGCCCTGGGCCTGGCGGCGGCGGAGGCCATCACCTCGGGCGAGCAGGTTCCCCCTTTCACCAACTCCGCCATGGACGGCTACGCCGTGCGGGCCGCCGACCTGGCGGGCGCCTCGCCGGAACAGCCCGCCCGCCTGCGGGTCCTGGGGGACCTGGCGGCGGGGGCCACGCCGGACCGTCCCGTGGCGCCCGGCACCGCCTGGCGCATCATGACCGGCGCCCCGCTACCGGAAGGCGCGGACGCGGTGGTCCCCGTGGAGGACACGATCCGTGGCGAGGGCTGGATGGAGGCCCGCAGGCCCCTGCGGAAGGGCATCCACATCCGCCTGGCGGGGGAGGACATCCAGGCAGGGCTGGCGCTGGTGGCGGCAGGCCAGGCGCTGCGGCCCGGCGATCTGGGCGTGCTGGCCGCCGTGGGCCTTGCCACGGTGCCGGTCCATCCGCGGGTCCGTGTGGCCGTGCTCACCACGGGCGACGAGCTGGTGGACGCATCCGCAAAGCCAGGCCCCGGGCAGATCCGCGATGCGAACATCCACGCCATCTGCGCCCAGGTGGCGGCCTGCGGGGCGGTTCCGGTCCCCTATCCGCGGGTTCCGGACGACCGGGCCGCGCTGGCGGCGGTTCTCCGCGAGGCCATGCAGGCCGACGTGATCCTCACCACCGGGGGGATCTCCGTGGGCGACTATGACTTCATGAAAGCCATGCTGGAGGAACTGGGCGCCGAACGCATCTTCTGGAAGGTGGCCCAGAAACCGGGCGGGCCGCTGGGCTTCTGGATGCTCGGCCTCACGCCGGTCTTCGGCATCCCGGGCAATCCCGTGGCCGCCATGCTCATGGTGGAAGAATACGTGCGGCCCGCCCTGCGCCGCATGATGGGCTTCGCGAAGCTCCATCGTCCGGTGGCCGAAGCGGGCCTGGAGGGCGGCTGGACCGGCAAGGCCGGTGACCCCCGGACCACCTACCTGCGGGTGGTGGCCCGGCGGGAAGGGGAGCACTTCCAGGCGCGGCTCACGGGCCCGCAGGGATCCGCCATCCTGTCCTCCATGCTCCACGCCAACGCCCTGGCGGTGATCCCCGCGGGCATGGATCGTGTGGAACCCGGCGGGAAGGTCCAGCTCCACCTCACGGAGCTCGCGGAAGATCACTGAAGGAGGACACCATGGCCATCCGGGTGGTTCGTCTGGGCACGCCGCGGGCACCGGGGGAGGGACTGCGCCTCGGGACCGTGCGCCGGCCGCCGCGAGGCGTGCCGAAGGCGGAGTTCGCGTCGCGCGATTTCTATGATGCGTGGCTGCCGGAGGCGGCGCCCAGCGAGGCGCTGGTGAAGGAGGCCCAGGCGGCGGTGGACGACCGGGCCTGGGCCGCGTTCCGGAAGAAATACCGGATGGAGATGGCCCAGCCCGAGCGGGCGCGCCTGCTGGATCTGCTGGTGGCGTTTTCGAAAATGGCCGACTTCGCCGTGGGCTGCTACTGCGAGGACGAGTCGACGTGCCACCGCTCCGTGCTGCGGGACCTGCTGGCGGAGCGGGGGGCGGTCATCCTCTGAGCGGTCACGGCCCGAAGACCACCTTCACGGTGGCGTTCACGGCGGCCTTGTTCACATAGCCGATGTATTTGGGGTTCTCGGCCACGGTCTTGACGACCTCCTCGCTGGAGGACAGGGCCTTCGGCGGCTGTCCCTTGCCCGAGAAGGTCTGCCTGGCCCAGTGGGCCTTCAACTGGGCGGCGTTCTTGCCGGCCACCTGGCGGTAGAACTCGTCGCGGAGCGGGGACCCCTCCGCCAAGTCGAGGGGTTCGGCCTTGCCGCCGTGGTAGAAGGTGAGGGACTGCCCCAGGAAGATGGGGGTGATCTGATCGGGTGCCAGCTTGGAGATGGGATTCTTGGCGGACACGATGACGACCATCTGGGCGTGGGCGTTCATGATGCCGATCAGGAGCGAAGCGGCCATCGCGGCGAGAGATCGGGGGGTCATCTGCTCCTCCGTTCAGAACACGAAATCGATCGTGGCGGTGATCAGGTTGTAGGTTCCGCCGGGTTTGAAGGCGGACTGCTGGTTGACCAGAGCCCCGGTGGAACCCTCGGCGTGGTCCACCCGGTCGAACTGGAGCTTGAGGGCCGCTCCGCCCATGACGTCCCAGCGGAGCCCCGCACCGAAGCTGGTCTGGGCGTGGTCATTGCCCCTGATCAGCGCCGTCACGATGGGGTTGGAGCTGGTGGTCGCGGAGTCCGTCTGCTTCCAGGCCGCCGTGAAGTACGGCGTCCAGGACTGGAGGCGGAAGCCCGCCGTGGCATAGGCCGCGGTGGCATGCAGGAGGATGTTCTCCTCTCCGGCGTTCCGGGCGGCCTCGGCCATGAAGAACCAGGTTCCCGGATCGTAGTTGAATCCCAGGCTGGCGTAGGTGATGCGGTCCCCCTTGACCTGGTACTGGTCTGCCAGGGCCGGGTTGCCGCCCAGGGCGGGAGGCAGGGCCCGCAGGAGGGAGAAGGGCCCGGTGGGGCCATCCAGGGCGGCGCTGTCCACGGTTCCCTTCATCTGCAGATAGAAGGCCCTGAACGTGGAGGAGCCGATTTCGGCCGTGGCATTCGCGGCCATGGCATCCTTCCCCTTGAAGGTGGCAACCCCTCCCGCGAGCGGCACCTTGGCTGCGGTGATGCCGAACAGCACCTGGCCGGACAGGGCCACAGGGCCCGCCTGCTGCTTCCAGAGCACATCGCCGCCATCGAAATGGGTCAGGGGATTGAACTGGTAGACCTCCACCGGAGGCCGGGCCCAGGGGGTGGAGTAGCCCACCTTCTGGTAGTCGGAGATGAGGTAGGCGGAGAAGGGCATGCGCCCCGCCCGGAAGGCGAGGCCCGGCAGGGCCTGGAACTTCAGGTTGGCCATGTTGAGGTAGGGCGCGAAGGTCTTGTCGTAGCGGCGTTCGGATACGACCTGGACCACCGCGCTGAAGCGGGCCGGAAGCTTCAGATCCGCCTGGAGGCCCAGGTGGGAGTCCACGCCGAAGTCCACGGACCGGGTGTGCCCCGGGCCACTGGGCTGGGCGAAGTTCGAGCTGAAGTCGGCGTTCTTTTCGCTGGAATGGACCGCCGCGAGGGTTCCGAAGCCCCGGAACCGGAAGGGGCTCTCCTGGGCCGGAGCGAAGGCCGTGGCCAGGCCGAGGAGGGCCACGGGGAGGGATCGCGTCAACGGGGCTAGCCTGATCATGGATCCTCCTCGAAGGGGGGCCGAATCCGGCCGGGGTGAAGGTCAAGAACGGGTTTTCTGCCTTTCGGCAGTCCACCCGGGAACATGAGCGGCGGTTCGCCTTGTCCAGATCCCGTGCCACACTAAATGGACCCCGAGGTATCCATGACCGCCGAGCCCTCCTTCCGCGAGAAGTACTCGTTCCCTGCCAGCTACTGGAACGCCAACCTCACCGAGCTGTTCGAGCGGGCGGCCTACTATTCGATGGCGAGCTTCATCGTCATCTACCTGGGGCGCCTGGGGCTGGGCGACTACTGGCCCAGCACGCTGAACGGCGTGCTCTGGTTCCTCGTCTACTTCCTGCCCATCCTCAGCGGCACCATCGCGGACCAGATCGGCTTCCGCCGCAGCCTGCTCCTGGCCTGCGTGCTGCTGGTGGGCGGCTACTTCCTCATGGGCTACCCGGTGTGGTTCGGGGGACAGACCCTGGCCCTGCAGGCGGGCAAGGAGGTCACGGCCGGCATGGGCGTGATGGCGCCCGTGGCCGCAGCCATCGTGCTGATCGGCATCGGCGGCTCCTTCGTGAAGCCCTGCATCGCGGGCACGGTGCAGCGCACCCATCTGGGCAAGGCCACGCTGGCCTTCGCCATCTTCTACATGGTGATCAACATCGGCAGCGTCTTCGGGCGCATCACGGCCTTCTTCGTCCGCACGAAGCTGGGCAAGCTCGACACCATCTTCCTCGTGTCCATGGTGGCGGCGGTGCTGGCCTTCCTGGTGGTGGTGCTGCTCTACCGGGATCCCGAGTCCACGGTGGATCCCGCCAAGCCCAAGCGCACCATCCCCGAGGTGTTCTTCGGCATGTTCAAGGTGCTGGGCAGCGGCCGCTTCGTCATGTTCCTGCTGGTGAGCAGCGGCTTCTACTTCATCTACAACCAGGTCTACAACGTGCTGCCGCTCTACGTGAAGAAGACCGTGGAGCTCACGCCGGCCATGGATCTCTACACCATGGCCAACCCCATCACCATCGTGCTGTTCCAGCTGCTCATCACGCGGATCTTCGGCAAGCTGCCCCCCATCAAGTCGATCATCGTGGGCACCGTGATCATCGGCCTCTCCATGCTCATCAACGTGGCGCCGCTCTACATGGCGGGCGGCGTGACCGCGAAGATGTGGCTTCCCCTGGGCAGCCTCTTTGTGGTGCTGACCGTGGCGCTCATCGCCTTCGGCGAACTGTTCGCCTCCAGCCGCCTCTACGAGTACATTGGCTCCCTGGCGCCCAAGGGCCAGGAGGGCCTGTTCCTGGGCTACGCCAACCTGCCCATGGCCATCGGCAGCCTGGTGGGCGGCCCCGCGGGTGCCTGGCTCTTCAACAAGGTNNCTGTGGTTCTACAACCGGTGGCTGCAGAAGCAGGCGTGATCAGGCGGGCAGGATGGCGGCGAAGGCCGCCTGGAGCTCCCGGAAGCTGAAGGGCTTGGCCAGGATGGTCACGCCGGGATGGGCGTGGGCCAGGTCCAGGGCCCGCTGATCGGCCCGCCCGGTGGACAGGAAGATGGGAACCTCGGGCAAGGCGGCCCTCAGCTTGGGCAGGGTCTGGGCGCCTCCCCATCCGGGCATGTTCAGATCGAGGATCACCACGGCGGGGCGGAAGCCCTGCTCCAGCAGGTCCACGGCGTCCTCGCCGCAGACCGCCACCCTGGGGCGGTGCCCCATGGCCTCCAGTTGCGCCGCCACGGCGGTATGGATGAGCTCGTCATCATCCACCAGCAGGACGTCGAGGGCGGCGGTGGCCGGGCCCGGTTCGGGCGCAGCGGGGTTGGCCGCCCCGGATTCCGCTTCCGCCGTGGGGAAGCGCAGCTCGACGGTGGTGCCCCGGCCCAGCTGGCTGTGGATCTCCAGCTCGCCCTGGTGGGCCTTGACCGTGCTGTAGGCCAGGGAGAGCCCCAGGCCGGTGCCCTTGCCCTGGGGCTTGGTGGTGAAGAAGGGCTCGAGCGCGTGGTCGAGCACCTCCCGGCTCATGCCGGTCCCCGTGTCCGAGACCGTCAGGACGGTCCGGCCCGTGGCGACGTCGAGCCGGGCGCCCAGGGTGAGGCATCCCCCTTCCGGCATGGCATGGATGGCGTTCACGCAGAGGTTCATGAGCGTGAGGCTGAGGGCGTCCGGGTCGCCCAGGATCCTGCCCTCCCCGGGGGCGAGGTCCAGCCGGATCTGGATGTTCGCGGGAATGGTCCGCTCCAGGAGGCGGGCCTCGTCCTGGATGAGGGTGGCCAGATCGATGGGGCGCTGCCCGGCCATGTCCTTGCGGGAGAAGTCCAGGAGGCTCTTCACCATGTTCCGCCCCCTCAGGCAGGCCTTGGTGATGGTCTGGAGGGCGCTGTGGAGGCTGGAGCCCTCGGGCTGGAGGTCCAGGTGGGTGGTGGCGAGCCCGAGGATCGCCGCCAGCACGTTGTTCATGTCATGGGCCAGCCCGCCGGACAGGTTGCCGAGGCTTTCCATCTTCTGGGCCAGGCGGAGGGCCTCCTGGGTCTTGAGCTCGTCGGTGACATCCCGGAAGACGCCCAGGCTCCCGGTGAACTGGCCCGAAGCGTGGTACCGGGGGGTCACGGTGATCTGGAGGGTGCGCGCGGCGCCATCGGGCCGCCGGATCCTGAGCTGGTAGGAATCCACGTTCCCCTGCTGGCGCCGCACCGTGTAGGCCCTCACCTGGTGCCAGTCGGCCTCGTCCAGGAAGGTCTGGAGGTTCATGCCCACCAGCTGGCCGCGCCCGACGCCGAAGATCCGCTCGGCTTCGGGGTTCGCGAGGATGAAGGTGTCATCCGCATCGGCGATGGACACCCCCTCGCCCAGGATTTCCACCAGCTCCCGGTGCTGGGCTTCGCTGTCCCGCAGGGCGGCTTCGGCCGCCACCTGGTCGGTGAGATCGCGGACGAAGCCGATGAGCAGGTTCTGGCCCGGCACGTAGGTGGTGGAGACCTCCACCGGATAGGTGGACCCGTCCTTCCGCCGGTGCATGGAGGTGAAGCGCTCCGAGCCATCGTGGACCACCCGGCTGGTGCGGAGATGGGTCTCCTCGCGGGACTCGATCGCGTCCAGGTCCCCGACATGCAGGGCGCGGATCTCATCCAGGGCATACCCGGACATCCGCAGGTAGGTCTCGTTGGCGTCGAGGATCCGCCCGTCGCTGGCCACCACGAGGAATCCGTCCAGGGTCGTGCGGAGCAGGGCCTGGTGTTCCTCGGCCTGGGCGAGGACCTTCGCCTCCTGGGATTCGAAGTGGACGGTGTTCCGCAGGATGAGGGCGAAGACCGGCGACAGCACGCTCAGGAGGCGGACGATGTCATCGGTGCGGTGGAGGTCCAGGTGGTCGAGCGCGAAGAGGGTGCCCACCCGCGGCCCGCCCACGCGCAGGGGGGTCATGCTCAGGGAATCCAGGGCCAGGCTTTCCAGGAGCGCGGCCACCGCGGGGGCCGAGGACGAGCGCAGGAAGAGGGCGGCCTCCTGGAGGTCCGGGTGGAGCCTGGCCAGCTCTTCCAGGCTGGCGAGGAGGCGGGGGCTGCGGGCCCGCTCGGGCTCCAGGGCCACGATCCGGGCGGATCCGGGTGCCTGGTCCAGATGGTGCTGGAGCAGCAGGACGACCCGGGCCCCCATGACTTCGCGCAGCTGCCGGGTGAGGAACTGCCCCATCTCCCCGGGGCTTTCGGAGAACTTCAGGATCTCCTCGAGGAAATCCAGGATCATGAACTGCACGGCCGCGCCGTCGGGCGGACGGGTGGGATCAGTCTCGGCCATGGTGCCTCGCGGATGCGGCGGCCTGCTTCAGGCTGGCGAGCAGGGGATCGAGGGAGACGGGCAGGACTTCCACCGGAAGGCCCATGAATTCGCTGGCCTCCGCAAGCTCTGCATGGGGCACCGGCAGGATGCCCGTGTCGAGGTAGATCAGCCGGGTGTGCATTTCCTGCATGAAGGCCTTCGCGCAGGGCCCCGCCAGGCCCAGCTGGCCCACGAAGATCTGCTTCCAGCTGAGCGCCCATTCGGGCATGAGGAAGAAGGCACCCTCCCGCCGGAGCTTCCGGTAGGTGTCGCGGCCCAGGATGATCTCGCAGCAGTTGATGCCCTCGGTCCTGGCGGTTCCCGGCCCGGAGTCGAGGTCCTCCATGTGGCTGCAGCAGTCGCCGAACGCGAGCACGATGGCCTGGTCCGGGGCCGCAGAGCGGGCCGCGCCCAGGGACTCCCGGAGGCGCAGCTCCAGCTTGTCGGGGACCATGTGGAGCATGGAGTTGAGGTAGCCGACCGGCAGATCCAGGCCTCCTCCGGCCTGCAGGGCCTCGATCTCCTTCTTGAAGATGGAGCAGGCGATGCAGAGGTTCGGGCGGAGATCCGGGCTCATGATCGAGCGCCTCCCGCGCGGCAGACGGCGTCGGTGATGGCCTGGAGGCAGGCGGGAGGGGTGTCCAGTGGGATGTCGGCTCCGGAGGTGGCGAGGATGAACTGGGGGTCCGTGGTGCGCTGGGCCAGGGCCTGGTCGCAGAGGGCGCTGACCTCCTCCGGGCGCAGGCCCGCCAGGGTGGGGCCGCCCAGGTTGCCCAGGAGCAGGGGGCCGGGGCCGAGCAGGGCCCGGGCCGCGGCGAGCTCCTCCCCGGCATCCACCACGTAGCCCACCGTGTTGGGGAGGCCCATGAAATCCGCCAGGTGGGCCAGCAGGGGGCAGCCGCCGTGATGCAGGATGACGGGGCCGGGGATCTCCCCCAGCGCCTGCGCCAGGGAGGGCAGGCCCAGGCCCTCCACCACCGGCGCGGGCACCATGAAGCGGTTCGCCAGGTTGGCGGTGAGGGCGAGGGCGGTGGCGCCATCGCTGAGCATGGCCTTGCCGAGGTCCACGAAGAAGGGGCTGAGCCGGTGGAGCAGGGCCCGGGCCGTATCCGGCTGGAAGAGCAGGGCGTCGAGCCAGGCCTCCAGCCCGATGATGAGGGGGGGGAGGTCCACCGGGCTGGCGAGCAGGCCGATGACCGGGGCCTGCCCGGCGTAGGTTTTCGCCAGGATGCGGATGCTCTCCCGGAGGTAGAGGATCTGCGGATGACTGTCCACATCCGGCAGGGGGAGCTGGAGGGCCGCCTCGGCGGAGGGCGCCGCGAAGGCCGCCACGTTGGGAGGCTGGCGGTGAGGCGTGCTCATGCGGCTGCCGAAGGCCGCCCCCAGCCCGGCCAGCGCGAAGGGGCTGACCAGGAGGTCGGGGCTGAACGTCTCGCGGATGGCCATCTGGCCTTCGGCGTAGACCGCGGGATCGGTGTAGTGGTCCTTGAGGGAGGCCCCGGTGAGGCGTGATCCGTAGAGTCCCGCGTTGAGCAGGAAGGCCGGCCGGTCCGCGGGCCGGTTCTGGAGGGCGGCGAGAACGCGCTCGAGGCTGTTCATGGCCGCGGCTCCCCGGCGGCGGTGCAGGCCCGCTGCCACAGCCGCTCGAAGAGGGCGGAGGCCTCCACCGCGCTGGCGGCGGTGCCGTCGCCGCCGAAGGCCTCCACCAGCTCGGGCCTCAGCTTGAACACGGCCCCGCCCACGGCCAGCTGGATGCGGCCGGTCATGCCGCGCCGGTCGATCTCCTCCCGGAGCCTGGCCACGTTCTTCGCGGTGGAGTACATCATGGCCGAGGCGCCGATGACCCTGGCGCCGGTCTCCTCGGCCTTGTCCAGGAACTGGGCCGGGCTGATGTCCACGCCCAGGTCATGCACCTCCCATCCATCGGCCCGGAGGAAGGCCGCGACCATCTTCCGCCCCAGGGGATGGAAATCATCCTCGACGTTGCCCATGAGCACGGGACCCTTGGCGGGCTGCGGGGGCCCGCCCCCGGCGGCGGCTTCCAGGAGCAGGCGCGACAGGACGTCCTCGGCGATCTTGGCGGCCACGTAGCCCACGGCCAGGGAGGCGCCCTGGGTGCCGTGGGCCCAGAGGCGGCCGAAGGTCTCGAGGGTCGGGGAGAGCAGGTCGGGCACCACCCGGGGGAAGGAGTGGCCTGCGGCCCACGCATCGATCACGGCATTGGCACCCGCGCGGTCCGCCCTCTGGATGGCATCCAGGAGTTCCTGCGAAAAATCGCGATCCATGACTCCTCCCGAAGGGGGCATGCGGCAGATCCGGTTGGGGGCTGAGTGGGGCCTGTTTCTACGAGGATCCTATCGGCCAGGATCCGGGTTCAGTGAATAGCCGCATGGCCTCCGGGGGGGGCATGGAATGATTGGAGGACCTGAGAGTGCCTAGAATGGATGAAAACTGTGGCCACAGTTTTTCGCGATAATCGGAAAGCCGCCCCGAGGTTGTCATGTCCAAGAAGGAAACCCCGCTCTTCCCCCTGCGCAAAGGCCTGCACGCCCGGCAGGCGCATGTGGACCTGCCCGCGGGCACCTTCGAGGAGGAGCATGCGCGCAGCGGCTTCTTCGGCCGCACCACGCATCTCTACCGCCTGCATCCGGTCACGGACTGGACGCGCATCGAAGGTCCCCTGCGGCCCCACAGCTACGACCTGAATGGCCTGGCGGATTCGCCGGACGCCAAGGTGAAGGCCTCTCTGTTCGGTTCCACCGAACCCGCTTTCGCGCCCATCTGCATCCTGCACAACGCGGACGTGGCCCTGCACTGGGTGGCGCCCGGGGCCATGGACTTCTTCTACCGCAATGCCGATGGCGACGACGTCTACTACGTCCATGCCGGCGGCGGGAAGCTGGAGACCACCTTCGGCGTGCTCCACTACGCCACCGGCGACTACCTGGTGATTCCGCGGGGCACCACGTACCGTTTCCGGCCTGATCCGACCCCGCAGCGCTACCTGCTCATCGAGAGCTTCAGCGAAGTCACCATCCCCGATCGCAACCAGCTGGGGCCCAACGCCATCTTCGACCCCGCGATGATCGACACGCCGGAGCTGGAGGCCTACGACGCCACGCCGCGCGAGTGGGCCGTCCACATCAAGCGGGAGAACCAGATCACCAAGGTGTTCTACC
>DPRT01000068.1:5023-5176 GCA_003538615.1 Holophagaceae bacterium | reverse complement strand
AGAGCTTGGTGGAGATGAAGTAGACGTCGCTCTTGAAGGGGCTTTCGAAGCCGTACTTCCAGCCCTTCAGCGTGGCGAGGATGGGCAGGTTCTGGGTGGTGAGGTTGTGCGTGCCGGGCTTGAACACGTCCGCCAGCTGGCCTTCGTTGACGA
>DPRT01000068.1:0-4863 GCA_003538615.1 Holophagaceae bacterium | reverse complement strand
CGTCCTGGGCCATCCGGACATCCACCTCCCAGCCGCCGGAGGCGCCGTTGAGGGGGATGCGCCGGGCCGTAAGCGCCTTCCCGCCGGTCTCGCGCTCGGCGATGGCCTTGGCCTCCGCGGCACTCTTTACCACGCCTGTGGCTGGCTTGCGGGATTTCGCGGTAGCTGCGGATAGGACGAGAGCGGGAACCAGCGCCAAGGCGGCGCCGAAGGCCAGAGGGCGGATGCGCATGGGGACTCCTGGGTTTGCCAGGATTCTAGGTGGCTCCGGGTGGCCCTGGCAACCGGCTTTCAGCCCCTGCCGAAGAAGGCCCGGACATAGGTACCGATGTAGTAGCCGAGATAGCTTGCGATGACGTAGCCCCAGACGCCGGTGAGAAGTGCCGGGAGGACCAGGGTGTTCCACCCCTTGCCGATGGCCATGGCCGCGGCGGTGGTGGGGCCGCCCACATTGGCGTTGGAGGCGATGAGCAGCACTTCCAGATCCTGCCGGGTGAGCTTGCCCACCACCAGCGTGACGATCAGGTTGACCGCCAGGATGATGCCCGCGTAGGCCAGGAGGATGGGGCTCTCCCGGACCACGCTGGTGATGGAGGCCGGCACGCCGATGACCACGAAGAAGAGGTAGATGAGGAGGGTGCCCAGCTCCCGGGCGCCCCGGATGTCCGAGAAGAAGCGGGGGAAGGTGGAGGCCAGGGCCACGGTCAGGGCCGTGATGAGCAGGTACTTCTGCCCGATGAGGCCCTTCACGAAGGGGGGAAGGCCGCTGGCCCCGATGGCGCCTGCGAGCTTGACTGAGACCGCGACGATGAGGACCGCGCAGGCCAGCGCGGCGGACAGATCCTTGAGGGAGATCTCGCTGCGTCCCCAGTAGCTGGCGGCATGGTTGTTCCCCTCTGCGCCTGGCTTGGCCTCAAGCTCATCCAGCAGTGGCGTGTGGAATCGCCGCCGGATGAAGGCCACCCCGGGCAGGGCCGTGAGCAGTCCGAAGAAGACCGCCATCAGCAGGTTGTCCGCCACCAGCCCGGCGTTGATGAGGCCCGGGGAGACCCGGAAGGCCTCGGACATGGCCACGTAGTTGACGCTGCCGCCGATGTAGCTGCCGGAGAACATGGCCGAGATGCCGCCGATCTCGGGGATCCGGCTCCCCAGGAGGGCGGTGGCGAGGATGGTGCCCAGCACGGTGCCCAGGGCGGAGATGTGGAAGGCCCCGAAGGCCCGGCCGCTTTCCCGCCAGATCTTCCGGATGTCCGCGGTGAAGAGCAGGAGCGGCACCGCCATGGGCACCACGTAGGTCCAGACGCTGTCGTAGACCGGGCTTGCCGTGGGCACCAGGCCCACGTTGGCGAACAGCAGCCCGCCGCCGAGGGCCAGGATGCAGCCCGAGACGGCCGAGGCCCAGCGGTAGCGCTGTTCCAGGTGGATGCTGACGGCGGCCCAGGCAAACAGGAAGGCCCAGAGCGCCCAGGTGTCATCGGGCTTGATCAGTGTCATCGAAGCTCCTTCGGGGGAGGCGAGCGGCCCTCGCCGTTCAGGTCCGGTAGAGGGCGGCACCCCAGTGGAGGCCGGATCCCAGGGCGGTGAAGACGAGGTTCATGCCCGGGCGGACAAGGCCCTGGGCACGGCATTCGTGGAAGAGGATGGGCAGGGTGGCGGCGGTGGTGTTGCCGTAGCGCTCGATGTTGTGGGGCACCTTTTCCGGCGGCAGGCCCAGGGCCTTCTGCACGCCTTCAATGATGCGGAGGTTGGCCTGGTGGACCAGCACCAGGTCCAGGTCCTCCACGGCCAGGCCAGAGGCCCCGCAGACCTCACGGACCGCCTGGGGCATCAGGGTCACGGCAGCCTTGAAGACCTCCTTGCCGGACATGACGGGAAGGGTCTCGCCTGATTGGATCTGCTCGTGGGTGACAAAGGGCCGCCGCTTGAAGCTGGCACCCAGCATGGTGAGCACCCCTGCGCCCGTGCCATCGGTGTGGAGGCGGATCGTCCCCAGGCCGGCCCCGCCTTCGCGCGGCTCGATCACCACGGCGCCTGCGCCATCGCCGAAGAGAACCGTGCGGTCCCGGCTGAGGGTGTTCTCGGCGCGCTCGGCTTCGGTGATGTCCCGGGTGGACTGGCCGATGAGGGTGTCCCAGCCCAGGTGCCAGGGCATGAAGGGCGTGTGGACTTCCGCACCCACCAGGAGCACGCGCCGGTAGCGGCCACTCTGGATGAAGAGATCCGCCAGCTCCAGGCCGTAGAGGAAGCCGCTGCACTGCTGCCGGATGTCGAAGGTCGGGATGTCTCCCAGGCCCAGGGCCGTCTGGAGCAGGGGGCCGTTGCCTGGCAGCACGTGGTCCGGCGTCATGGTGGCGAAGACGACCGCATCGATGTCGGTTGGGGACAGGCCCGCGTCGGCGATGGCATGCCGGGCGGCGATCACGCCGAGGTCCGTGGAGCCCTGGCCCGGTTCCGCGTAGCGCCGCTCCTGGATGCCGCTGCGTACGCGGATCCATTCGTCGGAGGTATCCATGAGCCGCGACAGCGCCTCGTTCGTGACGACATGCGGAGGCAGACTGACGCCGGTTCCGGTGATGACGCTTCGCATGGAGACCCTTTCAGTGCTGGGAGCGCGTCAGCATATCCAACTTCACCCCTCAAGCACACCCAGGAGGCGGAAGGCGGAAGCCTGGTCGCTGGGTCGCTCGAGGCGCACCCCATCAGCCTTCAGGGTGTGGATGCGGAGGGCCCCATCGGCGAATCCCAGCAACACGCCTTCCCGGGAGGGACGGAAGCAGCCCCGGGGGCAGGGCAATTCCGTGGGCAGGGCCCAGGCCACCTTGATGGTGCCTGCGGCCGTTTCAAGGAAGGCATTGGGCCAGGGATCGGCCACGGCGCGGATCTGGTTGAAGGCCTCCCCGGCCGTCATGGCGAAATCCAGGCGGGAGTCGGCGGGCTTCCGTCCGCCAAAGTAGGTGGAGGGGCCGAGGGTCTTCTGGTCGATGCGGGGCAGGCTGCCGTCCGCCAGCCCGGGCAGGGCCTCGCGGACCAGGCCCCGGCTGGCGTCGGCGGCCTTCTCGGTGAGGCTCAGGGCGGTCTCGTCCCAGGCGATGGGCAGCCGCGCCTGGGCCAGGATGNNCCGCGGTATTTCGGCAGCAGGCTGCCGTGGAGGTTGTAGGCGCCAAGCCTCGGGATCTCCAGGAACCGCGCCTGGATCATCTCCCGGAAGTAGAAGCTGAAGAGAAAGTCCGGCCGGTGGGTCCGGATGGCCTCGAAGACCGCGTCCTCGTTGAATGCGGGTGCCATGTGGATGGGGATCCCCTGGGCTTCGGCAATGGCCGCGGGCGGCGTGAACCATCGCTCGTCAGCCCCCTGGGCATAGGTGTACAGGGCCTTCACCTCGACCCCGGCCTCCAGCAGGCCCTCCAGAGCCGCTGTCCCCACACTGGAATAGGCGCACACAACGGCAGTGGGGCTCGGCATAATCCCTCCATCCACCAGCATCTCATAACCTGTTGGCCTTCCTGTCCGTAGCCCTACCGTTGTTCCGGGAGCCGTCCCATGCGCCTGCGTGTCCTGCCCTTCCTGTTAAGCGCCGCGCTGCTGATGGCCGACGAGAACCCTTTCGAGGCGCCTCCGGAACTCCAGGCCTTCGCCCGCCAGCACACCATGGCCCGCCATGGGGTTCCCGCCAAGGTGTCGGCCCTGCTCAAGGCCTTCTTCGCGCCCCCCGAGGAGGGGGGGCTGGGCATCATCTACGACAATGCCTACACCCGGACTCCCAAGGAGGCCTGGCGGGACCGCAAGGCCAACTGCCTCACCCTCACGGCCCTCTATGTGGTGGCCTGCAAGTCCATCGATCTTGAGGCAAGGTATGGCGAGCCGCTGCGGATCAGCCGCTGGCGGCGGGTGGGCTCCACCGTGCGGTTCGAGCGCCATGTGGTGGCCGTGGTGCCGGCAGGTTCCCTCGGGCAGGAGCTGGTGGCAGACTTCCTGCCCGAGGTGCGCCGGGACACCCAGCTCATCGCGCCCATGGAACCCAAGCGCGTCCTGGCACTTTTCCACAGCAACCGGGCCGTGGAACTGCTGGCCGAGTCCCGCCCGGAGGATGCGCTGGCCTCCGCTCACCGCTCCATCCAGGTGGATCCAGCCATGGGGGTGGGGTGGAACATCCTGGGCGTGGTACAGCGGGCGCAGGGTCTGGATGCGGAGGCGGAGGCCTCCTTCCGCAAGGCCCTGGCGGTGGATCCCCGGGACGGCGCCCCCTGCGGGAACATGGAGAACCTCCTGCGGGCCCAGGGGCGGGTGGAGGAGGCCCAGACCTACCGGGACCGGGGCCTCGAGATCCGGAAGAAGGATCCCTTCTTCAACGCTTTCCTGGCGGAGGAGGCCCTTGGAGAGGGACAGCTGGACGAGGCGGAGCGGCGCATCAAGCAGGCCATCCGGCTTCTGCCCAGGGAACCCGAGTTCTACTGGGTCCAGGCCCGGGTGGCCCTGGCCCGGGGCCGCACGAAGGACGCCATCAAGGCCCTGGAGAAGGCCCGGAAATGGGCCCAGCCGGAGATGCAGGCCCAGTACGACAGCAAGCTCACCCTGCTCCGGAACATCAAGCCCGAGTGATGTTCCGCGAGGCGCCAGCTCAGTTGGCTTCCAGTTCCGCCAGCCGCGTCTGGGCATCGGCGCTGTCCGGGTGGTGCAGGAGGCATTCCCGCAGGTAGCGACGCGCGCCTTCGATGTCTTCCAGTTCTCGCCTCGCCTCCGCGAGATGGACCAGGGCCTCTTCGGATCGGCTGTCCACCTGGAGGGCCTGCCGCCAGTGGCCTTCGGCGCGGTCCCAATCCCCGAGCTCGGCACAGCCGTGACCCGCATCCAGCAGGTAGCGGA
>DPRT01000091.1:3072-4148 GCA_003538615.1 Holophagaceae bacterium | reverse complement strand
ATGTCCACCACCGGATTCCGGAAGCCCTTCTCCCCCGCCTGCTCCACGATCATGTCCTTGATCTTGCGGGCGGCTTCAGGATCGTAGACCGTGTCCGGATTGATGGTGAGCTTCTTCTCCTTCACCTTGTCCTTGATGTTGGTGAGGCCCACCTCGGTGCCGCCGCGGAAGTCCACCTCTTTGACCAGAGGGCGTTCGCGGATGCGGATCACCAGCTTCTTGCCGCCGTCGCTGTCCTCCAGCTCCAGCTTGATGTCGTCGAAGGAGCCGCTGGCCCAGAGCTTCTCCACCACGGCGCGGAAATCCACATTCCGGAGGTCGTCGCCCACCTTCACCCCGGATTTGAAGATCACGGTCTCGGCGGTCTGTTTCTGGGCGCCCACCACCTCGATCTTCACGATGGGCTCGATGTCCTGCGCCGCCAATGGAAGGGTGAATCCCGCCACCAGGGCTACGAGGGTCAGGGGCAGCACGCCCCTCCACCACCGGGGCTGGACCCGGCTCCAAACCATATTCCGCTGCGTCATTCAGGCACTCCGACCAGATGGGTTTCCTGGCCAGCGGCCACGTCTCCGTTATCAGACAGGGTGGGGACGAGTTTCTCGTCCACCAGATCGAAGTTCACCAGGCCGGACGGCACCGTGTCCTGGCCCACCATCAGCTCGGCGAGAGGATCCTCCACCTGCTTCTGGATGGCCCGCCGCAAAGGCCTCGCCCCGTAGGCGCGGTCCCGCAGGGTCGTCTTCACCAGCCAGTCGCAGGCAGCATCCGTGAGAGCCACGGAAAGCTGATGCTTCTGGAGGGTGACATTGAGATCCTCCACCAGCAGGCGGACGATCTTGCGCAGCTCGTCGTCGCCCAGCCGGTTGAACACCACNNCCATCCTGCTCGGCGAAGCCGAGGTTCTTTTCCGACAGCAGCTCCCGGCTGCCCACGTTGGAGGTCATGATGATGATGGTGTTCTTGAAGTCCACCAGGTTCCCGAAGGCGTCCGAAGCCTGACCGTCGTCAAAGATCGACAGCAGGATGTTGATGAGATCGGGGTGGGCCTTTTCGATCTCATCGAAGAGCAGGAC
>DPRT01000091.1:1092-3034 GCA_003538615.1 Holophagaceae bacterium | reverse complement strand
TACTCCGACATGTCGAAGCGGATCATCTTCTTCGAATCGCCGAAGAGGAAGGCCGCCAGCGTCTTGGCCAGCTCCGTCTTGCCCACGCCCGTGGGCCCCAGGAAGAGGAACGAGCCCATGGGCCGGTTGGGGTTCTTCAGGCCCGTGCGGGCCCGGCGCACGGCGCGGGCCACGGCGCTCACCGCCTCGGGCTGGCCGATGACGCGCTCGTTGAGCTTCGGTTCCATGTTGACCAGGTTCGCCTTCTCATCNNAGCTGCAGCTCCTTCTGGCGCAGCAGGACGGCCTTCTCGAAATCCCGGCTGAGCACGGCCTCGTTCATCTCGTTGATGACGCGGTGCAGCTCCTCCTCGTGGGAGTGGCCTTCGGCTCCGGGGCTCCCGGGACCCACGCGCAGCTTCACCCGGGCGCCGGCCTCGTCCAGCAGGTCGATGGCCTTGTCGGGCAGGAAGCGGTCCGTGATGTAGCGGTTGGACAGGTAGACCGAAGCCAGCATGGTCTTGGGGGTGTAGCGCACCCGGTGGAACAGCTCGTAGCGGCTGCGGATGCCCTCGATGATGCGCAGGCTCTCCGCCTCGTCCGGGGGGTTCACGGTCACGGGCTGGAAGCGCCGCACCAGGCTGCGGTCCTTGTCGATGTACTTGGCGTATTCCTTGTGCGTGGTGGCCCCGATGCACTGGATCTCGCCCCGGCTCAGGGCCGGCTTCAGGATGTTGGCGGCGTCCAGGCTGCCTTCCGCCGCGCCGGTCCCGATGAGGCTGTGGATCTCATCGATGAAGAGCACCACGCTGGGATCCTTGCTGGCCTCGGCGATGATGGACTTCAGGCGCTCCTCGAACTGGCCGCGGTACTTGGTGCCGGCCACCACCAGGCTGAGATCCAGCGCGTAGATGCGCTTGTCCGCGAGGCTGGGGGGGACCAGGCCCTCGTGGATCTTCTGGGCCAGGCCCTCCACGATGGCGGTCTTGCCCACGCCCGCCTCGCCCAGCAGGATCGGATTGTTCTTCCGGCGGCGGCTGAGGATCTGGACGATGCGCTCGACCTCCTGCTCGCGGCCGATGAGGTTGTCGAAGATGCCGCGCTCGGCCATTTCCGACAGGTTGCGGGCGAATTCCGAAAGGAGGGGGTGCTCCTTCTTCTTCTTCGCGATCTTCTCTTCCTTGCTGCTCTCCAGCAGGATCTCCTTGGCGGCGATCAGGTCGGCGCCCGATTCCTTCAACAGGCGGCCCGCCAGGCACCCCTCCTCCTTGAGCATGCCCAGCAGCAGGTGCTCGGCCCCCACGTGCTTGTGGTTGAGCTTGGCGCTCTCGGCGGTGGCGTGCTGGAGGATGCGCTTGACCTCCTCCTCCATGGGGATGTCGATGCTGGTGCTGCTGGGGGTGATCTTCTTGTCCTTGGGCGTCAGGGACGCCACCAGGCGCTCCCGCAGGGCGCTCACCTGCACGCCCATGCGCTCGAGCAGCTGGGTGCTGGTCTTTTCCGATTCCCGGAGAAGCCCCAGCAGGAGGTGGCCGCTCTGGATGCTTTCCGCACCGAACTGGCTCGCCTCATAGCGGGCGAAGAACATCACACGACGGGCTTTTTCGGTGAATTTCTCGAACACGGGACACCCTTCCGGGTACTGGGATGGCCCCAGAGCCGGGATGGTTCCGGGGCGGCCTACCAGCGTAGCGCCTTCCTCCCCCCTTGTCCCGGTCCGGCTGGGGCAGAACCGCGCCTCCGGCCACGACAGAACCCTGTCAAAACGGTAGACTGGAGGGCTGGGAGGGCGACATGAGCCTGGTTAGGACCAATCTGGCGATCCTGGGCCTCCAATGGGGGGACGAGGGCAAAGGCAAGGTCGTGGACCTCCTCAGCCCCAAGTTCCGCCAGGTGGTGCGCTTCCAGGGCGGCAACAACGCCGGCCACACGGTGGTGGTCGATGGCCAGAGCATCGCCCTGCA
>DPRT01000091.1:0-1044 GCA_003538615.1 Holophagaceae bacterium | reverse complement strand
GTGCGCCTGGGCGACCTGCACCACCCCGAAACCCTGGCGGACCGCATCCGCCCCGGCTACGAGGAGGTCCGCCTGCGCCTGGGCGCCGGCGCCGATCTGCCCAGCCTGGAAGCCATCGTCGAAGGCCTCCTCCGCACCGCCGAGCCCTTCCTGCGCTTCATCGGGGACACCCAGGGCCACCTCGTCGAGGCCTGGGAGCGCGGCGACCGCATCCTCTTCGAAGGCGCCCAGGCCACCCTGCTGGACATCGACCACGGCACCTACCCCTTCGTCACCTCCAGCAACTGCAGCCTGGGCGGGCTCTTCACCGGCACCGGCCTGCCTCCCAAGGCCCTGGACAAGATCCTCGGCATCGCCAAGGCCTACACCACCCGCGTGGGCGCCGGCCCCTTCCCCGCCGAGATGCACGACGCCACCGGCGAGCGTCTGCGCCAGGTGGGCCGGGAGTTCGGCACCACCACGGGCCGCCCCCGCCGCTGCGGCTGGTTCGACGCCCCCATCACCGCCCACGCCTGCCGCACCAACGGCGTCGATGGGCTCGCCATCATGAAGCTGGACGTCCTGGACGGCCTGGACGAGGTGGGCCTCATCGTGGGCTACCGCACCGGCGAGGGCACCCTCACCACCAAGCTCCCCAGCTGCGCCGCCGACTGGAAGGGCCTCCAGCCCGAGGTGAAGCTGTTCAAAGGCTGGTCCAGCACCCGCGGCATCACCAGCCACGGGAAGCTCCCCGCCGAGGCCCACGCCTACCTCGAGGCCCTGGTCGAAAGCGTCGAAGTACCCATCGCCTACCTCAGCACCGGACCGGATCGCCAGGAGGGCTGCGTCTATCCCGGCACCTTCCTTGAACCGCTGCTGGCTTGACTGGAAGCGCCTTCGCAGGCACACTGATCGTCCTGCCCATTCAGGCATCGCACGCTCGCGTGCACCGCGCGCTCGAGGGTTCGCGGACCTGAAACCACCGGCAAGGGCCCTTAGCTCAGCGGTAGAGCAGCGGCCTTTTAAGCCGTTGGCCGCGGGTTCAAATCCCGCAGGGCCCACCAA
>DPRT01000206.1 GCA_003538615.1 Holophagaceae bacterium | reverse complement strand
GGTCCTGGCCCGTCTCCGTGAAAGGATCGTGGCCTTCGCGGCATCCCGGTATGCAGGGTCCCATGCGGAGGACCTGGCCCAGGAGGTGCTGGTGCTGATCCACGAGAAGTACGGCCATCTGGAGTGCCTGGAGGATCTGGTCCCCCTGGCCTTCCAGATCCTGCGCTTCAAGCTGGCCGCCCACCGGCGCAAGGCCGCCCGCCGGGGCGAGTTCGATGCGGTGGACGTGGACGAATGCCCGCCGCCCTCGGACGCGCCGGATCCGGCGGCGGTGCTGGAGCGCAAGGAGCTGCTGGCGCGGCTCATGGGCGGCATCGGCCGCATGGGGGAGCGCTGCCGGGAGCTGTTCCGCCTCAAGCTCCAGGGCCGCAGCTTCCCGGAGATCCAGGGGCTCCTGGGCGCCGCCAGCCTCAACACCGTCTACACCTGGGACCACCGCTGCCGGAAGCAGCTGCTGGACTCGCTGGGCGGGCGCTGGGAAGGGACCACCGGAAAGGGGGCGCCATGAAACGCGCCGAGGCCGAGAAGCTGCTGGGCGGCCACGCCACAGGCACCCTCACCGAGACCGAGCGGCAGGCCCTGTACGGGGCGGCCCTGGAGCACCAGGCCCTCTTCGACGCCCTCATGGACGAGGAGGCCCTGCGGGAGCTGCTGGCGGACCCGGCAGCCCGGGCCCAGGTGCTCGCCGCCCTCGCCCCAGCCCCGCCGAAGGTGGTGCCCTTCTGGCGTCGCCCCGGCGTCATCGGGGCCGCCGCGGGGCTCATCGTGGCCACCACGGCGGGTCTGGCGGTGCTTCGCAGTCCCCAGGACCTGCCGCGGCCCGTCGTGACGCCGGAGACGGCCGCAGCGCCTTCTCCGGAAGCCAAGGCCCTCCCCCCGGCAGCCCCCGGGAAGCCACGGCCGAAGCCGGAGGCGACGCTGAACCGGGCCCTGGAGGCACCGGCCGCTCCCGCCCCGGCCCCCGTGGCCGCTCCCATCGTGGCCCCGCCGCCGGTCCCTGTGCCCCAGGCGGCCGGAGCGCCTGCGGAGGAGGCCCGGGCGCGCATGCAGGCGGAGTCCCGCCGGATGGAGGCGCGGGAGGAGATGGCCAAGAAGGCCGAGGTCGCGGACCGGTACCGATCCGCCGCCATGGAAGCCGTGAGCCCTGCGCCGACCCCTGCGCACCGGGTGGCTGTCACGGCAGCGGCCTCCCCCGCCGCGCCGATGGTGGTTGAGGCCCCCGCGTGGAGCCTGGAGGCCCTGCCGGACGGGGCCACCCGGGTGAGGGTGGCGGCGGCCCCGGAGGCCCATGTGGCGCTGCTCCGGCGCAACCGGTCCGGCGCCGAGGTGCTGAGGCCGGAGCCCACGGAGGCCTCTGGTCCCTGGTCCTTCCGGGTCCGGCTGGCCCCCGGCGATGCGCTGGACCTCTACGTGCTGAGCGGCCCCGTGGCGGATGCCGGGAAGCTGCCGGAGGCGGGACCCGTGGACGGGTTCCGGGCCCGGATCCATCCGGCCGCAAAAAAAGACACGCCCCGCTGAAAGGGTCCGGAGCCCCGCGGCATTCCCCCATGAGCCGCCCCGTTCCGGTGCGGTCCCTCCGGAGGATTCCATGTCGATGCGCCGCGCCACCGCCACCCTGCTGGCCTGCTGGGCCGGGCTGTCACCCCAGATGCCGGGGCGGGCCCAGACTCCGGGCCGCTCCATCCGCACCCATCCCCCCGAAGCCGCCGACGCCACCCTGTCGCCGTACTTCTTCGTGAAAAGCGATGACGCCTCGGTGGATCAGCTGCCGCTGAAGTCCACCTCCGCCAAGGTGGCCATCGCCGGGGTCATCGCCGATGTGACGGTGANNGGGCGGGTGCTCAAGGCCCAGATCAAGGAACGGGGCCAGGCCCGCGCCGACTACGAGCAGGCGAAGCAGCAGGGCCGCAGCGCCTCGCTGCTGGAGCAGCACCGGCCCAACGTCTTCCAGATGAACGTGGCGAACATCCTGCCCGGCGACGAGATCCGCGTGGAGCTCCGCTACACGGAGCTGCTGGTGCCGACGGAAGGCACGTACAGCTTCGTCTATCCCACGGTGGTGGGCCCCCGCTACGCCGGAAAGGCGGGCACGGAGTCGAGCACGGGCGAGCCCTGGGTGGCCAATCCCTATACCCACGCCGGGGAGAAGCCCGGTACCACCTTCGATCTGGAGGTGAAGCTGTCGGCGGGCCTGCCCATCCAGCGCATGGCCTGCGATACGCACAAGACCGCCATCGCCTATGACGGCAAGGCGGACGCCACGCTGAAGCTCGATTCCAGCGAGGCCCACGGCGGCAACCGCGACGTCATCGTGAAGTACCAGCTGGCCGGGAACGCCGTGCAGTCGGGCCTGCTGCTCCACCAGGGGCAGGACGGAAACACCTTCCTGCTCATGGCCCAGCCGCCCAAGCGCGTGACGCCGAAGGATCTGCCGCCCCGGGAGTTCGTCTTCATCATGGATGTCTCCGGCAGCCAGATGGGCTTCCCCATCGAAGTGTCGAAGACGCTCATGAGGTCGATGATCCAGGGCCTGCGGCCCCAGGACCTCTTCAACGTCATGGTCTTCGAGGGCACCTCGGCCTTCTGGTCGCCCAGCGGATCGCAGCACGCCACGCCGGAGGCCACGGCGCAGGCCCTGGCCTTCGTGGGTTCCCAGCATGGCGGCGGCGGCACGGAGCTGGGCAGCGCCCTGCGCAAGGCCCTGGGCCTGCCCCGGGTGCCCGGCATCTCGCGCACCTTCGTGGTGTCCACGGATGGCTACATCAGCGCCGACAGCCAGATGTTCGATCTCATCCGCAGGAACCTGGGCTCCGCCAACCTCTTCGCCTTCGGCATCGGATCCTCCGTGAACCGCCACCTCATCGAGGGCATGGCCAGGGCGGGGCAGGGCGAGGCCTTCGTCATCACCAGGCCCGAGCAGGCCGCCCTTGAAGCGGAGCGCTTCCGCGCCTACGTGTCCTCGCCGGTGCTCACCAACGTGAAGCTCACCACGAACGGCTTCCACGTCCAGGACCTCGAGCCGCTGCAGCTGCCGGATGTGCTGGCGGACCGGCCCGTGATCTGCCTCGGCACGTGGACCGGCGAAGCCAAGGGCACCGTCACGCTCTCGGGTGTGAGCGGCAGCGGCCCCTGGAGCCAGACCTTTGAGGTGGGCCAGGTGAGGGACCGCAGTCACGGCGCCCTGCGCCAGCTCTGGGCCCGCCAGCGCATCCAGGCCCTGTCGGACGATGACCAGTTCGGCGGCGACGAAGGCCGCAAGGCGGAGATCACCCGCCTGGGCCTCGCCCACAGCCTGCTCACCGCCCACACCTCCTTCGTGGCGGTGGATACGCAGGTGCGGAACGCGGGCGGCGCCAGCGCCACCGTCACCCAGCCCCTGCCGCTGCCCGAAGGCGTGTCCGACGCGGCCGTGGGCGGCATGGCCGGCCATGCCAAGGCCTACTCTCCGGCTCCCCTGAGGATGCACTACGCTGCGTCCCCCGCGGCCGCGGTGGAAGTCATGGCCCAGGAGCAGGCTGCCCGCCGGGAGTCCCGCCGCGCGATCCAGGCGGAGCCCAAGCTCCAGCCCAAGGCCCAGCCCTCGCTCCGCATCCTGGCCTTCTCGGGCATCACGGGCACGTCCGACCCGGCCTCCCTCCGCCGCGAACTCGGCGCCCGCCTCAAGGACCCCGCCCTCCTCGCCGCTTTGGCGGCCCTGCCCTCCGGCACGGATCTGGAGCTGAAGGTGGATGGTTCCGGCCAGGTGGTGACGGCGACTTTCAGCCAGTCCTTCCCCGGTGCCGCCCAGGCCAAGGCCCTGATCGAAGCCTGGCGCCTGCGGAGCTGGACCGGCGGCCTGGCCGGACAGCTGGACCTCACCCTGAGCTTTCAGCCCTGAAATCCATTGTTTGACCTACGCGCATCCCTGGCTTGCCAGGGATGCGCGCTGGCGTGAAGGTGCGTTTGGGGTACCTTCTGTACCCATGCGAAAGCATCTGGGAGTGGCCTTGATGCTGACCCTCGGGGGCTGTGATCCCGGGCCCGCCCACCCCGCGGCGCCCGCCCAGGAGCAGGAGCGCGTCCTGGCCCGGGCGCGCATGGTCCGGGAGCAGCTCGTGGCGCGGGGCATCACGGAGGCCCGGGTGCTGGAGGCCATGGCCCGGGTGCCCCGGCACGAGTTCGTCCCCGCGGCCGCGCGGGGGGAGGCCTACGAGGACTGGCCCCTGCCCATCGGCCACGGCCAGACCATCTCCCAGCCCTACATCGTGGCCTTCATGACCGCGGCCCTGGAGCCGAAGCCCGGGGACCGGGTGCTGGAGATCGGCACGGGCTCCGGCTACCAGGCGGCGGTGCTGTCGGGCCTGGTGGCGGAGGTCTACACCGTGGAGATCGTCGTACCCCTGGCCCAGCGTGCCGAGGCCGATCTCCGGCGGCTGGGCTACGGCAACGTGAAGGTCCGGGCCGGGGATGGCCACCTGGGCTGGCCCGAGGCCGCGCCCTTCGACGCCATCATCGTCACCTGCGCTCCGGAAAAGGTGCCCCAGGCCCTGGTGGACCAGCTCAAGGCGGGAGGCCGCCTGATCATCCCGGTGGGCTCCCCCTGGGGGGCGCAGGAACTGGTCCTGCTGCGGAAGGGGGCCGGGGGCCTGGAGCGGCAGGTGGTCCTGCCCGTGCGGTTCGTGCCGATGGTGAAGGGCCGCTAGGGGCCGGTCCCATTTTTAGCGGATGGGGCGCCCCGGCCGATGGATGGGCATGACCCGAATTCCTCGGGACCCCCTGGAAACCAACCGCCCGGCCCCTTGCCCCAGGATCTGCCCATGGATTCCATCCGCGTACTGGTCGTCGAAGACGAACCGATCAACCTCGAAGCGCTTGTCGAGAACCTCCGGTTCGAAGGCTACGACACCACGGGCGTGTCCAGCGGCGCAGAGGCCTGGCGGCTCATCTCCGAGCATCCGGATGGATTCGACGTCATCCTCCTGGACCGGGTCATGCCGGACATGGACGGCATCGAGATCCTGCGCCGGCTCAAGGCCAAGTCCGCGACCATGCGGGCCTCGGTCATCATGCAGACCGCCCTCTCCAGCGACACGGACATCGTGGAGGGGCTGCGGGCCGGGGCCTACTACTACCTGACGAAGCCCTTCACCTCCCAGGCCCTGCTCGCCATCGTCGCTGCCGCGGCCCGGGACCGCCGGGGCTACCGCAAGCTCCAGCTGGACGCCCAGCAGGCCACCCGGGCCCTGGCCTGCCTCAGCAGCGGCCAGTTCACCTTCCAGACGCCGGAACAGGCCTGGGACCTCGCCACGGTGATCGCCAAGGCGACACCGAATCCCGAACGGGCCGTGGGCGGACTTTCCGAGCTCATGCTCAATGCCGTGGAGCACGGAAATCTCGGCATCACCTACGCCGGGAAGTCCCTGCTCCTGGCCGAGGACCGTTGGCGCGACGAGATCGCCCGCCTGCTCGCCCTTCCCGAGCATGCGGCCAAGCGGGCCACCGTCTTCTTCGAGCGGCTGGAGGGGGAGATCCGGTTCCTGATCCGGGACGAGGGCGCCGGCTTTGAATGGCGGGACTACCTCGAACTGAGTCCCGAGCGGGCCTTCCACCTGCACGGGCGCGGGATCGCCATGTCCCGGCAGGTCTGGTTCGACCGCCTGGAATACCAGGGCTGCGGCAACGAGGTCCTGGCCGTGATCCGCACCTAGATCCGCACCTGGCCTGAAGTCACGGCGCGGGGGGCAGGGCCTGGATGGCTGCGCAGACGGAGGCGTTTTCGCGTTCGAAGGCCTCCAGCAGCCGCTCGACCTGGTCCCGGGGCGCGCCCTCCCGGAGGGCCGCCTCCAGCTCTCCGGAGAGGGCCTGGATGGGGAGGAGCCCCAGGAACCCCGCGGCCCCCTTCAGCGAATGGGCGAGCCTCCGCGCGGTTTCGATCCCGCCGCCGGCGACCTCCTCGCGGAGGATGCGGCCGTCCCCCCCGTGGAGCTCTGCATACTTGCGGAGCAGGCGCGTCAGGCTCTCCATCCGGCCGCCCACGGTCTTCAGGCCCGCTTCGATATCAAGGCCCGGGATGGGGTCGAGGATGGTCACGCATGCTCCCTGCTTGGGGGCCATCGTGGAAGCGTGGCGGA
>DPRT01000035.1:12861-14362 GCA_003538615.1 Holophagaceae bacterium | reverse complement strand
GTGCCGCTATAGCTCAGTTGGTAGAGCGCCCGCCTTGTAAGCGGATGGTCGTTGGTTCAATTCCGACTAGCGGCTCCAGTCTTTCCGGACCCTGTTCCAGCAGCCAGTGATCCAGGCGGTTCCTTCACCGCAGAGAACGCGGAGAGCGCAGAGGAAAGACGCTCCACGATGACCGAGCCGCCAACCACCCGCCCCAGCCTGCTCCGCTCCGCGGGGGTCGTGGGCCTGATGACGCTGCTGAGCCGCCTCACGGGACTGCTCCAGACCTTCTTCCTCAGCCACGTGCTGGGGGCGGGCGCGGCGGCAGATGCCTACGCCGTGGCCTTCCGCCTGCCCAACCTGCTGCGCCGCTTCACCGCCGAAGGCACCATGACCGCGGCCTTCCTGCCCACGCTGGCGGAAGCCGAGGCCGCCAAGGGCGAAGGCGCCGTGAAGGCTGTCGCCGCGCGCTTCCTCGGCACCCTCCTGGCCATCCTGCTGCTGGGCGTGGCGCTGGTGCTGGTCTTCATGGGACCCCTGGCGGGCCTCCTCACCCTGGGGCGCCCCGAATCCCAGGGCGCGCTCACCACCACGCTGGGCCGCATCATGTTCCCCTACCTGGCCCTGGTGAGCCTCACGGCCGGGTTCGCGGGCCTGCTGAACCTCCGCCACCGCTTCGCCCTGGCGGCCTCAGTCTCCGTCTTCTGGAACCTGGCCTTCATCGCCTTCGGGTGGACCGCCATGAAGGCATTGGGGCGGAATGGGACCGTCCCCATGGACACGGTGGCCATCGTGTGCGCCGTGGCCGTGCTGGCCGGAGGTCTGCTCCAGCTGCTGGTGCTGCTCCCGGCGGTGCGGAAGGAGGGCTTCGGCCTCGCCTTCGGCCTGCATCTGCGCGATCCCTGGGTGCGCAAGGCCCTGAGGCGCATGGGGCCGGGCCTGCTGGCGGCGGGCATCTACCCCATCAATGCCCTCATCAGCGCCATGCTGGCCTCCACGCTGCCCGACGGCGCCCAGATGGTGCTCTACAACAGCGGCATGATGGGGGAGATGGTGCTGGGCCTCTTCGCCATGAGCCTGGCCACCGCCAGCCTGCCTGCGCTGTCGCGCCAGGCCGAGGCCCGCGACTGGCCCGGAATGAACCGCAGCCTCATCCAGTCGATCTCCGCCTCGGCCCTGCTGGTGCTGCCGGCTTCCGTGGGGCTCGCCGTGCTGGCCCGGCCCATCTGCGCCCTGCTCTTCCGCACCGGCGCCTACGATGCCGCCGCCGCGGACTGGACCGCCCTGACGCTGGTGTTCCAGTCCCTGGGCCTGGTCTTCGTGGCCGCCCAGCGCCTGGGCAACCAGGCCCTCTACGCCCTCAAGGACTACCGCGGCCCCGCGGCTCTGGCGGGTGGCACCCTGCTCCTGAATGTGGCTCTCAGTCTGGCCCTGCTGAAACCCCTGGGCACCGGCGGGCTGGCCCTGGCCAACGGGCTGGCCAGCCTCGTGGGCCTCGCGGGCCTGCTGCTGCGTCTGCGCC
>DPRT01000035.1:0-12757 GCA_003538615.1 Holophagaceae bacterium | reverse complement strand
ATCTCGGCCAGGAAGCTGAACCGGGTCGGCACCTTGTAGTTCACCAGCAGGCTCCGGCAGTGGGCGCGGATCTCCTCGGCGGTCAGGTGCTTCCGGGACACCACGAAGGCGCGCACGGCCTCGCCCGTGCTTTCGTCGGGCACGCCCACCACCGCCACATCGGCCACGTCCGGATGCAGGGCGATGCAGGCCTCCACCTCGTTGGGGAAGACGTTGAAACCGCTGACGATGATCATGTCCTTCTTGCGGTCCGTGATCTGGAGGTAGCCCTCGGCATCGAGGCAGCCGATGTCGCCCGTGTGCAGCCAGCCATCCCGGAGGGTCCGCGCCGTTTCCTCAGGCTGCTGCCAGTAGCCCGCCATGACCTGGGGTCCGCGCACGACGATCTCGCCATGCCCGCCGGGCGCCACGGACTGGCCCCCGTCGTCCACGATGCGGACCTCCGTGCCGGGAAGGGGAAGCCCCACGCCGCCGACCTGCGCCATCGTCCGGCGGAGACGGCCCCCCTCGCGGACGGCGGCATTGTAGGTGACGAGGGGGCTGGCCTCGCTGAGGCCGAAGCCTTCGATCACCAGGCAGCCCGTGAAGGCCTCCCAGCGCTGGAGGACTGAGGGATGGGTCTGCATGCCGCCCGCGAAGACCGCCAGCATCTTCCGGGTCATCTGGGGCTGGAACCAGGGCTCGTCGGGCAGGGCCTTGAGCAGCGTGTTCACCGCCGTCATCCAGGTGATCTCGTGGTTCTTGAAGGCCGCATGGAGGTTCTTGAGAGGCCGCGGATTGGGCACCAGGATGCTGTGGCTGCCCGTGTGGAACCCGAAGAGCAGGTTGATGGTGAAGGCGATCACGTGGTACATCGGCAGGACCGTCAGCACCGTCTCCTCGCCGTAGGTGAGGTAGATCTTCGTGATCTCCGCGATCTGCTCCAGGTTGGCCAGCAGGTTGCCGTGGCTCAGCATGGCGCCCTTGCTGGTGCCGGTGGTGCCGCCCGTGTACTGGAGGAGCGCGAGGCTGTCGCGGGTGGGTTCGGGATGCCTCACCGCGTCCGGCAGAAGGTGTTCCTTCGCCCGGTACAGGGCGCCTTGGCGCAGGGCCCCCGGGAGCCGCGTGAAGGGCAGGTCCAGCCGGGGGATGAGGCCCGAAAACCTCAGCTTGGCCTGGATGAGGGTCCGGGATACGAGGGGGAAGAAGTCCGCGATGCCCGTGACCACGATGGTCTTCACCTGGGTCCTGGGGACCACGGAAGCCACTTTGTCCCCGAAGTGGTCGAGCACCACCAGCACCTCGGCGCCGCTGTCCTGCAGCTGGAGTTCCAGCTCCCGGGGCGTGTAGAGGGGATTGGTGTTGACCACCACGCACCCGGCCTTGAGGGCCCCGAAGGCACAGATGGGGTAGGCCAGGGCATTGGGCAGCAGGATCGCGATCCGGGCCCCGGACTGCAGGCGGAGGCCATGCTGCAGGTAGGACGCGAAGTCATCCGAAAGGCGGTCGATCTCTTTGAAGCTGAGGGAGGCCTGCATGCCATTGGGAAGGACCAGCGTTTCCGCCTTCCTGTCGCCATACCGCTGGGCCGCCTGGCGCACCAGCTGGCCCAGGTTCTCGACAGGAAAGGGCTGGGCTTCGCGCCCCACGCCTTCCGGATAGCTGGACCACCACACCTGTTCTGCCGTCACGAATCCACCTTCATGCTCTGATCACGCCATGCCGCGGATACTAACCCGCAGTTGCTCATTATTTTAGCCGCCATGGTCCGTTGAGCGAAGCGGATCGATCATCACCCCCGGACCTGCTCGAGGCCTCCGCGGTCTTCATCCTGGAGCGGTGCATCAGACCCTCGGCGCCTCCAGCCCGAACTCGGCCCAGCCCTCTTTGGTGGGGCCGTAGATGCTGGGCACGTGGAGGCCGGCCTGGCGCATGAGGACGGTCATCTGGGCGCGGTGGTGGGTCTGGTGGCTGACCAGGACATAGAGCGCGAAGGCCCCGGTCCAGGTCTCGCCATAGAGGGCGAAGGTCCGGCCCAGTTCCGTGTTGCTCCAGCTGCCGATGTGATCGAGCAGGGAATCGCTCACGGCGCGGTAGGCGGCGGCCGTCTCGGCCATGGTGGGCGGCGGCGGCGTGGCGATGAAGCCATCGGGACCGAGGCCCACGGGGCCCTTCACCTTCAGGCCCAGGTTCTGGGGCAGTTCCAGGATGGTCTCCACCAGGTGCCAGGCCATGCGGCGCAGATCGCGATGGTGTTCATCGACGGCCTGATGGGCCGCCGCATCGGGGATGGCCGCGAAGACCGCCAGGGTCTTGTCCGCCTCTTGCTGCCAGATGGTCTTGAAGTCGTCCACGCGACGGAACATGCCNNGCCTCCGGGAAAGCTGCCGGGAAGCATAACGCGATGGAGGCCTGGAGTAGGAGATGCAACGGTTCCACCCCCCGATTTCTGCTTCGGGCATCGACGCTGCCGTTGACGAGACGGCGTGACGAGCTGAGAGGCTCTTGCCCCAGGCTAGAAATACCAGATGAGGGAGAGGTTCACGGTCGAGGAGGCCGGCTTCGAGGAAGCCAGGTGAGTGGAATAGAGCTCGATTCCCAATGGGCCATCGAATCGATATCCCACGCCGAATACACCGCCCAGCTTGATGGTTTCGCGGTTTCCGGGCGATTCCACCCTCTCCGCACTCAGCCCAAATCGGTCGTAGAACCCGCGATAAAGCCTCGATCGCAGGTCGACGCCCAGGTCGCTCAGGTGAGTACGGCCTTCAGCACCGGAGTAGACGCGATGTTCCAGGTAGAGACCGACTTCACTGTTTTCTGAGGCTTTCCAGAAGCCCCACCCCGCATTAATGCCGACACCGAATGAAGAGGTTCGCTCTTTTAGATCAGAGAGCGAAAAAGTCGCAACGATGCCGCCCCTGGCGGTTTCAGGGAAGGGCTCGCCCGCTCCAAGCTGGCAAGCAACACTACCCATAGCAATGAATAGCACCGATTTCAATGTTTGCATGAGGCTTCCTAGAAACACTTCGAAATAACTTTGTACAACGCCCACAATCCGCCAATCCAGGATTGCTGCACTATCGCAACCGCCAGGCCAATCCAGGCCTCCGCGCAGTCAGATAGTCCAAAAATGGCAGGGAGTTGATCGCCCGACTTGGGGAGCCCAGTGGGTAGAGATTGAAGTAATGTGTTTTTATTTTGAATGATTAATTGATTAAGAGATGGACGCTGGGCAATGGCAGAGTAGAGGGCCTGACCAGCAGCATTTGTGGAGCCCGTTCCATCGGCGTTAACGATGCAACTCACCCGATAAACAGCACCATCAAGCACGTAATTGATATTTACCGAATAAGATCCATTGGCAAGCGCAGTGATGGCGCCTTTGTGCGCCTCCAAAACACCATCAGCCGCTTGGATGGTCGTAATCAATTCTCCGAGATTCAACCGGGCCTCCGGATCCCAATCAGGTGGTGGCATGACGATGGGGCCCGGGTTGGCCGCTGCGAACGGAGCAGTCCCAACACCAAGAATGAGGGCGAGAGATAGCGAGATCCTCTTATGGTATTTGGCAAAAAAAACGCACATCATCTCCTTCTATAGATGAGCTATTACTCATCAATAAAAAATAGACAGATGAAAATTCATGTCAAGGCCTCTCAAGGTGTTTTTTCAGCGGCCCCTCCAAGATCGTTCCGAGTCTCTTAGGGATCGATTTTCGGAAGCCAGAACCGGCCTTCACACCGGCGTGACGCTGCGGCGCTTGGTGGGCCAGACATCCCGGCGACGGGCGCGGGCGAGGCGGGTGATGAGCTCGGCGCGGAGGTCGGCGGGATCCACGATGGCGTCCACGTGGAGATCGGCCCCCAGCTTCTTCAGGTTGATGTCCTCGTTGTACTCGTCGCGGAGCTGCTGCACGTAGGCGGCGCGTTCCTCCTCCGGCTTCTCCGCGATCTTGTTGGCGAAGACGGCGTTCACGGCGGCCTCGGCGCCCATGACGGCGATGCTGGCCGTGGGCAGGGCCAGGGTGGCATCCGGGTCGAAGCCGGGCCCGCTCATGGCGTAGAGGCCCGCCCCGTAGGCCTTGCGCACCACCACGCAGATCCGCGGCGTGCTGCAGCCGGCCATGGCGCTGATCATCTTGGCGCCGTGGCGGATGATGCCCTGCTTCTCCACGGCGCTGCCGATCATGAAGCCCGGCACGTCGCTGAGGAACACGAGCGGGATGCCGAAGGCGTCGCAGAGCGTCATGAAGCGCGTGGCCTTGTCGGCGCTGTCCACGAACAGCACGCCGCCCTTCACCCGGGGCTGGTTGGCCAGGATGCCCACGGGCTTGCCGTCGAGACGCGCCAGGCCCGTGATGATCTCGCCCGCGAAGAGCTTCTTCACTTCCAGGAAGCTGCCCTCGTCCACCAGGCCTTCGATCAGGTCCTTCATCTGGAAGGGGGCCATGATGTCCATGGGCACCAGGGTTCCCAGGGCTTTCGCCTTGGGTGATACCGCCTTCGGCGGAACCACGGGAAGCACGTCTTCGCAGTGCTGGGGGAAGTAGGCGAGGTACTGGCGGCAGAGGGCGATGGCCTCCTGCTCGGTCTTGCAGAGGAAGTCGCCGCAGCCGCTCACGGAGCAGTGCATCCGCGCCCCGCCCAGATCCTCCAGGCTGATCTTCTCGCCGATGACCATCTCGGCCATGCGGGGNNCCCGCGGCGGAGGGCCCGAAGAGCAGGCAGACCTGGGGCACCAGGCCCGAGAGCGCCACCTCCATGTGGAAGATCGTCCCCGCGTGGCGGCGGCCAGGGAACATGTCCAACTGGTCCGTGATGCGCGCCCCGGCACTGTCCACCAGGTAGAGCATGGGCACCTTCATCCGCAGGGCCACTTCCTGGATGCGGATGATCTTCTCCACCGTGCGGGCGCCCCAGCTGCCGGCCTTGATGGTGCTGTCGTTGGCCATGAGCGCCACGGGACGGCCGTCCACCGTGGCGGTGCCCGTGATGACGCCGTCCGCTGGAAGATCCTTGTGCAGCGCGTTCGCGAAGAGCCCATCCTCCACGAAGCTGCCCTCGTCCACCAGCAGCGCGATGCGCTCGCGGGCGAAGAGCTTCCCCGCCTCGGCATTCTTCTCGTGGGCCTTGGCCGAGCCGCCTTTCTTGACGCGCTCAACTTCCGAATGGAACTGCTCCAGCTGCATGGGGACCTCGGGATGGATCCTCCAGCATATGCGATCCTGGAGGGATGCTGGACGCGGAGGAATCAAGGCGGCCCGGGTTCCTGACGGCGCCCTTCCTGCTGGTCTGCACGTTCTACTTCCTGGTGTTCGCCGCGGGCTACCAGCTGTTTCCCGTGGTGCCCCTGCACCTGCGGGACCTGGGCGCGAGCCTCGCGGAAAGCGGGCGCTTCCAGACGGCCTTCATGCTGGGCTCGGGCTTCGGCGCGCTGTTCACGGGCCCCCTGGGCGACCGCCTGGGGCCGCGCCGGGTGCTGCGGGTGGCCACCCTGGCGGTGGTGGGCATCCTGGTGGCCTACGCGCTGCTGAAGGCGCGCTGGGTCTTCTACCTGCTGGCCCCGGTGCACGGCCTGCTGTGGTCGGCGCTGCGCACCGCGTCCATCGCCAAGGTGGGCGGCATCCTGCCTCTGGAACACCGGGCGCAGGGCCTGTCCCTCTTCGGCCTCACGGGTCCGGGCGGTGTGGCCGTGGGCCCCCTGGTGGGCCTCTGGCTCATGCCCCACCTGGGCTTCACCTGGATGCTGGTCCTGCTGGCGGGCGTCTTCGCCGTGCTGCACCTGCTGATCGGGGCTCTGCCTAGGGAGGCTCCCCGGGAGATCGAGGGGCCGGTCTTCCAGTGGCCGGACCGGGCTGTGTGGGGCCCCGTGGCCGTCATGGGCCTGGTGGGCCTCAGCTTCGGTCCCATGCCGCCCTACAGCGCCCAGGAGGCCAAGGCCCTCGGCCTGGCCTGGCCCTCCGCCTTCCTCACCTGCTTCGCCCTGGGCATGATGGCCATGCGCGGCCTGCTGGCGCTCACCGGCATGGGGCGGCGCCCCGTGGCGCTGATGCCGGGCATGGCCGCCCTGACGGCCCTCGGCTACGCCCTGCTGGCCTTCCTGCCGGGGGGCCTGGCGCGGCACGTGGCCTCGGGCCTGATCTACGGCGCCGGCTACGGCATGGTCCACACCCTGATGCTCACGCACCTGCTGGAGACCACCCCGCCCCAGCGCCGGGGCTCCGCCGCGGGAGCTTTCTTCTTCGCCTTCGATGCTGCCACCGCCCTGGGATCCCTGGGCCTGGGCTGGGTCATGGAGCACGGCGGCTTCCGCTGGGGCTGGGCCATCGGAGCGGGGCTCATGGCCCTGGCCATCCCCATGGCCCGGCGCGTGGTCCGCAAGAGCCCGGCCGTGACACCCGGGGCGGGTGGCTCTGCCATTCTGGAGGCATGAGCACGCAGCAGGAGCGAAGTGCCACTTTGGCGACCATTCGCCACAGGCGGATAGGACCGGCTGCGAAGCAGACGGCCCCGATGGGGCGAGCGCCATGGGCGCGAGTCAAGCCGAAGCCCGAGCGCGAGGCAGGAGCCGAGCGCCACCGGACATTTGTCCGGCCCCGAAGGGGTGAGGCCCAGGATGGGCCGAATGAAGGGTGCGGCACAGGGAGGCTCCCCCAGGCAACGCAGGCGTTGCCTGGGGTCGTACGTCGCCTCGGCAAGCGGAGCGCGCCGGAGCACGCACCGCGTGCGTTAGGCGGAGGTGCCGCATGACGGATCTGTCGAACCCCCGCCCCAGCCTCATCACCCGGCAGTTCGCNNCGCGTGGGCCACCGCCGGCTGGTGATCGTCTCCGCCCTGCTCTACGCGGCCTTCCTCGCCGCCTATGCCCTGATGCCCACCCGCTGGGGCTTCTACATCCTGGCCTTCCCCCACGGCATCGTGTGGTCGGGCCTGCTGACGGCCACCATGGCCTCGCTGGCCCATGTGCTGCCGGAGGACCGCCGCGCCGACGGCCTCAGCCTCTACGGCCTGGCCAGTCCCGGTGGCGTCATCGTGGGTCCCCTGCTGGGCCTCTGGATCCAGCAACGCTGGGGCTTCGCGCCCATCGGCTGGTACCTCGCGGCCCTGTTCGTCCTGCTGGGCGCCCTGGGCACCACCCTGCCGAAGGACCATCCCCACGGTCGCGCCGAAGGCTTCCGCTGGCCCGATGCCGCCGTGTTCGCACCCAGCTTCGTGCTCTTCTGCGTGGCCCTGGGCTATGGCGCCCTCGGCACCTACACCGCGCAGGAGGCCCTGGCCCTGCACCTGCCGCTGCCTTCAGCCTTCCTGTCCTGCATGGCCATCGGCATGGTGCTCATGCGCCTGGCCATGCTGCGGCGGGGCTTCGGCAAGCGCCCCATCCGCAAGCTCCCGGGCATGCTGCTGGGCGCCTTCGCGGGCCTGGTCCTGCTGGCGGCTCTGCCCGGCGGCACCGTCCGCCACGTGCTCTCGGCCCTGCTCTACGGCGCGGGCTACAGCATGATGCACACGCTCATCAACGCCAAATTGCTGGAGTCCGTGGATCCCAAGCGGCGTGGCGCGGCCTTCGGCACCCTGCTCTTCGCCTTCGACGCCGGCATCGGCCTCGGCAGCTTCAGCCTGGGCTGGGCCATCGGTACCTACGGCTACCGCGTGGGCTGGGCCCTGGGCGCCCTCGCCATGGTGGCCGCCCTGCCGCTGGCGCTGAGGATGAGCCGGGACTGATCAGGCCCTGCGATGAACCTTGTGGACCGAGGCCTGGTCCACGCACTTCACGAGGATCTCGTCGATGTTCACGTGGTCGGGGAGCATGAGGCACCAGCGCACGCACTCGGCCACATCGAAGGCCGTGAGGGGCTTCACGCCCTGGTAGACGGCCTTGGCCTTGTCGCCATCCTTGAGGCGCACATTCGAGAACTCGGTCTCGGCCATGCCGGGATCCACAGAGGTGACGCGGATCTGTTCGCCGTTCAGCTCCAGGCGCAGGCTCTGGGCCATGGCCTTCACACCGAACTTCGAAGCGCAGTAGACGCTGCCGCCCTCGTAGGGCTGGTGGCCGGCGGTGGAGCCGATGAAGAAGACATGGCCCCAGCCCGCCTTGCGCAGGTGCGGCAGGCCCGCGCGGACCGTCTTCACGACGCCCTCGACGTTGGTGCGCATCATGGCCTCCAGATCCTCGTCCGGCGTCTCCCACAGCTTGTAGGTGCCGCTGGCGAGTCCCGCGTTGGCCACCACCACATGCAGCCCACCGAGGGCCGCAGCGGCTTCGGCCACGAAGGTGTCCACACTGGCGGTGTGGCGGGTGTCCACGGCGCCTGCGAAGGCCTTGATGCCGTGAGCCTTCGTCAGCTCGTCCGCCAGGGCCTGCACGCGCTCCACGCGGCGGGCGCCCAGGGCCAGGTGGCAGCCCTGGGAGGCCAGCAGCCGCGCCATGGCTTCGCCGAAGCCGCTGGACGCGCCGGTGATGAGGACGATGGGATGCTCGGGGCGCATGGGGACTCCTCCAGTGGCTAGCGGTAATTCCGGTGGAACTCGCCCAGCGCATCCACCACCTTCTGGATCTTCTCGGTGGGCGGCAGGATGGTGGTGCGGAAGTGGGCGGTGCCTTCGGCCTGGCCGAAGCCCGAGCCCGGCACCACGCAGATGCCCGTCTGTTCCAGCAGGGCCATGGCGTAGTCGAAGTCCGAGCGGCCAGCGGGCAGGGTGACGCTGGGGAAGGCGTACATGGCGCCGGCGATGACGTTGCAGGTGATCCCCTCGATGCGGTTCAGCCCCTCGGCCAGTAGAATGGCCCGCTGCTTCAGCGTGTCGAGAATGGCGTTCTTTTCGGCAGCGTACTGGGCATAGGAGGGCATGCCGGGCTTGGGCGGGCGCACCATGGCGTAGGTGGCGGCCTGGCCGGCGAGGTTGGCGCAGAGGCTCACGCTCTGGAGCTTGAGGATCTGCGCGGCCACGTCNNTGGAGCACCTTGGCGAAGGAGGTGAACTCGTCGCCGGGCAGGTAGATGTTCTCCTGGTAGACCTCGTCGGCCAGGATCGAGAGTCCGTGGGCCTTGGCGAAGTCGATGATCATGGCGATGTTGGCCTCGTCCAGCACTGCACCCGTCGGATTGCCGGGGTTGATGACGCAGATGGCCTTCACGTGCGTGCCTTCGGCCTTCGCCTGGGCCAGGGAGGCCTCCAGCATGGGGCGGCTCAGCTTCCAGCCGTTGGCCTCGTCCAGGTAGTAGGGCACCATGCGCCCCTCGTAGAGCGTGATGGTGGCCGAATAGAGCGGGTACTGGGGGATGGGCACCATGATGCCGTCCCCGGGGCCGCTGATGAGCAGCCGCAGGATGGTCTGCACGCCCTTGCTGGCGCCGTCCGTGAGGAAGATGGCATCGGGATCGACGCGCATGTGGTCGCGCTCGAGGATGAATTCCGCCACCGCCTCGCGGATGTAGCGCACGCCCCGGCTTTCGCTGTAGGCGCCCAGCCCGTGCTTCGTCCCGGCCAGGATGGCCTTGGCGGTCTCGATCACATCCGCCGGGAAGGCCTCCGGGGCCAGTTCCATGAGTGCCGGGTATTCGCAAAGGGCGAGGATCTGACGGTTCCAGGTGAGGGCCTTCTGGCCCAGCGACTGGGGGTTGCCGATGTTGCAGTAGATGATCTCGCGGCCCTGCTTCTCCAGCTCCGCCGCCCGGGCCACGATGGGCCCCCGCACGGCGTATTCGGTCTCGAGGACGGCTTTCCCAAGGTCGGTCAATCGGATGGTCATGAACGCTCCAGCCCCCCAGTGTACCTCCGCATCCCCCTGTGACCGGCGTCATCCTACTCCGCGTCAGAACCTCGGCCCTTGGGCGGGAGGGGGCGGGCAGATAGACTGGATGTTCCAGATTCTTCCAACCAGCCACCTACCTACCTTCCTTTCCTGAAGAGGCTTTCATGCTTGGTTTCTCGCTTTCCCCCGAACAGCTGGCTGAAAAAGAACGGGCCCACACCTTCGCCGAGAAGATCATGCGGCCCGTGGCCCGCAAGTACGACGAGACCGGCGAGTGGGCTGTGGATGTCTACAAGGCGGCCTGGGACCAGGGCTACCTGCAGGCCCTGGTGCCCGAGGACTGCGGCGGCCCGGGCGCCAAGCAGGTGGAAGAAGCCATCGTCTGCGAAGAGCTGGCCTGGGGCTGCGCCGGCCTCTACACCTCCATCATGGCCAACGGCCTCGCCATGACCCCCCTGCTCGTCGCGGCTTCCCCCGAACAGAAGAAGAAGTGGCTGGGCATGCTCGCTGAAGAGCCCAAGTTCGCCGCCTTCTCGCTGTCGGAACCCAATGCCGGGTCCGACGCGGGCGGCATGAGCTGCCGCGCCGAGAAGAAGGGCGACAAGTACATCATCAACGGCACCAAGTGCTACTGCACCAACGGCGGCTACGCCGACTGGTACGCCCTCTTCTGCAGCACCGATCCCAGCAAGGGCGCCCGCGGCACCAGCTGCATCGTGGTCCCCCGCGACACGCCGGGCCTGGTGGTGGGCAAGGCCATGGACAAGATGGGCCAGCGCGCCAGCAACCAGGTGGAGCTCTACTTCAACGACGCGGAAGTGCCCGTGGAGAACCTGCTGGGCAAGGAGGGCATGGGCTTTGTCATCGCCATGAAGACCCTCGACCAGACCCGCGCCGCCGTGGCCGCCGGGGGCGTGGGCGTGGCCCGGGCCGCCTTCGAGATCGCGCTGGAATACGCCAAGACCCGCATCCAGTTCGGCCAGCCCATCTTCGCCAACCAGGCCATCAGCTTCATGCTCGCGGACATGGCCAAGAAGATCGAGGCCAGCCGCCTGCTCACCTGGCAGGCCGCCTGGATGACCGACAACGGCATCAAGAACTCCAAGCAGAGCGCCATCGCCAAGACCTTCGCCACCGACACCGCCATGGAAGTCAGCACCGACGCCGTCCAGATCCTCGGCGGCAACGGCTACAGCCGCGACTACCTGGTGGAGAAGTGCATGCGCGACGCCAAGCTCCTNNCTGGAGACAGCCTGGGCCGTCGGTTTGAAATACACCCACGGCTTCACCCGCCCCCTGGCCTCGGTCCTCACGGGACTAGCCATCGCGGGGAGCATGATCCTGCTGGGCCTGGCCGCCAAGGAACTGCCCATCGGCACCGCGTACGCCGTCTGGGTGGGCATCGGCGCCTTCGGCGCGGCGGTGCTGGGGATGGTGCTGTTCAAGGAGCCGGTGACGGCCGGCCGGATCTTCTTCCTGGTCCTGCTGCTGGTGGCGGTGATGGGCCTGAAGGCCACCGCCCCGGCCTGATCGGGTCACAATAGGGGCCCGATGCCGATACCCCCTGCCCGCCTGCGCCCCTTCCTGGGCCTCACCCTGGCCCTCCTGGCGATCCTCCTGCTTTCGCTGGAAGGATTCCGGCGGGATCCCGGCTTCGGCTGGATCCTCGCCGCCACCGCCATGGCCGGGAGCTGGCTGGGATGGGCGCTCCGGCAGGCCTGGGTCTATCCCGCGCGGCTGGCCCGGGCCGAGGCCATGTGGGGCGCCGGGGAGCCCGCCTCGGCCGTGGCGGAATGCCTCTCCCGGGCCCCCCTCGCCACCGGGGAACTGGGATACCGCATCCATCTGCTGCGAAGCGCTGCGCACCACGCCCTGGGCTACCGCGACCGGGCCTGGCTGGATGCCCTGGATGCCCAGCTGTCGCGCCTCCCCCTCTGGAAGCGCCTGGCGGTGTCCCAGGCCTTCCGCCGCGTGCCCGGAACCCCCTCGGTCCGGCGCCTGGCCTGGGGGGACCGGCTCATCCGCCTGGCTCCGCGCATGGCGCGGCTGCGGCACCTGCAGGGCATCCTCCTCCTGCGTTCCGGCCGCGAAGACGCGCTGCCCCTGGCCTGGGGACACTTCGAGGCGGCCCTGCCCCTGGCCTGGGATGATGTGCTGGTCCTCGAGGATCTGATGCTGGCGGGACTCCAGCACGAACGCGGCGATGTGGCGGAACGCGCCCTTGCGGTGCTGACGGCCCGTCACGGCGATCCCCGCCTCCCCTGGGATCGGGGCGCCGCGGGCATGCACCTGCTGCGGAAGGGGCGCCACGCCGAGGCTCTGGCCCTGGTGCAGGGCCTCCCCCCCGAGCGCCGCGACCATCCCCTGCTCTGGCTTGCGGAGAGCGTGTCCCGGCGGCGCCTGGGGGATCTGGACGGTGCCTGGCAAGTGGTGGAGGCCGCCGTGGCCCACCTGCCGGAGGCCTTCCGCCTGTGGATGGAGCGTTACCAGATCGCCCTGGAGCGCCACCAGGAGGACGAGGCCCTGCGGAGCCTGGAGCGGGCCTGGCAGACCATTCCCGCCGGCGAGGACGGGGTGTCCCTCCGCGAGGAATGGCAACTCCGCCGGGCTGAGTTCGCCTTCTGGTGGGAGGACCAACCGGACTTTGCGAAGGACCTGCTGGAGAAACTTCCCCCCCGGCAACACGGGGACCATCATCCGCCGCTGCTCCTTCAGATCCGGGTGGCCCTGGGGGAATATGAAGCCGCCTACGGGGAGATCTCAGCCCTCCTCCAGGACACGCCGGAGGACGTGGATCTCCTGCTGCTCCAGGCCGACTGCCTCGCGGGCATGGAGGCCTGGGAGGCCCTGCTGCCCTACCTGGACGGCCTGGGCGAGGGCTGCCGCGAACAGGGCGCCTTCTGGCATCTGCGGGGCCTCGCCCGGGCCAACCTGGGCGAACCTCTGCCCGCCCGCCTGGACCTGGAGCGGGCCGTTCGCAAGGACCCCCGGAACCTCCGCTACCTGCTGGATGCGGGTCA
>DPRT01000182.1 GCA_003538615.1 Holophagaceae bacterium | reverse complement strand
GGGCTCAGCTCCAGCACCGTGGGCGCGCCGAGAAAGGCCTCGACGGCTTCCAGCTCCGGCTCGGTGACCGGCTCGATCAGGCCCAGGGCCTGGTTGAGGGGATGCCCCTCGCCGCGGAAGTGCGCGAAGCCGCCGCCCACGGCCAGGCTGCCGCCACCGGCGGCCTGGTTGAATCGCTCGTTCTGGAATGCCTGGGCGCGCTCAAGGCGGCGGGCCAGGCTNNGACCTCCAGACTAGCGGATGTCTCCGGAGAACATAAGCGAAGCCCGGCTCCGCCAAGCTGAGCGCGGGGGTCCGGGGGTATGCGCGCAGCGCGCCCATGGATCCTTGCAACGCGTGCGTTGCGAGGGGAACCCCCGGAGAACATAAGCGAAGCCCGGCTCCGCCGGGCTGAGCGCGGGGGTCCGGGGGGTATGCGCGCAGCGCGGAACCCCCGGAGAACATCAGCACGGCCCTCTTGCGAGGGCCGCGGTGGATCGGTAAGCCGGGTTCTGTCGTGGGACGTCATTCCTCTGGGATGGATGTCGCCACCCACCTCGTGCGACCTACCCGCCGGCTCGGTCGGGTCAACCCTCGCCGCTTGCGCGGTGCGCCGGCCTATTTGGTCTTGCTCCCTGGGGGGTTTGCCGTGCCCGTCCTGTTGCCAGTCCGGCGGTGGGCTCTTACCCCACCGTTTCACCCTTACCTGTGATCCGAGGATCCATCGGCGGTCTGTTCTCTGTTGCACTTTCCGTCGGGTCGCCCCGCCCTGGTGTTACCAGGCCCAGTACCCTGCGGAGCCCGGACTTTCCTCTGCCCTTGCGAGCAGCGACGCCCTGATCCACCTGCCTACGGTATCACCTCAGCCGGAAGTTCAGGGTGAGGCGGAAGCTGGCCGCCACGGGCCGCCCGTCCATGCGGGCCGGCTCGAAGCGCCACTGGCGCGCAGCCTGGAGCGCCGCCTCCCGAAGAGCCGGGTGGCCGTCCAGCAGGCTCACCTGCATGGGCAGGCCGTGCTCGTCCACGGTCATCAGCAGCACCACGGCACCCTGGACCCGCGCCCGGCGGGCGAAGTCGGGGTACGAGGGATCCACCCGGTGGACCGGGATGAGCCCGGTCATCGAGAAGTCGTGGACCACGGGACTGGAGGCGGTTCCCGCGGGGCCGGAGGAGGCCGTGGCTGCCGGGCCGGGAACCAGGGGACCCGTGCTCTGAAGCTCGTGGCTGCGATCCACCGCTGGCAGCCCCGACGCTGGCTCCACCGGGTCCGGACGGTCGGCGATCACCGCCTTGACGCCCGGAAGCACCGCATCGCCACCACCCCTGGCACCGGCCACCAGGCGCTCGACGGCGCGCTGGATGGGGGGGCCATCGAACTCGATGACCCGATCCGGGCGCGTGGGTGGAAGCGGCGGTACGGCCACGGCGGGCGTGAGGGATGCGAAAGCGAGTGCGCCGCCCAGGACCAGGAGGTAGATCAGGGCGGAAAGGAGGCTTGAGCGGACGGTGTCCGAGGGCGGCGCAGCGACGAGCACCGCGCAGGGCTGAAGGGTGGGCGGCAGGTCCGGAAAGGCAGGCCCCTGGCCGCGCCGGAACGCGAAGTTGGACATGGTGTCTCCTGTGGGTGGCGTTCCGTGGCCTCCCGCAGATCCGGCATGCACCGCAAGCGGGCAGTTCGGTTGGCGGCAATCCCGGGCCCTGGATCACACACCGTCTGGAGGGGGTCCAAAGATCGCTTGCATCAGGTATCGGCGTGGTGGGACCGCTGTCAAGCCCAAGCGGGCCATTCATTTCGTCACACGTTCATCACGCGGCCGGCAGGGGGAGGATCCAGCCCTTCCGCTGGAGATCCTCCAGGAGGTTCCATGCGGCACGGTAGGGATCGCCGCCCTCTCCACCCAGCACTTCCAGGTGCAGGCGGGACCGGAAGGACACCAGGTCGGGATGGGGGGAATCCGCCAGGCCTGCGCCGGACTGGAAGAGCCGCAGGAGCAGGGCCTCGGGATGGGCATGGCCCAGGCTGGCCGCCCCGAGGACCGCGCCGCCGTCTCCTTCCTCCACACCGGCCTCGATCAGGCGGTTCCGGAAGGGGTGGAGGCTGGTTGGGTCCGCGCCCAGGCCGATGCAACGGAGCCGCAGGATTCCCTCGATGCGGTTGTCCATGTCGTCCTCGCCGAGCCAGGGGCAGGGAGGGCGATGGCCTTCATAGGGAAGCCATGGCATGAAGCTGTCGTGGTGGTGGTCGTCCCGGTTCCAGGCATGGACCAGGCGCATGAGGCTGGTCCTGAGGGCGGGATCCGTCTCCGGCCCGCACCACAGAAACCGCTGGACGGCGTCTGCTCCCGCCCCGGGCTCGCGCCATGGGCCCTGCCATTCCCCCTGCTCCAGGGGCAAGTCCAACCTGAGCCCCGCCAGGAAGACCGGGAAGCCCGGATAGGGGAAGGGAAGCCGCACTTCAGCGCCTTCGGTGGAAATGCGCAGGTCGGTGCCCGGAAGGCAGCCCTCCAGGGGGCTGGCCTTGAGGGATTCAAGCAGGGACAGTTTGTGGTCCTCCGTCCTCAGGGCCTCGATCAGCCGCAAGCGCCACACGCGCCCGTCCCGGTCACAGGACCAGCCCTCCACGGCGGAGGGCTCGGGGCGGCCAAGGGCGTCCACGCCGAAGAGGAGCACCCGGCCTCCGCCCTCTGGGTCCCAGTGGCCGATGGGCGGCGCTTCGCCCGCGGCGTTCAGGAGGCGCGGCCTGCGCTGGGCGCGGGCCCAGGCGATTTGGTCCCAGACCGGGCCGGCGGCCCCGCCGCCCCCCAGCGCCCGCTCCAGCTCCCCCGAGGCGAGCTGGCGGTAGGCTTCGCTGCGCCGCAGCTCCTGGTGGACACCGAGGATGACCGAGATCTCATCGATGGTNNCTCCAGCGCCACCTTGGCCTCGACGCCCCACTGCCGGCCCAGGGCGGCTTCAATCGCCGCGGAGCGCTCCCCCACCTCGTGGAGGGACAGTTCCGCACGGCCCGAGGCGCGGAGCACCTGGTCCACCAGTCCCAGGTGGATCTCCAGGGCCCGCTCCAAGTCCTGCCCCTGGTGGTCCAGGTGGCTCGCCACGTGGAGAAGTTCCTGGATCCCCGACCTCAAGTGCTGGGTCACTTCCTGCAGGTCCCACAGTCCAGCCGTCTCCCGTTCCAGACCGCGCTGATGCTCATCCAGGGCGCGTTCCAGATCGGAGGCGCCCTGGGAGGTCTGGTCCGCCAGCCCCCGGAGCCGCCCGCCGATGGCTTGCATCCCCGAGGCTCCGGCGCCCTGCTGCGCGAGGATCGCGGCGTTCACCGCCAGCAGCCCCGTCTGCTGCGCCGCCTGGTCGATGACCTGGATGGCTCCTTGGGCGCCTCCGAAGGACCTGATGCGATGCTGCGATTCGACCCGGAAGGCCTCGATGCGCCGCGCCAGGGCTTCCACCTGGTCCCTCACGCCATCGGCGGAAGCCCGGAACCGCCGGAATTCTTCGGTCCGCGCCTTGGTTTCCTCCAGAAGCCTCGGTGTATGGGCGACCAGGCCCTTCACAGCCAGGCCCAGACGGGCGCCCTGCCGGAGGCCCGCATCCGCCAGCCTGCCCAACGCATCCTCCTCCCGCCGCAGGCGCGGGAAGGTGTCCTGGAGTTCCTCCAGCAGCGTCTCCAGACGTTCCAGCCTCGCCTGCGCCTGTTCCAGGGAGGCCTGGAATGCCTGCCCCTGGAGCCGGTTCTGGTCCGCCCGAAGTCTCTGATCCAGCTCGATCTTGTCGAACCTCAGGGCGCCCTCGAATACCCCCTGGAGCTCCCGGCTGTAGGTCTCCAGTCGTTCTCCGGCAGCGGCCCTCGCCTCCTGGCCCAGGACCTGCTGCTGGTGCGTCTCCGCCAGCAGGCCGTCCAGGTCCGCCCATTCCCGGGTGGTGGCCCGCTGGAGCGCCTCCAGGCGGTCTGCCACCTGCCGGCCTTCCTCCATCAGAACGTTGAGGGCCGCGGAGACATGGGTGGCCTCTTCCCGGAGGCCCTCGGGCGGCGCGAGCCGGACGCGTTCTCCGCCGAGGATCCGGCCGGCCCAGTCGGACAGGAAGCTTTCCGGCGCCAGGTCCCGCTGCCAGGCGAACCAGCGGCGGCCCATCAGCACCAGTCCCGCGATCGCCATCATCAGGAAGGCGGCCTCGCCGGGCTGAAGGGAGGCCGCAGTCCGGAACAGCAGGTAGGCTGCGGCTCCGAGCACCAGGAGCATGGCCAAGTCCCCCACCCAGCGGCGGGTCCCGAGGTATTTCCTGTAGAAGCCCACCGACCTCATGCCCATCCCCAAGCCATGGCATCCCATCGGCGCCTAGGCCGGGCGGGCCAAGTTTGGTCAGGCTCCCGTCAGAGCGTGCGCCAGAGCACCTCGTAGCTTCGCAGGCTGCCGCCCAGCTCCTGGAGCAGCCGGGCCCGGAGCAGGGCCGTGATGGCGGTCTGGGCCTCGTGAGCGACATCCATCTTCGGCGCAGCGTCGGCGCCCCCCGCCCTCAGCTGGCGCAGATACTCCCGACTGCCCGGCGGCAGGGCCTCCACGGGGTCCACCGGCGTGCAGGCCTGGCAGCACCAGCCCCGCTCCGGGCTGAGCATGGCCAGAGGCGCCTCCGCATTCCCGCAGCGGCCACAGAGCCTGGGGTGGGGCAGCAGGCCCAGGCAGTGCAGCAGCCAGTGCTCCGCATAGGCCAGGATGCCGAGGGCGTTGCCGGGATCGGCCTTGAGGGCCCTCCCGCAGGCGCTCAGCAGCCGGTAGAGCCGGTCATCTTCCACGCCCTCCCGGGCCACCCGGTCGAACAGATCCGCCAGGCAGGCCATGACGAGGCTGCTTTCCAGATGCCCCAGGGTGAGCGGGCTGAAGGCCAGCTCGCAGCGCGTGACGCGCTTCAGCTCGGTGTGTTCCTTTCCAAAGAAGCTCACCCGCACCTGGCTGAGGGGCTCGAAGGCCGCCACCCACTTGGCCGTGGGTTTCTTCACACCCTTGGCCAGCCCGGACATGCGCTCGCCATGCTCGGACAGGAACGACACCACAGCCCCGCCCTCGGCAAAGGGCACGGCTTTGAGGACGATGGCGGCGTGGGTGCGGATCACCCTTCCAGTCTGCCCGGGTTCAACCCGATTCCCTGGACCGAGTCTCGCCGGAGCCTGCCGATAGACTGGGGGGATGCGCGCATCCCCCCTTTTCGTGGCAGCCCTCGGCGGCATCCTCCTCGCCGCCCAGGAGGCCCCCACCCGGGTGTTCCGCCAGTGGGTGGGCGGGCAGGAGGTGGGCGGGGCGTCCCAGGAGGTGAAAACCCTGAAGGGGGCCCGCGAAGTGCGGAGCCGCGAGTGGATGGCTCTGTCGCGCCTGGGCCAGGAGATCCGCCAGGAGGTGGATCAGACCGCCCGCCGCGCGCCAGATGGCTCCCTCGCCTTCACCTGGCGCCTCCAGCTCTCCAAGGAGCCCTTCGAAGGGCGGGCCGAGTGGTCACCTGCGGAGCCGGGATCGCTGCACATCCACCCCCTGAACGGGGCGGCCCTGGTGGCCAAGGTGCCCGCGGGGGCGCTGCTCTGGCCCGAGGATCTCGACACCCGCCTGATGGAAGCCGCGAGGCTGCGCCGCCCTGTCACTGCCATCACCTACTCGTTCCCCGTCCAGCAGTGGAGCACCCTGAGCCTGGAGCCCGCCGGGCCGGATCCCCTGCCGGGCTTCCCGGATGCGGTACGTTTCACCGGACATGAAAGCCAGGGCGCCGCCACCGTGCCTGTGGAAGCCTGGCTCTCTCCCAGCGAGGGCCACCTGCGGCAGAAGTCCGACCTCGGAGGCCTCGCCATCCTCATGCAGCGGACGGAACTACCGGCGCCGAAGGCATCCCCGGGCGATCCGCTGGGCTTCTTCGAGCGGACCCTCCAGCAGCTCCCCCCCCACCCCTTCCAGCCCTGGCTGCGGGATGTGACCTTCAAGGCCGAGGGCTCCACGCCGGACCTCCCGGAGGATGCCCAGCAGATCCGCCTTCCCGGCGGCCGGTGGCGCCTGGCGCGGGCGGCAGAACCCACCGCGACCGAGGCGACCCAGCCCCCCGTGACGGGCCTTCCGGCGGAGAGCGAAGGCCGCTACCTGGCCCCCAGCCCCCTGGTGCCCTTCCGCGATCCCGCCTTCGACGGGCTCATCCGGCGCATGGCCCTGCCCCCCGGGCTGCCCCGCTGGGAGCTCGCCAGGCGGGTGACGGCCTCGGTCTTCGATTGGATCTCCGACAAGGACTTCACCGTGGGCTTCGCCTCGGCCCTGGAGGTCTGCCGCACCCCCCGGGGCGATTGCACCGAGCATGGCGTGCTGGCCGTGGCCCTGCTGCGGCGCCTGGGCGTCCCGGCCCGCGGCGTCACCGGCTGGGTGGGGCTCGGCGAGACCCTGGGCCTGCATTTCTGGGTGGAGGTGAAGCTGAGGGACCGCTGGGTGCCGGTGGATCCCACCTTCGATCAGGCCCCGGCCTCGGCCCTCCGCATCAAGCTCGGGGACACGGATCTTGCCGATCTCGGGGGCGTGGGGTGGGAGGGCGCCGCCTCCGCCTTCTCAGGCGTACGCTGGGTGGCGGAACGCGAGGGCTCCATGCCCTGGGGCGCAGGCACCCGCATCGAAGGCGACCAGGTCACAGCCTCCGACGGAAGCCGGCTGCGCCTGCCCGGCGGACGGTGGACCCTGGCCCGCGGGAAGCTCACCTTGAACGGCACCTGGCCCCTGGAAGCCGCCCTGCGGCCCGGCCACGCCCAACTGGCCGGTGCCCGCCGTCTGGCGGGCCCGCGGACCCTCCGGGAGGGCTGGTGGATTCCGGCCTCCGGCAGCCTGTGGATGGATCTGGGCCAGGGCCGCTGGCTGCGCCTGGATGGGGTCTCCGAAGTTGCCGCCTACCAGCTTCTGGATCAGTTGATGGCGCCCGCCAGGGTTTCGTGAAGCCCCTCCTGCTGCTGGCAGTGCTCACGCAGGCGCTCCAGCCAGCTCGACATGGCCAGGCATTCCTGCTCGTCGCAGCAGCTGGTGAGCTGCGTGGCCATGGCCTGCACGGGCTCGTCCAGCCGCTCCATGAGGCGCTTCCCCTTGGGGGAGATGACCACGCGGCTCACGCGACGATCCTTGGCATCGGCCACCCGCTTGAGCAGGCCCTGCGCCTCCAGGCGATCCACCAGCCGCGTCACGTTGGCGAAGCGGTAGATCATCCTCCGCTCGATCTCATAGATGGGGTGGCCCTTGGTGGGCCCGCCCCGGACGATGCGCAGGACGTTGTACTGCTGGATCGTCAGGCCGTGGGCCTCGAAAAGCCGCTCCTGGACGCGGACGACGGCCTCCCGCGTGAGCATCAGCTGAAGCATCACCTGGATCCCCGGGGCCGGGAGCGTCGACATCTGGAGTTCTTCCTGTAGGGACATGCCTGCCTCGCGGATACTTTCGGGGCAAGGATCCCCCCATCCGTGGGATTCTGGAAGGTCGTAGGAGCCCTTCTTGCCATCCATCGCCCTGAGTTTGATCAATGTCACGAAACGCTATGGCGCGACACCCATTCTGGATGGATTGAGCCTCGGTCTCTTCCAGGGTGAAAAAGTCGGCCTCATCGGCCGCAACGGCGCTGGCAAGAGCACGCTGTTCCGCCTGCTGACCGGGGACGAGATCCCGGACACCGGAGAAGTCGTCATCACCCAGGGCCAGCGCATCGCCCGCCTGAGCCAGGAGCCCCACTTCGCGCCGGGCGCCAGCGTCCGGCAGGCCCTCGAAGCCGCCCTGGCGGACCACAGCGCGCTGCTGGAACGGCATCAGGAGATCCACGAAATCCTCCACGGCGCCTCTGCCCAGGCGGAGACTCGGCTCCTTGACGAACTGCAAAACGTGGAACACCAGCTCGAGCGCTGGGGCTGGGACCTGGCCCCGCGGCTCAAGGCGGCGGCCACCACCTGGGGCCTGGAGGACCTCGACGCTGAAGTCGAGTCCCTGTCCGGAGGCTGGCGCAAGCGCGTGGCCCTGGCCCAGGCCTGGCTCAAGGAGCCCGATGTGCTGGTGCTGGACGAGCCCACCAACCATCTGGACCCCGACCAGGTGGAGAAGCTGGAGGCCTGGCTCCAGGCCTACGACGGGGCCCTCCTCCTCATCACCCACGACCGCCACCTGCTGGACGCGGTGGCGACGCGGATGCTGGAACTGGACGAAGGCACCCTCCGGAGCTACGAGGGCGGCTACAGCGACTACCTGCTGGAGAAGTCCGACCGCGAGTTCCGCGAAGCGCGGCTCACCGAGCACATGCAGAACCGGCTTCGGCGGGAGATGGCCTGGCTGCGGCGCGGCGCCAAGGCCCGCACCCGCAAGTCCAAGCTGCGCATCCAGGATGTGCTGGATCTGAAGGATGACGTGGAGGACCGCACGCGTCTGGAGATCCGCCAGGGCCTGTCCTTCGCCTCGGGCCTCAACCGCAGCGACGCCCTCATCCGCGCCGAGGGCCTGGGTTTCGCCTATCCGGGCGGGGCCGAGCTGCTGGACGGCCTCGACCTCAGCCTCCAGCGCGGCATGCGCATCGCCCTGCTGGGACCCAACGGCTGCGGGAAATCCACCCTGCTCAAGGTGCTGCTGGGGGACCTGGAACCCACCACCGGCGAGGTGGTCCGCCACCCCAAGATCTCCGTCACCACCATCTCCCAGGGGCGCGGCGAGCTCGACGGGGCCCGCAGCATCCTGGACAACCTCGCAGAGCGCGCCTCCGTGGTGGACACGGGCAACGGCACGGTGCTCGCCCACGTCTACCTCACGCGGTTCGGCTTCCCCGTGGACCAGCAGGCCCGCCCCGCCGCCACCCTCAGCGGCGGCGAGCGGAACCGCCTGCTGCTGGCCAAGGCCATGCTCAGCCCGGCGGATCTGCTGGTGCTGGACGAACCCACCAACGACCTGGACATCCCCACCCTCCAGAACCTCGAAGAGGCCTTGCTGGGCTTCGGCGGCACCCTGCTGCTGGTGAGCCACGACCGATTCTTCCTCGATCAGGTCGCCACCCACACCCTCGCCTGGAACGGGGCCGGCACTCCCCGCTGGGAGCTCTACGAAGGGGCCCCCTCCACGGTGCGCAGCCTGCGGGAGGCCCGGGCCGCGGCCCTGGAGGCCCCGAAGGCCGAGGCCTTCCGATCCACGGCGAAGCCCGAGCCCGCCCGCCCCCGCAAGCCCGGGCTTTCCCAGAAGGAGCAGCGGCGCCTGGCGGAGGTGGAACAGGAGATGGACACCCTCCACGCCCGGCTGACGGAACTGGATGGGCTCCTGGCCGATCCGGCGGCCTTCCTGAAATCCGACAGCCCCGGCCACCAGGCGCTGCGGGATCGCGATGCCCTGAAGGCGGAGCTGGAGATCCTCGAGCTGGCCTGGCTGGAGCTGGAAGAAAAGCGCCAGGAAGGCTGATCCCATCACAAGTTGTCAGGCAAGCGGGCAGGCTGGCGGCCTTTTCGCTACCCTGGGACCTGGACTTTTGTGGAGTGCCCATGCGCCCGATGCCCTTCCTCCTCTTTCCCGCGGTGGCGCTGGTGGCCCAGACCCCCGCACCCGCCGACCTGACCCAGCGCTTCAATGCTGAACTCCCGGGCATCAACCAGATGCTCAAGGCCCTCCAGGCCAAGGAGGCCATGGCGAAGGTGGAGGGCATGATCCCCGCCGAGCGCCCTGCCTTCAATGGCACCAACCTCCAGACCATCGGCCAGAGCATGGACAATGCCCAGGGCCTCCTGTCCTTCTACCGCCTGTGGGCCAACACCGCCTCGGAAGCCGGCCAGTGGGAAAAGGCCCTGGAGATCCAGCAGAAGCGGCTCAAGACCGCCCAGGCCATCAAGGCCGACCTGGACAAGGCCCAGGCCCCCATCTCCGCCCAGTGGGACAAGGTCTCCAAGGACGCCCAGGACGCCATCGCCAAGGGCGAGGCCCGCAAGAAGGAGCTCGAACCCGTCATCGAGGCGTTCAAGGCCGAGTACGAGGAGCTCAAGTCCGGCAAGCGGAAGCTGACGAAGAAGCAGGCCGACGAGTTCAATGCCCGTGGGACCAAGATCGCCCTGGACGAACAGGAACTGCTCCAGATCAACGCCGCCCTTCCCGTCCACAAGCAGAACCTCACCAATGCCCCCAAGGTCGTCAAGATCCTCGCCGACAACCGCAAGGAGGCCGAGGGCATGATCAAGGCCGCCGAGACCTCCACCACGAAGGCCAAGGACGTGCTGACCAGCCAGAATGACGAGATCACCCAGTTCAACACCGCCCAGGTGATCAGGAAGGTGAAGATCGTGGGCAAGAAGACCTGGGTGGATGCCGTCCTCCGCAACCCCGACAACGTCACCAAGATCAGCGGCGCCCAGCTCCAGGCCGCCTTCCTCAACCGCCTGCTCGTGCTGGATCCGGGCAATGCGGGTGCCGAGAAGGCGCTCGAGAACCTGAAGCAGGGCAAGGAGCCCTTCGCCAAGGAAGCCAAGCCCGCGAAGAAGGCCGGCGCCAGGAAGAAGTGACCCTGCCGCCCCCATCCTGGAAGGAGCGTCCATGAGCCGCCTCGGATTCCTGCTTGTCTGCGCCCTGGCCGCCAATCTGGGCGCCCAGAGCCTCACCGACCGCTTCAAGGAGGTCCGCGGGCCCTGGGAACTCCAGCTGGAGCGGGGCGACGCGCCCACGGTGCGCCGCGGCATCGAAGCCCTGCTTGGCCGGGAGGGTCTCACGGTGAATCCCTCCGACTACAACGACATGCATGCCCTGGCGGCCCTGCGCAGCCTGGCCGCCCGCGCCTGCGTGGCCGAAGGCAGCTGGGAGGATGCGGTCGCCCACCTGCAGAAGGCCCAGGCTGCCGCCGAAGAAAACCTCGGCACCGCCCAGCCCCTCCTGGCCAAGACCCGCATGGAACACGAGCTAAAGCTCCGGGAATTCCTGGATGCCATGGACAAGCAGGCCCCGCGCCTCAAGGAGCTGGAAGAGGCGCCCGGCCTCTCCCAGGAACAGCTGAAGCTGCGCCAGCAGCTCAAGATCTTCATGGATGAGCAGAAAGCCGCCACGGCCCACAGCGAGCGCGCCCTGAAGGACATCGAGGCCATCCTCGTCCGCCTGCGCCAGACCAAGGACAGCACGGCCAAGNNTCGGAGGCGTCAGCCGCTACGTGGCCGAGAAGCTCGAACAGGTGAAGGCCGACGATGCGCGGCCCCAGCAGGAGCGTCTGGCCTATGCCCGGCGCCTCCAGAAGCTCGACCCCGCCAACAAGGACGTCGCCCGGCTGGTGAACAGCCTCCTGGGCCAGGATGAGGCGCCCGAAGCGGCCAGGCCCAGACCCAAAAAGAAGAAGCCAGCCGCGAAGAAGTAGACATGAAGACGGCCCCGCAAGGAGCCGTCTTCATGACGCAGGCAGGATCAGAACACCCAGCCGAAGCCCACCTTCACGAAATCGGTGCTGGGGGGATCGCCGGCGTCGAAATCATTGCCGGTGAGCGTCTTATGGAAGGTGGCCTCCAGGGTGAACCGCGCCCCGGCATCATAGCCGAAGCTGTGCCCGATGCCGCCGGTGGCCCCCAGGCGGCTCTTCCGCGTGGTGTCGGTGTAGTCGTACAGGGGATCGCCGAAGCTGCGGTCGAACTGTTCGAAGTCCGCGGAAAGGCCCCCCACGAAGTAGAGGCCCCGGTGCCGGAAGGCCGTGCCCTGGGGGAAGATCTGCAGCTCGCCCCCCAGGTTGAACTGGGAGTGGCGCAGGTTGATGGTGGATTCCCCCGGAGCCCGGTTCGTGCCGTTCTGGGCGGATCCGCTGAGGTTCAGGCGGATGGCCAGGCTGCGGTCCACCGGGAAGCTGACGGTGAAGCTGCCGCCGATGCCGACGTCATAGGTCTCCTTCTGCGCCGGGATGACGTAGCCCGCACTGGGGCTGTAGTAGGGGGCGTAGGTCTTGCTCGCGAATTCCCCGGTGGGGAACAGCAGGTTCAGGCTGAACCCCATGTGCGGACTCTGGGCGCGGAGGACGGCGCCTGAGGCGAGCAGCAGGGGGAGCAGGAGCAGCGTGGCGGATCGGCGCATGGGGCCTCCAAAAGGTGTGGCGTTGGGGCTACGGGGCGAAGGACGTGCCAGCTTACGGCGAAGGGCATCAAACCTTGGATGGAGCGCAGCATACTCCCGTTGACAGGCCGCGGTGATCGCGGTGTTTTGCCTCGGCCCTGTGCGGGATTGCAACAGCGGGCTTTGGACCAGGGCCGCGATGGCCTACTCTGGACAGGACGAGGGCGGTTCATGGCGTGGAAGCAGGATCTGGCGAAGTTGAAGCAGCAGCTGGGGCCGGAGGAATCGCCCTCCGCACCCGCACCCCTGCCCAAGCCCGCGCCGAAGCCCCAGGGCCCCATCGTCCTGGATGAGGAAGACGCTGTCTTCCTCTCGGCCATGGGGCTGAAGCCCACTGCCCCCCGTCCCGCCAAGGCGGCCGCGGCGCCTGCCCCGGCGCCCGGTGCCGCGCCCACCCCGGTCCCGGTGGCACCTCCGCCCCCTCCCGAAACCTTTGAAGAGGCCCTCAAGGACTTGAAGGGCCTGAAACCGCTGTCCCGCGGGCCCAAGGCCCAGGCTGCCTCCGCCCAGGTCGCGCCGGCCCCGCAGCCCCCGCCCGTTCCCCCAGCTCCGGCGCCCCCTGCTCCCCCATCCCTGGACCCACCCCCGGCCGCAGCCATCTTCGAGACCTCCCCCCCAGAGCCCCCGGCCCCCGCTGCCGTGCCGACCCGATTCCAGCTGGCCGCAGGCATGGCCCTCGAGGTGGATGGCGTGCTGGACCTGCGCGGGCACTCGCTCCAGGACGCCCTGGAGCGGCTGAAGGACCGACTGGGAGATGGCCTGGTGCTGGGTTGGCGCAGCCTCCAGGTCATCCTCGGCCCCGATCCCAAGCTCCACGAGGGCCTGCTGGCCCTCCTGACCTCCGGCGAAGCCCCCATGGTGGCCCGCTACGCCCAGGCACCTGTGCCCATGGGCGGCAGCCAGGCCTGGCTGCTCTACCTCGCCGTCCCGTCCGCCCAGTCCTGATCCGAATACCCGGAGATTCCCCATGAGCTTGCTGGCGGTCGGCAGTGTGGCCTTCGACGACCTGGAAACCCCCTTCGGACGGCGGGAACACGCCCTGGGCGGCTCTGCCACCTACTTCTCCCTGAGTGCCAGCCGCTTCCATCCCGTGCGCATTGTCGCCGTGGTGGGCGAGGATTTCGGCCCCGACCAGATGCGCGTCTTCGAAGGCCGCCCCATCGACCTGGCCGGCCTGTCCAAGGTCAAGGGCCTGAGCTTCCACTGGAAGGGCGCCTACGGCTACGACCTGAACGAGGCCAAGACCCTGGCCACGGACCTGAACGTGTTCGCCGATTTCCGGCCGGACCTGCCGCCGTCCTACCGGGAATCCCAGCACCTGTTCCTCGGGAACATCGACCCGGTCCTGCAGCTGGATGTGGTGCGCCAGATGGCCAAGCGGCCCCGGTGGATCGCCCTGGATACCATGAACTACTGGATCCGCGGCGCCCGCCCGGCCCTGGAGGCCGTCCTCAAGGAGGTGGACATCCTCCTGGTGAACGACGCGGAGGTGCGCGAGCTGACCCAGGAGCACAGCCTCATCAAGGCCTACAAGAAGATCCAGGCCCTGGGGCCCCGTATCCTCGTGGTGAAACGCGGCGAGTACGGCATGGCCCTCTTCACCCCCGAAGGCATCTTCGCCGCCCCCGCCTATCCCCTGGAGAACGTCTTCGATCCCACCGGCGCCGGCGACACCTTCGCGGGCGGATTCCTCGGCTACCTGGCCTGGATCGAACGGATGGACGTGACCGCTCTCAAGCACGCGGCCCTGGTGGGCTCCGTCATGGCCAGTTTTACGGTCGAGCAGTTCTCCACTGAGCGCCTGGAGCAGATCACGCAGGACGAAGTTCGCAACCGCTTGGCATTATTTTCAGATATGATCCGCGTCGAAGACCTATAATCAGCACCACCTAATCTTTCTGGGGGTTCCTGATGCACCAGCCCAATCGCCTGCATGTCGGTCGGCTGCGCGCCCTCGCCTTGGCGCCCGGTTTCCTCCTGGCCCTGGGCGTCGTGGCTCCGGCCCTTGAAGCCCAGGAACCCGCTGGCACGATCAAGGTCGAAACCCACAGCTCGAAATGGGATTATCCCAAGGAGCTCACGGTGCCAGAGGGCTCCCGGACCCACCTCGTCGAGAAGGGCGATACCCTCTGGGACCTGTCAGGGAAATACCTCGGCAACCCCTACGCCTGGCCTCAGATCTGGGAGCTGAACCAGTGGATCAAGGATCCGCACTGGATCTACCCCGGGGACCCCCTGATCATCGATCTCAGCCGGGCCGTGGCCACCGCCGGATCCGTCCCCGATGCGGTCTCCAACCTCCAGCCCGACCGGCGGCGCGCCGATCCGAGCGCCCTCCGGCGGCCCGAACTGGGCTTCAGCTTCCAGGACTTCATCCAGCTGCCCTACTTCGTCGCTGAAGGCGCCGAAGTCCACTACAAGAACCAGGGGGCCTTCACCCTCACCTCCAACCGCCGCGAGGATCGCCGCTACCTGGCCGAGGGCGAGACGGTCTACATGAACGGCGGCCGCGAGCAGGGCGTCAAGGCGGGAGACCGCTTCCTCATCCTCAGGACCGTGGCCCGCAAAGTGCAGCATCCAGCCACCAAGCGCCAGATGGGAGATGTGGTGCAGCAGGTGGGCGTGATCCGCGTCGTGACGCCCCAGGTCAAGGGCTCCGTGGCCGTCATCGAGCGCTGCATGGACAGCGTGGAGGTGGGCGATCACCTGGTGCGCTTCACGGAACCGGCCAACCTGCCCCTGAATCTGCGCACAGATACCACCGACCCCGTAAAGGTGGCCCCGAACGCCCCGGTGGTGGTCTTCGCCCGGGATACCCGCCAGAACACCTCCCTCGGGGACATGGTGATTGTGGACAAGGGCAGCAATGACGGCCTGAAGGTCGGGGATGTGCTGCTGGCCGTGCGTGTGAAGACCTTCTCTGTGGGCCCCGACGGCGACAAGAAACCCGCCATGGAAACCACCACCCATTACATCGGCCAGGCCCTGGTGGTGCGCACCGAGGCCCAGACGGCCACCTGCCGCCTGCTCCGGTCCAGCGAAGAGATCCTGCCCGGCGACACCCTCACCCGCTGATCCCTCCGCTTCCTCAGCCAGGGCCCCTCCCGGGGCCCTGGCTGTTTTACGGCGCCTCCACCGGGGGCTTCAGCGCCACCACCACGCGCTGCCCCCGGGTGGGCAGGGCATAGGGGTGGGGCGTGGCCGTCCATCCAGGCGGCAGGGGTTCCCCGGCCCACTCGGAGCCCTTGAGGGCCAGCAAAGGGGCGCCCGCCTTGCCGTGCCGCGACCACCAGCCTGCCAACTGGCTGAGGGACCCCAGCGCCTTGGCAGTACCCAGGTCCGCCTCCAGGGGGGCCAGGTCCTCCAGGCGGCCCTGCACGACCTTCAGGTTGGGCAGCGGCAGTTCCAGGGCCGCCTGGCGGACGAAGGCCAGCTTCTTGGCCGCAGCGTCCACCGCCAGCACCTCCAGATCCGGACGGGCCAGGGCCAGCACCACCGCTGGGCAGCCCATCCCCGTCCCCAGGTCCGCCACCCGGGACCCCGGGGGGAGGGGCTCCAGGAAGGGCAGAATCGCGGCGGCGTCCAACAGCAGCTCTTCCCATCGCTGGTTTTTGGGAAGGGCGGTCAGGGCATGGGTGCGGTTCCAGCGGTCCAGCAGCTCCAGGTAGCGGCGCAGGGGGATCGTGAGAGAGGCGGGCAGTCGAGGCTCCATGACTTCCAGGATGCCAGGGAATGTCCCACTAGATTGAAAGCTCTTCATTTCATCCACTTGTCTTTTGTAATCAACATTTTTGTTTCCTTTTAAACAGCTTTTTGCCTTGATCCGATCTAACATCATGAAGACGCAACATCGATGTATTTCATGCATCTAGAATAATGAAATTGACAAATGGCCCAATAGCTACCATGATGAATCCCCTTTGATTGATCTTCTACAGGAGCCGGCCATGACTGAGACCAAGCTGCCCTTTCAGATTGATTGGTCGAGCCGGAGCAAAATGCGCGGGCCTGGTGAGCAGTCTCTCGGCAAGCTCCTGCATAGCCTTCGGGATCGGCTGGCTCCCCAGGCACAGGGTGTATCGCTGACTTATGTCGATGATCGCGGCATGAGAAAACTCAATCGCGAACATCGCGGAAAAAATATGACGACGGATGTGCTGAGCTTTCCCTCCAGCGCAGAGAAGGGTGCCTTTCCACACCTTGGCGACATCGTCATCAGCCTGCCCACCGCGGAAAAAATGGCCAAGAAATTCGGCGTCAGCCGCCGGCGCGAAGTGGAGACGCTGGTGATCCACGCCTTCCTCCATCTCTGCGGGCACGATCACGAAAAGGACCGCGGCGAGATGATGGCGCTCCAGGCGCAGCTTGAGCGGGAGCTGCTCGATGCCGAGCCGTTGTCCATGAGCCTCAAGCGGGGCCGCAAGCCCGGAAGCAAGGTCAAGAAGCTCAAGGACGGCAGCCGCGTGGTGGTGACAGGCCGGGCTGCGGCCGCCCTGGTCCGCCGGGAACGCGTGAAAAAGGAAAAGAAGGTAAAGATCCGCAAGGTGGTCAAGCCCAAGGAACCCGCCGTGAAGCGCGGGCCGGGCCGCCCCCGCAAGGAGGCCGCCACCCCCGCGAAGCGCGTGGTGCGCCGCCGCCGGCCGGGCCCCTCCCGCAGCGGCGTGATCGGCTAGCAACTCAAACCTCCAGCATGGCAAAAGGGCCCGAAGGCCGATAAAATGGCCCTTTGGCCCGGTCCCGGGCCCCATCGGAGCCTCCGTGATCAACCTCCTGTTCGGCCTGGGCGCCGCCCTCGCCGTCATCCTGGTGTGCAGCCTGCCCCACCTGCTGGGCATGCCCCTGTGGGTCGGCATTCCGCTCGGCCTGCTCTCCGGCGGCGGCCTTTTCATCTGGCTGGGCCGGAAGGTGCAGCAGGAGCTTGAGCGCATTTTCACCCAGGCCGGAGAGCTGCTGAAGAAGCAGCAGTTCGACAAGGCCATCGAGGTGATGAAGGAGGGCTACCGTTTCGCCCCCAAGCAGTTCCTCGTGAAGGGCAGCATCGACGGCCAGATCGGCGTGGTGCAGTATCTCCGCAAGAAGAACGAGGAGGCCGAGCCCCTGCTGGCCGCCGCCTCCATGCAGCACTACATCGCCAAGGCCATGCTGGGCATCCTCCAGTGGAAGCGCGGCGAGAAGAAGAAGGCCAAGGAGACCTTCGCCCTGGCCCTGAAGGCCGGCAAGAAGGAGAGCCTGCTGTACGCCGTCTACGCATACGTGCTGGTGGAGATGGGCGAGCGCGACAAGGCCATCGAGGTCCTCAACCAGGGGCTCGGCATCTGCAAGGGCGACGAGCGCCTCATCACCAACCGCAACCTGCTGCAGAACGGCAAGGCCCTCAAGATGAAGGTCTACGGCGAGCAGTGGTACCAGTTCCTCCTCGAACGCCCCATGATCCGCCAGGAGGCCCCGGCCTTCGCGCGGGTGTCGCGGCGGGCGCTCAGAGGTTGAGGCTGGCCTGCGAAACCGCCGCTGCGCGACGATTTCGCAGGTATTGAAAGCTCTTTTCCCCTACTCAGCAATCGCGAAGCGATGGCTGAGCCGATCGGAACGAACGATTGAAGGAGCCCACCCCATGTCAGGCCACAGCAAATGGTCCACCATCAAGCACAAGAAGGGCGCCGCTGACGCCAAGCGCGGCAAGGTCTTCACGAAGATCCTCAAGGAGATCACCGTGGCCGCCCGGCTCGGCGGCGGCGATGTGGCCAGCAACCCGCGCCTGCGCCTGGCCGTGGACCAGGCCAAGGGCAGCAACATGCCCAAGGACAACTGGGAGCGCGCCATCAAGAAGGGCACCGGCGAACTCGAGGGCGTGACCTACGAGGAAGTGGTCTACGAGGCCTACGGCCCCGGCGGCGTGGCCATCATGGTCGAGGCCATGACGGACAACAAGAACCGCACCACCCCCGAAGTCCGCAGCTACTTCACCAAGTTCGGCGGAGAACTGGGCGCCCAGGGCTCCGTGGCCTACCTCTTCAACAAGGAAGGGCAGATCGTCGTGGAACCCGAGGTGTCCGAGGACAGGGTCATGGAAGTGGCCCTGGAGGCAGGCGCCGATGACGTGGTCAACGAGGGCGGGGCCTGGGTCATCAAGACCAGCCCCGAGGCCTACCAGGCCGTGAAGGATGCCGTGGACGCCGCCAAGCTGCCGGTCATCGAGGCCAAGATCATCATGGCCCCCACCACCAGCACCGCCCTCGAAGGCTCCAAGCTCACCAGCTTCCTCAAGCTGGTGGACCTGCTCGAGGACAACGACGATGTGCAGAATGTGTGGCACAACGGCGACTACGAGGA
>DPRT01000163.1 GCA_003538615.1 Holophagaceae bacterium | reverse complement strand
CTTAGGAGGGAGCTGCTCTATCCAGCTGAGCTACGGGACCCACAGCACTTAGCGCCTTCCAGATTAGCAGTTGTGCCCGGGCTGTGGCCTCTCCTCCCGCGCGGATGCCCCACGGCCTGCCGTCCCGGTCTAGACTCAGCCCCATGACGTCCCTCTTCGACGCCCACAGCCATCTGCCAAGGCCCGGCAGCGCTGAAGACTTGGCCAGCCTCCGCGTGGTCTGCGGCACCTGCGAATCGGACTGGGAGGCGGTCCTGGCCCATGCGGATGGCGATGGCCGGGTGCTCCCCATGCTGGGTCTGCATCCCTGGTTCGTGGCGGAGGCTTCACCGAACTGGGCGCTCCGGCTGGAGTCTCTCCTCCGGTCCCGTCTGGCGGGTGTCGGGGAATGCGGACTGGATTTCGCCCGGGCAGGCGCAGACCGCGAAGGCCAGGCGGCCGCCTTCCGCCTCCAGCTCCGCCTCGCCCACCAGCTGCGGCGGCCCGTGGCCGTGCATGTGGTGAAGGCCTGGGGGCCCCTGCTGGACCTGCTGCGCGAGGAGGGCGTTCCGCCCGCGGGGGCCCTGATCCACGCCTACTCGGGCAGCCCGGAGACCGCCCAGGCGCTCCAGGCCATGGGCGTCCTCCTCTCCTTCTCGGGCGATCTCCGGCACCCGGACCGCNNCCGGTGTTTCAAGGAGTTGCTCGGGTCTGTCTTTTAATATGGTGTGTGGCCGCGCAAGGGGCGCCGCCCAAGCGAGACAAGGAAAGCGACGATGGCAATAGCGGCACTATTGACGAGGAGCTTGACGCAGGTTCGCGCCGGGCGCCGCCCCTTGCCCTCCGGGACGGGCCCAGCCGCGTGCCCAGGTGCGTTGGTGGCCTTGAACGATGTCCCGCATCGCCCTGCGGCCACCGCCTTCCTGGCTCACGCGGCTGGACCCGTCGCGGCTCGCATCCATATTAAAAGACAGGCCCTAGCATGAGGTGGTATTCCCGCAGTGAGCTGCTGCTGGGCGAGGCGGCGCTGGAGCGGTTGGCCGCGTCCCGCGTGACGGTCTTCGGCCTGGGTGGCGTGGGCTCCTTCGCCGTGGAGGCCCTGGCCCGCGCCGGCGTGGGCCACCTGCGGCTGGTGGACCACGATGTGGTGGGCCCCAGCAACCTCAACCGGCAGCTCTTCGCGCTGCGCTCCACCCTCGGCCTGCCCAAGGCCGAGGTGGCCGCCGCCCGGGTGCGGGACATCAACCCAGGCTGCGACGTGGATCCCCGCGTCACGTTCATTCATACAGACACGCTGCCGGAGCTGCTGGAGCCCCGGCCGGACGTGGTGATCGACGCCATCGATTCCATGACCTGCAAGGTGGCGCTCATGCGCACCGCCCATGAAGCGGGCCTCCCCATCGTCACGGCCATGGGCGCCGGGGGCCGCACGGACAGCAGCCAGCTCTTCGTGGGCGACCTCAGCCACACGCGCATCTGCCCCCTGGCGGCGCGCGTGCGCAAGGAGCTCCGCAAGGTCGGCATCACGAAGGGCATCCGCTGCGTCTATTCGCTGGAACCCGCCGACAACAAGCGCCCGGCCAATCCCGTGGACATCGAGCCCCACCGGGGCCCGGGCCGCGCGCGGCGCCCCGTGGGCACCATCTCGTACATGCCGGCCATCGTGGGCTTGAAGGTGGCCGAGGAGGTGCTGCGGATGCTGCTGGCCGATCCTAGTCCCCTTCCACTGCCTGCCGGATGACCGCCAGGAACTGGCTGCTCTGGTAGGGCTTGGCGAGGAATCCGGCCAGGCCGCGCCCCAGGAAATCAGCCAGGACATCCTGTTCGCTGTAGCCGCTCGTCAGCACCACAGGGACTTCCGGAGCCACCGCGTGCATGCGGAGGAAGGCCTGCCGCCCATCCAGGTGGGGCATGGTCAGGTCCATCAGGACGGCCCGGATCTCGGCGTGGCGCAGCTCGAACAGGGCCAGGGCCTCCTGGCCATCCGCCGCTTCCAGCACCTGGAAGCCCAGCCCCTCGGCCAGCCCCCTGGCCACGGCCCGGGCCCCGGGCTCGTCGTCCACCACCAGCAGGACCCCGTGGCCCTGCCATTCCCCTCCCGCCGGCTTCGAAACGTGGGAATCCGCCCCTTGGGTCAGGGCGGGGAGGAACAGCTTGAAGACCGAGCCCCGCCCCAGCTCGCTGTAGACCTTGAGGCTGCCGTGATGGCTCCGCAGGATGCCCAGCATGGCCGACAGGCCCAGACCCCGCCCCGTGAACTTGGTGGTGAAGAATGGATCGAAGATCCGGTCCCGCACCTCCGGGGCCATGCCGCAGCCCGTATCGCTCACCTCCAGGGTCACGTAGGTCCCGGCGGCGAGCGGCAGGGCAGGCAGCAGGCCGCTGTTGGTGGCCTCGTCCACGGTCTGGAGGCCGGTGCGGATCGTGATGAGCCCACTGACCTCCTCCCCGATGGCCTCGGAGGCATTGGTGACGAGGTTCATGACCAGCTGCTGCATCTGGGAGGGATCGGCCGAGATCAGTGGCAGGACGGGACAGAGGTCGTAGCGCACCACCGCCTTCTTGGAGATGGAGACCGTGAGCAGCTGAGTCATCTCAACCACCAGGCGGTTCAGATCCACCTCGATGACCTGCAGGCGCCCCTTCCCGGCATAGGCCAGCAGCTGCCGGGTGAGATCGGCGGCGCGGAGCGTGGCCTGCTCGATCTGCTGCAGGTAGGGCAGGGCCGGGCTCTCGGGCGGCAGGCGCATGGCCCCCAGGTTGGCGTTGCCCAGGATGGTGGTGAGCAGGTTGTTGAAATCGTGGGCGATGCCCCCGGACAGGACCCCCAGGCTCTCCAGCTTCTGGGACTGGCGCAACGCATCCTCCGCCTCCTTCCGCTGGGTGATGTCCGCCCGGATGGCCACGAACTGCACCGGGATTCCATCCTCCCCCAGGAAGGGCACGATGGTGGTATCCACCCAGTAGGGACTGCCGTCCTTCGCCCGGTTCTTGATCTCCCCCTTCCAGACGTTCCCGGCCAGGATCGTCTTCCAGAGCTGCGCCATGAAGGCCTTGGGATGGTGCCCCGAGTTGATGATCCGGTGGTCCTGGCCCATCAGTTCTTCTTTGGTGTACTTGGAGATGGCGCAGAACTTCTCGTTCACGTAGGTGATCCGCCCCCGGGCATCCGTGACCGCCACGATGGCGTGCTCGTCCAGGGCCCGCTTGAAATCCTCCAGTTCCCGGAGGGCCCGGGCCATGCGCGAGGGCGTCCTGCCGGCGGACCCTCCTGGGCCCTTGAGCTCTTCGATGGGCTCACCCCTGGTGCCCTGCCGGAACGTCACGAATCGCCCTCTTCCTGATCTGAAACGACGCAGAACAAGACTCAATATAGGTGATTCACATCGACGGGCAAGATACGCCCAAAGCACTAAGGCCTGCGGGCGTCAAAACCGGGTTCAGCGCCCGGTGGGGGCGTTGTATTCCGCGTAGGTCCCCTGGAAATCCTCGATGCCATCGTCCGTAAGGTGCCAGATGCGGGTGGCCACCTCGTCGATGATGTCCTCGTCGTGCGTCACGAAGAGGATGGTGCCCTCATAGCGCTGGAGGGCGTCGTTCAGGGCGATGACCGCTTCCAGGTCCAGGTGGTTGGTGGGTTCATCCAGCACCAGGATGTTGGGCTTCTGCAGCATCAGCTTGCAGAAGAGCAGGCGGCAGGACTCGCCGCCGCTGAGGACGTCGGTCATCTTGTTGCCCTCTTCGCCCCGGAAGAGCATCTGGCCCATGACACCGCGGATCTGCTCCTTGGTGGCCTCGGGATCGAACTGGTGCAGCCAGGTCACCAGCTCGTAGCCCTTGGGGATGCTTTCGGCGAAATCCTGCGAGAAGTAGCCCACGTTGGCCTCGTGGCCCCACTTCACCTCGCCGCCGTCCAGCTTCAGGCCCAGTTCCGTGACCTGCGGCGCGTTGGCCAGCAGGGCGTTCAGCAGCGTGGTCTTGCCGATGCCGTTGCGGCCCATGAGGGCGATCTTCTCGCCGCGCTGCACCATGGCCGAGAAGCCCTTGATGACCTCATGGCGCCCGCCCGTCCCGTCCTTGTCGGTGTCGTAGCCCTTCTTCACCCCTTCGAATTCCAGGGCGTAGCGGCCGCCGGGCTTGCCGATGCTGAACTTGATGAAGGGGCGCTGGATGTTGCTGCGGGCCAGGTCGCTGGGCTGGAGGCGCTCCACCTCCTTGCGCCGGCTGTTCACCTGGCTGCTGCGGGTGCCCGCGGCGAAGCGCTGGATGAACTCGTTCAGCTGGGCGATCTTCTTCTCGCGCTGGGCGTTGTCCGACTCGATGCGCGACCGCACCTGGATCTTGGCCATCACCATGTCGTCGTAGCCGCCCGTGTACTGGATGATCGTCTGGTAGTCGATGTCGGCGATGTGCGTGCAGACGTTGTTCAGGAAGTGGCGGTCGTGGGAGATCACCACCACGGTGCCCTTGTAGCGGTTGAGGAACTCCTCCAGCCAGTGGATGGAGTCCAGATCCAGGTGGTTGGTGGGCTCGTCNNCGTGCAGTGCCTCCGGAATGCCCAGGCCGTCCAGCAGGACGGCGGCATCGGCTTCGGCGGTGTAGCCGTCCTCATCGGCCACCACGCCTTCGAGCTCGGCCACCCGCATGCCGTCCTCGTCGGTCATCTCGGCCTTCTCGTAGATGGCGTCGCGCTCCTGCAGGGCCTTCCAGAGGCCCGCGTTGCCCATGATCACCGTGTCGATGACCCGGAACTGGTCGAAGGCGAACTGGTCCTGCCGCAGGATGCCCATCTTGCGGGGGCGGATGACGTTCCCCATCTGCTGTTCCAGCTCGCCCGACAGGATCTTCATGAACGTGGACTTCCCCGATCCGTTGGGCCCCGTCAGGCCATAGCGCCGGCCGGGGTTGAAGGTCGTGGTGACGTCCTCGAAGAGGATCTTCGCGCCGTAGCGCATGGTGACGTTCTGCACTGCAAGCATGGAAACTCCCGAACCGGACATCTTACCGCAGTTGGTTGGGATATCCGAGGGGCGTTCTCTGGCGCTCCTGCTCCAAACGGCGCCCGGTTGGGCACCGTTTGGAGATAAGGCGGCTGCGCCGCCGGATGCTTCTTCAGTGCTGCCGCTTCATCGCGGCCTCAAGCTCATCCCAAAGTTGCATGGGATCCTTATCGCGGAGATCCAGTGAAATCCGATTGCTCTGCCCTGGACCAGAGTGAATCTGATGCCGGATTTCTTGCGGCACACCCGCATCCGGGGCCATGGCCGTGAGTTCCTTCAGGGCTTCGAACACCGCCTCGACCGGCACATCCCCGGCCCACACCTGAACATTCAATCCCCTGGGAATCACCCCGATCTCAGGGGTGAACTGGTTGTTTCGCTGGATGATGATTCGCCCGGCCGTCTTGTCCTCTGGCCTTTGGCTGAGGAAGGGAAAGGTATTCCAGGCATGGACGACCCGCCTCACCCGTGCTGGGTCTACGCCGAGGAAGAGGTAGGTGAAGATCGAATCCTTGCCCCGTTTGGACAAATCGGCCTTCACCTCCAGGTCCACGTAACCGTTGGATGCATCCAGAGGGGCCTGCTCCAACCGCGTCAGGGCATCGGTGATCTCCCCTGCGGTCACGTGGTTCACGTGGACGTAGACGGTTCCGGCCCGCCGCTTGCCGTCAGCCGAATCGCGGTCGTAGCGCCGCAGCCACATGGTTCCTTCCGGCGGACGCTGGTTGTGGTTGAAGCGGTCTCCCAGGTTGCTATCGGCATCCCGATCAGACCTCGCAGCCACAGTGGATAAGGTATCGCCGCCAAAAGCGGTTCGGGCTTCAAGAGCCAGGAAACCGCCGAGGATGAGCAGCAGAACCAGTCCAGCTCTCGGTGCCAATGGTGTCGGTGCGATGGGTGAAATGAGCCGTTTAATGCGGTGCATGAAGGAGCCTCCGGTGGCGCTCAGGGCCAAGGCCTGGGCGGCATGTCGTGGGGGATCCGGCGGGCGGCAGAGGGCCTCCAGCCGGGCGAGCGCGGCGGCGTAGTCCAGGGCGTCCCCCGTCGTTCGCACCGCCAGGTCGTCGCAGCACAGCTCCCGTTCCTGACGGATCTTCGCGGAGACCCACCACACGGCCGGGTGGTAGAAGAGCAGCACTTCGACGCAGGACTGCAGAAGGTTGATGGCGAAATCGTGCCGCAGGATATGGGCCAGTTCGTGGGCCAGGACCAGTTCCAGCTGATCGGGGGGCATCCCCAGCAAGGCCGCGGGCGGCAGGAGGATGACAGGCCTCAACCAGCCCATCACCGTGGGTCCCGGAACTTTTTCGCAGAGAAGGATCCGGATGTTGCTCGCCAACCTCATGCGCTGGCACAGGCGCAGCAGCCGCAGTTGGATGCCATCGGCTGCGGGCACCGTATCAGGGCGGCGGCGCAGCCACTGGAGCCAAGCCCAGCCAGTGGCCAGACGCAGGCTCATCATGGCCACACCCATGAGCCACAGGCCCACGCCCAACGGGAGCACCCATTCCCATGCGCGGTTCGACGAAACCTCGCCGGCGACCGGAGAGGGCCGTTCCGAAGGCGGGGCACTTCGAAGCTCGGGAGCCGCTTTGCCAGATGATTTGAGAATGACTCCGTATGCAGTCCGGGACTGGCCCAACTGGTGGAAGGTGGCCCCAGGCGCCACCATCATCGCCGCCAGAATCAGGCAGGCCAGGCCATACCTGAAGCGCGGCGAACGTCCCTTGGTCAGCCACAGCATCAGTGCCAAGGCCCCCGCCAAGGCAGCGCCCTGCCATAGGAAGTGGATCAGGGTCCAGCCGAGGCGGGCCACCAACGCCTGATCCATCCAGCTCATTTCCGCCCCCGATCGGAGCGGGCCTGATCAATCAGCGCCTGGATCTCATCCAGTTCCGAGGCGCTCGGGCGCTTGGCGTGGAGCGCGTGGGCCAGCAATTGGAGCGCGGAGCCCTCGAAGGCCTTGTCCACCAGATCCCGGACCATGCTTCCTCGGGTCTCCTGGGGCGCCTCCGCGGGCCGGTAGACGTGGCTCTTGGCGCTCTCGTCCCGGCGCAACAGGCCCTTCTCCGCCATGATCTGCATGGTCTTGAGCACGGTCGTATAACCCTGCTGGCGCTCGGCCTGCAGCGCCCCGTGAACCTGCCGGACCGTACCCTCTCCCAGGCGCCAGAGCACACGAAGGATGGCCAGTTCGAAATCCGAGGGGCGGGGAAGCTCGGGCATGGGGACTCCGGGTTTCCCAAAACCTACGTCTTCTTCCGTAGATTGTCAACGGATGTTTACGTAGATCCTTTCTCGGAGGCCCGCGCCGATCCAGACGGCGCCCTGCGGGCCCCGTCTGGAGTAAGGCGGCTCCGCCGCCCGGATGCTTTTCCCTACTCAAAACGGCGCCCAAGGCGCCGTTTTGAGCCTGCCGAACCCGTCGGCGGGACATCACCCATCAGAACGGGATGTCGTCATCCGG
>DPRT01000113.1:330-3349 GCA_003538615.1 Holophagaceae bacterium | reverse complement strand
CCCTGACCCTCTCGTTGGCTCCCGGCGAGCGCCTGGGCCTGGTGGGCGAAAGCGGATCCGGCAAGAGCATGCTGGTCCAGGCCCTGTTCGGCGTCCTGCCCCCGGGGGTGCGGCAGGCCGGGGGATCCATCTCGGTCTTCGGCATCCCCATGGAGCGGGCCGGAACCGCCCGGGACCGCATCCGGGGCGCCCGGATGGCCTGGGTCCCGCAGGATCCCCTCCAGGCCCTGAACCCACTGCTCACGCTGACGGAGCAGCTGACCCTGCTGCCCGGCGTCCACCGGAAGGAATCCGTCCCCGCGGCTCTGGCGCGACTGATCCCGCTGCTGGAGCGCCTCGGGTTGCCAACAGACGGCGGCTTCCTCCGGCGCTTTCCCCATCAGATCAGCGGCGGCCAGCGCCAGCGGCTCTGCCTGGCCATGGCCCTCTCCTGCGATCCGGACCTGTTGATGCTCGACGAGCCCACCACGGCCCTGGATCCCATCGCCCAGGAAGCCTTCCTGGACCTGGTCCTGGGCCTCCAGCGGGAGCGGAACCTGGGCTTCCTGTGGATCACCCACGACCTGGGGCTCGCCTCCCGGGCCTGCGACCGGCTCCTGGTGCTCTACGGCGGCCAGCCCGTGGAGGCCGGGCCCACGGCCCGCCTGCTGTCCAGGCCGGGCCACCCCTACACCGCCCGCCTGCTGGCGGCGGCCCGGCGCCAGCCTTCCACGGAATCCGGGTTCCTCCCCGCGCCCCAGGACCGGCCCGCCGGCTGCCCCTTCCGGCCCCGCTGCCCCGAGGGCCTGGACACCTGCGCCAACTGGAGCCCCTGGATGGGGAGCCCCGGAGACGGCCTGCGCTGCGAGCGGCCGCTGGAACCCAGGCCCGGCCCGTGAGACCATGGGATGCAAGGTCCCGCAGGCTGCGGGCCCGGAAAAGGCTCCCCATGCTGACCTTGCCCCTGATGCGCGCCCTGACCTTCGACGACGTCCTGCTCGTCCCCGGCTACTCGGAGATCCACCCCAACCAGGTGGACCTCGGCACCCGGCTCACGAAGGACATCACCCTGCGCATCCCGCTGCTGTCGGCCGCCATGGACACGGTGACGGAAAGCCGCATGGCCATCGCCCTGGCCCAGCTGGGCGGCATCGGCATCGTCCACAAGAACCTCAGCCCCGAGCGCCAGGCTGAGGAGGTGGACAAGGTGAAGCGCAGTGAATCCGGCATGATCACCGACCCCATCACCATCGGACCCGACGCCCCCATCCGCGACGCCGAGGCCCTCATGGCCAAGTTCCGCATCAGCGGCGTGCCCGTGGTGGAGGGCCACCGCCTGGTGGGCATCCTCACCAACCGCGACCTGCGCTTCGAGACCCGCTGGGACATCCCCGTGCGTGAGGCCATGACCAAGGAGAACCTGGTGACGGTGCCCGTGGGCACCACGCTCCAGGAGGCCCGCGCCATCCTCCAGAAGCACCGCATCGAGAAACTGCTGGTGGTGGACGGCCAGGGCCAGCTCAAGGGCCTCATCACCGTCAAGGACATCGAGAAGTCCATCGAGTACCCCAACGCCTGCAAGGACGGCTTCGGCCGCCTGCGCGTGGGCGCCGCCGTGGGCGTGGGCAAGGACCTGCTGGACCGCGCCGCCGCCCTGGTGGAGGCCAAGGCCGACATCCTCTGCCTGGACAGCTCCCACGGTCACAGCAAGGGCGTCCTCGACGCCGTGAAGGCCCTGAAGAAGGCCTTCCCGGCGCTGCCATTGGTGGCCGGCAACGTCGCCACCTACCAGGGTGCGAAGGACCTGGCCCAGGCCGGCGCCGACGCAGTGAAGGTGGGCATCGGGCCCGGTTCCATCTGCACCACCCGCATCGTCACCGGGGCGGGCATGCCCCAGATCACCGCCGTGGCGGAAGCCAGCAGGGCCTGCCGCGAGGCCGGCATCACCTGCATCGCCGATGGCGGCATCAAGTTCAGCGGCGACGTGGCCAAGGCCGTCGCCGCGGGGGCCGACTGCGTCATGATCGGCAGCCTCTTCGCGGGCACGGACGAGGCCCCGGGCGAGACCATCTTCTACGGCGGCCGCACCTTCAAGGCCTACCGCGGCATGGGCAGCCTGGGCGCCATGAAGCAGGGCAGCAAGGACCGCTACTTCCAGGAGGGCAAGGACGACACCAAGCTCGTGCCCGAGGGCATCGAGGGCCAGGTGCCCTACAAGGGCAAGATGGGCGACCTCGTCACTCAGCTCATGGGCGGTCTCCGCGCCGGCATGGGCCTCAGCGGCGGCGCCACCATCCCCGATTTCCAGCAGAAGGCCGCCTTCGTGGAGATCAGCGGCGCCGGTCTGCGGGAAAGCCACGCCCACGATGTCATGATCACCAAGGAAGCGCCGAACTACCGGATGGAGTAGGGGCCCGGAAGAAAGAACNNGTCCGCCTTGTGGATCCCGCGCAGAACCTCGACGGCCCTGGGGCGCTGCTGGTGGTGGGCGGGAAGGTGGCGGCCATCGGCCCGGACGCCGCCGCCCATCCCCAGGCCGCGGGCGCGGAAGTGCTGGACGGCGGGGGCGCGGTACTGGCCCCGGGCTTCGTGGATCTGCATGTGCACTTCCGCGAGCCGGGCCAGACGCGCAAGGAGAGCATCGAATCCGGCAGCCGGGCGGCGGTGGCGGGGGGATTCACGTCCGTCTGCGCCATGGCCAACACCAAGCCCGTGAACGACACCGTGGCCATCACGGAGATGATGCTCACCCGGGCCGCCAAGGCGGACCTCTGCCGCTACTTCCCCATCGGGACCGTCAGCCGCGAGATGAAGGGCGAGGAGCTGGCGGACATGGGCACGCTCAAGGCCGCGGGTTGCGTGGCCTTCTCGGACGACGGCCTGCCCATCACCAACAGCGCGCTCATGCGCCGGGCCCTGGAATACACGCGCTGGCTGGACGTGCCCGTGGTGGCCCACGAGGAGGACCGCGACCTGGCGGGCAAGGGCTACATGCACGAAGGCGCCGTGAGCGCATCGCTGGGCTGCCTGGGCATCCCCG
>DPRT01000113.1:0-324 GCA_003538615.1 Holophagaceae bacterium | reverse complement strand
TGCTGGCCGAGCACACGGGCGGCCATCTGCACCTGGCCCATCTGAGCACCAAGGGCTCCCTGCGCATGGTGCGCGAAGCCAAGGCCCGGGGCCTGGCCGTCACCTGCGAAGTCACACCCCACCACTTCGCCCTGTCGGACANNACCGCCCTGCCCCTCACCCTGGAACTGCTCGTGAACCGCAAGGTCATCAGCCTGGCCAAGGCCATCAGCCTCCTCGCCTGGGAACCCGCCAAGGCCTTCCACCTGGACCGGCAGGGCCTCGGCAGCTTGAAGCCCGGCGCCCCCGCCGACTTCGTCCTCTTCGACCCCAACGCGAAGGTGC
>DPRT01000170.1 GCA_003538615.1 Holophagaceae bacterium | reverse complement strand
CAGGTGGTGCTGAGCCCCGCCTGCGCCAGCTTCGACCAGTTCGACAACTTCGAGCAGCGGGGCGAGCGCTTCGAAGCCCTGGTCCGCGCCTGGGCCGGCGCCTGATCCCATCCACATCCTGTTCAACGGTGCGGCCAAAAAGAAGAAGCCCGGCTTTGCCGGGCTTCTTCGCGGGGGTCCGGGGATGCGCGGAGCGCGGAACCCCCGGAGAGTATCAACGCGGTTTTTCCGCCCAGAACCGGGCGGGCGCGGCGCAGATGGCCATAAAGAGCAGCTGGCTCATGCAGAAGCCCATGAGGGCCCAGAAGGCCTGGTCCATGAACCCGTAGGAGTGGAGCCCCACGCCCAGCATGTTCACGCCGAACCAGGAGCAGGCGGTGATGACGTTGCCGAAGATGGCCATGACCATGAGGCCCCGGTCACGCACATAGCCGGCCCAGCGCGCATGCAGGATGATGGCGCACCAGAGCACGATCAGCAGGGCGCCGTTCTCCTTGGGATCCCAGCCCCAGAACCGGCCCCAGGACTGGTCGGCCCAGATGCCGCCCAGGACGGTGCCCACGAAGCTGAAGAAGAGGGCGAAGCAGATGATGCCGTAGGCCATGTCCGCCAGGGCCTTGTCGGTCTCCGCATCCGGCTTGGCGAAGTGCTTCCGGATGGCGTAGCCGATGGCGATGGCACCGGCCAGGAACATGCCGGAATAGCCGATGGTGATGGTCACCACGTGGGTGGCCAGCCAGAAGTTGGAGTCCAGCACGGCCCGCATCATCTCCATGGTGTCGCCTTCGGTGCCCAGGTTCTGGGCCACGATGAGGGAGGCGAAGCCTGCGGCGGCGGCCACGGCGGTGCCGAAGCCCTTGCGGTACATCCGCTCGATGATGAGGCCGAGGATCACGGCGCCCCAGCCCACGAAGACCGCGGAGGAGTAGAGGTTGGTCACGGGCGGGCGGCCCTGGATGATCACGCGCGCGGCCAGGCCCAGGGTGTGGATCACGGCGCCCGAGAGAAGCAGGGCGTAGGCCGTGGGGCGCAGGACTTCCGGCTTCCAGATCCACGAGACGCAGAGGACGAGGAAGGCCACGAAGTAGATGGACAACCCCACGAAGAAGGGCTGGGCGCGGTTGAAGGCGAGCTCATTGCCGGCGTGGCTCACGGCGGCCGGCTTCAGGGTGGCGGCGATGCCCTTCAGGTCCGCCAGGGCCTGATTGAAGGCGGCGCCATCGTTGGTGACATAGGCCTGGTTGATGCGGGCGAGGGGTGTCAGGGCCGGATGGAGGCCCTGGCCCGCGGCCGCGGCGCCGAGGCCTTCACCCACGTTCAGCCAGGCATCGGGAGTGGCGCTGGACTGGGGGGGCAGGATGCGGAAGGCCCCGAGCTGCGTCAGATCATTGTGCCGGGCGGGGGCTTCGGCATCTCCGAGGGACTGGAGCTCCCAGCCCAGGCCGGGCGAACCGGCCAGTTGGAGGGTGTTCCGCAGCTTGTAGTAGAGGTAGACCCGGTCGAAGAGGTTGACGATGGCGCTCTGGAAGCGGGTCCGCTGCTGGGGCGCGATGGGCTGGGCGGTCTGGGCCTGCTTCTGGATCTCCTCCAGGTGGGAGGACAGGTCCGCGAAGCTGAAGTAGTTCCGGCTCTTGGTCTGCTTGGCGCCGATGAGGCCCAGCACGTCGAGGTCGTCGATGACGAAGATCCGCTGCTGGTCGGCCACCTGGGGCCGGAACATCACGTCGAGGATCCACTCATTGGGACCGACCATGCGGCCGTCGTGGCGGAAGCCCTGGCGGCTGTGGATCACCAGCAGGGAGTTGCGGGCCACGGAGTCCAGCGGCTTGACGCGCCCGCCCTCCAGGATGGGCAGGCTGCTGAAGCCCGCGGCGTCGAAGCCGCGGACCTTGCCGCCCGGCATGGCGAAGATCAGGGCGACGAGCAGGGCGAGGGCCCCGGCGGTCCAGGAGAGGTACTTGGACAGGAAGTTCATCTCAGCCCTCCTTCTGGTCCTGCCGGCGCTTCAGGGAGCGGCGGAGGACGATGGCGAAGTGCACAAGCAGGCCCAGGGAGACCAGCACACAGGAGATATAGGGCAGCAGCCACCCGGGGTTCTCCACCACGGAGAGGATGGAGAGGGTGTCGTTCTTGCCGAAGCTGGCCTGGTAGAAGGTCTTGCCCTCATAGCGCAGGGGCTGGTTCATGTAGATGAGCACTTCGCGGGATTCATTGCGGGAGGGATTCACCACCTGCACCAGGCTGGAGAAGTTCTTGGGAATCTGGGTGCCGGGGTACACATCGTGGCGGAACTGCTTGAGGGTGAATGAGTAGGGCAGGTACTGGCGGAGCAGCCGCATGGACAGCGTGTAGGTCCGCCCGTTGAAGCTGAAGGACTGGGGCGCGTTCATGGCCGCGGACACCAGCCAGATGCCCTGGCTCTGCCCGGCGGTGGTGATCTCGATGAAGGCGGAGGGCAGGTCCATTTCATTGTCCGCCGAGACCAGGGGGCGATCCTGGACCAGGACGCCGGGACCGGCGCCGGCGGTGGCGATGGACGGCTCCATCCCCGGGGGAAGGGCCGAAAGCTCGGAGTTGGCGTGGTGCTTCTTGACGTTCAGGGTGATGGGCGTGCCGGGAATGGCGATGGCGCCCCCCCGGGACAGCATCGTGTCCGGCACCGAGTAGACCTCATCCCAGGCGGGATCGGTGACATCGACGACGGCCAGCTCCATGGTCTTGTAGCTCTCCACGTAGTTGACGGTCTGGCCCACCTCGATGGACATGTTGGTGTCCACCTGCATCATCCCGGCCACGAACTCGCCGGCGAAGAGGATCACCATGCCCGCGTGGACCAGCCACATGCCCGCCTTGGCCCAGGTGCGCTGGATATCCATGGTCTTGGCGATGAGGTTGAGGGTGAGGAGGAGGCCCACCAGCCCGCCGCCCGGGAAGGTCGGGATGGGGAAGGGCAGGAAGCTGAAGTGCCGCCATACGAAGAAGCTGCGCATGTAGGCATTCACGGCGCCGGCGGTGCCCATCTCCACTTGGGCCAGGGTGCAGAACACGACGAGCAGCATGAGCAGGCTCAGCAGCACGATGGTCAGCTGGAAGGACTTGAGGAACGTCCAGGTGCGGGAGGCGAGTGTCTTAAGCAAGGCGGAGGCTCTCCAGGATGCGCATGAAGTCAGGCTTGGCCTTGGCGACCGAAGCGGCGTCGCCCGTCAGCTTCAGGAACCAGGTGTTCCCGTCCGGGGTGGCGATGAGGCCGACCACCATGCGGCTCTTGGCCTGTCCCTCGCTGGTGAAGTCGTAGACATTCAGGGTGCCGGCCTTGGACTTGACCGCCACGCGCGCGGCGGCCAGGGCCTTCTCGTCGATGGGGCCCAGCTGGATCTGTCCGCGCCAGCGGTTCACGTTGGCCAGTTCACCACCCGCGGGACCAGGCAGGACCACCACCGTGGCTTCGATCTTGCCGGCCACCGGGGTCGTGAAGGTGGCGTAGCGCATGCCCTCGCCGGGAACCTCGGTCCAGCCCTTGGGCAGGGACCACTTCAAGGCTCCCTGGGCGGAGGGCTTGGGCGGCGGAGCCACCTCGCCGCTGGCCGGGGGCATGCCCTGGGCGGGCGCCGCGTGGTCGGCGTGGCCCGGATGGTCCGGGTGATCCGCGATGGCGCCTTCCTTGGGCACCCGGTAGTGGCCGACCTGATCGCGGTTGCAGCCGAGGCCCAGGGCCAGAAGCCCGGCCGCGGCCGCCACGGGAAAGGCCTTGGAGAGGAAGGCGGGGGACAGTCGGAGGGGCGTCTGGGTTTTCAACAAGGGGATCCTCTAGGACACTTCAGGATATCGGACCTTCCAGTAGGAAGACAGGTGACATTGGATATTGATCACAGGCCCAATGTCTGGACAGCCGCATCGATGCGTTTGGCCAATTGTTGATCTTTATCGGTGATACCCCCTTCGTCATGGGTGGTGAGGGCGATGCGGACATGGCCCCAGCCAAAGGTGATATCTGGGTGGTGATTCAGTTCCTGGGAAGGTTCCACCACGGCGGTCACAAGGCGGAAGGCGGTGAGGAAATCCGGCGTCTTGAACTCCCGGACGAGGCATCCGTCCCGTTCGATCCAGGTCATGGCTTCACCTCCAGGGCCAGGGCGGACTCCAGTTCCGCCAGTTCCGCCTGCAGCAGCCACTCGCCGGGGTAGGCGCGGGCCTTGGCGGCCAGGGCCCGCAGGCGCGCTTCGCCGGCTCCGCCCTCGCGCAGGGTCCGGACCTCCAGGTAGAGGTCCGCCAGATCCGGGGGCAGGGAGGCGGCCTTGCGGGCCCGGGCCTGGGATTCGGCCTCGCCTTCGGCGAACCCTCCCTGGCCGCCGTACCAGCGGTCCCAGGCGCCGGGATCGGCCGGTCCCCCCGCCACGGAGGGCAGGCCTTCGCTGAGCACCAGCAGGGCCCAGCTGGGCAGATCCAGAGGGCGGCCATCCTGGTGGCCCCGCAGGTTGATGACTTCGTGGTCCCCCACCCGGAAGCCCGTGAGGAAGAGGCCCGAAGGCAGATCCAGGCTGAAGGGGCCGCGGTGGGGTAGGACGCCGCGCCCGAAGGCCACCAGGGCCTCGCCGGGCCAGGGTCCGCCTTCCGCCTGGCCGTTCCGGGACAGCACCACGGGGCCCTCCACCCGCACGAGGGCGGTGGCGAGTCCCGGCGCCAGCGGGCCGCGGGCGGGGATCCGCGCCACCACCTTGCCCGTGACTTCGATGCCGCCCTCCAGGCCCAGGTGGTTCACGGTCCGCGCCCGCAGGGCCTCCTCCAGACCGAGATCCCCGCCGCGCCGCCAGCTGAGGGTGGCCTCGAAGGCGTCCAGCACCTCGAAGAGATGGTCGAAGTCCCGGGCCACGAAGAGCTGGGGCTGCATGCGGGTGATGTCGTACTCGGTGTCTGCGCAGGCGAGGTTGAGAGACACTTTCTGGACGGCGGACGTCAGGCAGTGGGCCGCTTCGCCCAGGCTGCTGAGGAGTCCCGCGCCGTACAGCTTCGGGTTCGCCAGGTCGCCTACCAGGCCGTACTCGGCGGTCCACCAGTAGAGGCGGCTGGCCTTGGTGCTTTCGCTCACGTAGCGGCGGCTGGTGGAGGCGGCCCGCAGGCGTTCCTCCGCCAGGTGGACCTCGGCCTCCGTGGCATCGGGGTCCTCCTTCACCACGCTGAGGTTGCGGATGGCCTCGTAGACCGCCTGGTCCTCCACGGAGGCGATGGCCCGGAAGCCCGCCTCGCCGCAGCGCTTCAGGTAGTCCGCGTAGCGGCGGTCCGCCAGGATGGGCGCGTGGCCCGCGCTTTCGTGGACGATGTCCGGGGCCGGGGTGTACTCGATGTGCTCGTGGCTGCGGATGTCCGCGGCGATGGCCAGCACGCCCAGGGACTGGAGTTCCGTGAACACGGCCGGGGGGATGAAGCCCCGCACGCCCACGGCGGACCAGCCCAGGCTCTCCAGCTTCAGGTTCATCTCGTCCAGGCTGGGAATGCGCTCCAGGCCGATGCCCGTGGCCGCCAGGCCCGACAGGTAGCTGGCGTGGGCCGTGTCCTTCAGCCGGTCCGCGAGGCGGTGGAGGATGTGCCGCCAGACCGCATGGTCCCGGGGCGTGTAGGCCCCGTGGTCCTGGCCCGCCACGTAACGGCGCAGGTGGGCCGGCAGCCGGTCGATGGCGCGCTGGGTGGGGGAGGGGAGGTTCGGAGCCGGGGACATCATTGAAGTCTAATCCGAAATCAATGGCCGGATATTCCGGATCCCGGGATTTCCGGGCCAAGAGCTACCCTGGTCCCATGGCCGACTTCGATCCCTGGGACCCCTACCGCGACCTGCGCTTCGCCGGGACGCGGGAGCATCCGGAGCATGGCGCCTGTTTCATCGCCGAAGGGCGGATCCTGGTGGAGGACCTGCTGGCAGCGGGCCGCGCCGGACAGCTGCGGGTGGTGTCCGTGGCCGCCACCACCCCGGCCGCCGAGGCGGCGCGGGCTCTGCTGCCCGAGGGCACCGAGCTGCTGGCGGCCGAGCCCGCGGCCCTGTCGGAGCTGGCGGGCTTCGCCTTCCACCGGGGCCTCATGGCCTGCGCCCAGGTGCCACCGCCACCGCCGGTGGAGGCCCTCCGGAAGGCCCGGCGGCTGCTGGTGCTGCCGCGGCTCTACGATGGCGAGAACCTGGGCCTGCTGCTGCGCAGCGCCGCGGCCCTGGGGCTGGACGGGGTGCTCGCGGGGCCCGGTCCGGGTCTCTGGAGCCGGCGCACGGTGCGCGTCTCCATGGGCGCCGTGTGGCGCATCCCCGTGTGGCGGGTGGAGGATCCCTGGGCGCTGCTGGCGGACTGGAAGGCCGCGGAGCCGGGATCGGAGGTCGTGGCCGCGGCCCTGTCGCCCCGGGCCGAGGATGCCCGGAACTGGCAGCCGGCCTCCCGCTGCGCCCTGGTGATGGGCTCCGAGGACACGGGCCTGGACGCCGCCCAGCTGGCCCACTGCGACCGGGCCGTGGCCATTCCCATGGCCTCGGGCATGGACAGCCTGAACGTGGCCGCCGCGGGGGCGATCCTCATGTTCCGCATGGCCGCGCCGGCCTGATTCTAGGGGTAGGACACGGGCACTCTAGGGTTCCCGGCTGGCCGCGATATCTGCGAGCCCCAGCGCTCCGCCACCATGTCGCGGCGGGCTGCGTCCCTGTGCGCTGGAAGCCCAGGGCCTTCCGCAGCCGAATGGAGGAGGCGTTGCCGGGCGACACGATGGCCAGCAGGCCACGCAGGCCCAGGGTGCCGCGACCCCAGGCCCTGCAGGCTTCGGCGGCCTCGCGGGCATGGCCCAAGCCCCAGAACTCCGGCAGGAAGGCGTAGCCAAGGTCCACCTCCTCCAGGGTGTCCCGCTTGATGAGGCCGCACATGCCCACGAAGGATGAACGGGGCGTCCTCCAGGGCAAAGGGACGGATCAGCAGGCGTTCAGTCGGCAGGGGCGTCATGGATCCAGGATCGTCCGGGAGCCCGGGGCCGCCAATCCCATACGCACCCCGAGGTGCCCCTTGGCTTCCAGGTCTAGAGTGTTACCAGCCTCAAGGAGCTTCCATGACCCTCGCCAAGGCCTACGCCGTGTCCTCCCCCACCGCCGCCCTCGCGCCCTTCCAGATCGAGCGCCGGGCCGTGGGNNTACCCCATGGTGCCGGGCCACGAGATCGTGGGGAAGATCACCGCCGTGGGTGCCCATGTGAAGGGCTTCAAGGTGGGCGATCTGGCGGGCGTGGGCTGCATGGTGGACAGCTGCCGCACCTGCCCCAGCTGCCAGCGCCACTTCGAGCAGTTCTGCCAGAAAGGCGCCGCCTTCACCTACAACAGCACCGAGATGGACAAGAAGACGCTTACATACGGGGGCTACTCGTCCAGCGTCGTGGTGGACGAGGCCTTCGCCCTGAAGGTGTCCCCCAAGCTGGACCTGGCCGCCGCCGCGCCCCTGCTCTGCGCGGGCATCACCACCTACTCNNGGCCTGGGCCACATGGCCGTCAAGCTTGCCGCGGCCATGGGCGCCGAGGTGACCATGCTGAGCACTTCGAAATCGAAGGAGGCCGATGCCCGCAAGCTGGGCGCCCACCACTTCGGGCTGACGTCGGATGAGGCCACCTTCAAGCAGNNGGCATCCAGGAGACCCAGGAAATGCTGGATTTCTGCGCCGAGCACGGCATCGTTTCCGAGATCGAGCTCATCCCCGTCCAGCAGGTGAACGAAGCCTACGAACGCATGATGAAGAACGATGTCCGCTACCGCTTCGTGCTGGACATGAAGACGCTGTAGCCGACCTCTGGGCCGGAAGGAGGGGGCGGTCTAGACTGCTGGGGCGGAACGTTCCGCCTCCGATGGGCTGCTGCCATGGCGCTCCGGCTTCACCGCGTCCTTTCTGCATCGAGCCTCCTGGCCGCGGCTCTGGCTGCGGCCGCCGAGCCCCCGGGGGATACTTCGATCTTCCTCCGGTACAGTGCCCTCAACGGTGTGGTGGAACGGGCCAGCCGCGAGGTGGCCGCCCGGCGGTTCGGGGAGGCCCGGCGCCTGCTGGAGCCCTGCCTGGCCCAGGTGCCGGACCATTTCGAGGCCCACTACCACCTGGCCCGGATGGACTACGAGGCCGGGGACTTCGCGGGAGCGCTGGCCCACATGGCGCGCGCTGAAGCCAGCCTGGCGGATCTGGACCGGCGGTACAAGGATGAGATGGCGGCGCTGAAGGCCGCGGCCGAAGCGGAGGAGATGGCCACGCGCGCCAGCCTGGACCACCTTCACGCCATGGGGGTGGATCCCAGCGGCTGCACGGGGAACCTCCTCATCATCAAGCAGAACGCCCTGAAGGACCTCGAGGCGAAGAAGGGGCACCTGCACGACCGGGAGAACCCCTTCGCCGTCCCTGCGGACTACCACTTCCTGCATGGCAACTGCCTCTACCGCCTGGGGCGCCGGGAGGAGGCCCTGGCCCGGTTCCGGCTGGCGGTGGCGCAGGACCGTGCCCATGCGAATGCCTGGAACAACCTCATCAGCCTCCAGTGGGAGGCCAAGGCCTACGCCGGGGCCCGCGCCGATTTGGCCCGCGCCGAGGCCGCCCGGGTCCCCGTCCGCCCTGGGCTGAAGCAGGCCGTCCTCAAGGCGGATTGAAGCGCGGCGGGGCTGTCAGGCCTCCGGCATGGGCAGACCGTGCTGGCGGAGGAAGCTGAGCTTGTCCCAGTAGCCGCGCTGGAAGGCGATACGGCCCTCCACCACGTGGAAGAAACCGCAGCCGCGAAGGCCCAGGGGATCGCGCCATTCGAGGATGGCCCATTCGCCGTCCTCGAAGAGGTTCTCCACGACGCAGACCATTTCCGCCGCCGCGAATTCCCGCTGGAACATGGCCCGGATGGCTTCGCGGCCCTCCACGGGCGATGCGGCCACCTGGTGGTTGACCGCATCCGCGTGATACATGGCGGTCAGCGCAGCGGCGTCCCCGCGGTTGAAGGCCTCGACCCAGGCCGCGACCACGGCTTTGGGCGTGGCGGGCATGGCGGTCTCCATGAAAAGCGCCTCATCGGTGGATTCTGCGGGCACCGGTTGGAACCCGAGGCTGGCGTAGAGGGCCTGGGCCACGGTGTTGTCCCGGTAGACGCGCAGCGTGAGGACCTGGGCGCCCGTGGCGCGGACGGCTTCGGCCATGAGCCGCCGGCAGAGGACGCGGCCCAGGCCCCGGCCCCTCGCCTCGGGTGCCACGAGGATGCGGCCCAGATGCACCCGGCCCGGCGTGAGGACCCAGTGCTGGCCGAAGGCAACCAGGGCGCCATCCTCCCATAGCCCGTAACTGGGCCGTTCCCGGGCCCCCAGCAGGTCTTCCAGTGCCTCCGGCGCGAAGGGGAAGGGCATCCCGGGGCCCGCCCAGCGCGTGCAGGCCACCGCATCTGGAATCCAGGCGGATAGCGCCAGGAAGTCCGAAGGGCGGGCCGGGCAGAGGGTCAGGGGCATGATTCCAGGGTAGCGGGGCCCTGGCGGGATGTTCGTGGTGCGGATTGGCGCAGCCCGGTGGCGAGCCGGTCAATGACATCCGCCCAGTCGGCGTCCTGCTCGACCTGATCCCGCAGGAAGGCCGCCTGGGCGGGCGTCCAGAAGGGGGCGTCGGCCAAGGGAACCGCCAGGGGGCCGCAGGCCTCGACGAAGGTCTGGATGGCCTCGGGGCTCGACGGCAGGCCCAACTGGGCGAAGAGGTCGGTCATCGAATGCAGGTGGCTTTCCATGTCTGCCTCAGCCCTTGCGGTGCCTGGGGTCTGCGGNNTTTTGAACGGGTCAACCAACCCTTCAGCCCCACACCCGCTTGCCGCCCACCCAGGTGCCAAGCACCTGGCCCGGCAGGCTCCAGCCCTTGAAGGGCGTGTTGTAGGACTTGGACTGGATGAAGGCGCGGTCCACCTGCACCTTCGCGTTGGGGTCGAAGAG
>DPRT01000107.1 GCA_003538615.1 Holophagaceae bacterium | reverse complement strand
AGGGCGCCGCGGACCCGTTCGAGCCCCTGATTGCGTGGGTCGGCGCGAGAGGCGGGGAACGGCGGGGCCAACGAGGCTCGAACCCGCCCTGGCCGCGCGTGCGTGGCCAGGATCTAACGTCGAGTGGGATTGCTCTGGCGCCACTCTCCGCCTGACGCGCCCTCCCCCGGAGGGCGCTCCCGCTCGCACATGCTCGCGGAGTCGGAGCCTCTGTGACGCCGGAGCAAGACCGGCAGACGCAAGCCCAAAGGGCGCCGCGGCTGCGTTCGAGCCACTGATGGTATGGGTCGGCTGGTATGGGTCGGCGCGAAGGGCGGAGAACGGCGGGGCCGACAGGGCTCGGGCTCCGCCCGCGCTCAATCCCCCAGCGTCCACATCCGGCAGATGGCGCCCGCCTTCACCTGGTAGATCACCGTCGCCTCCAGGGGCGCCTTGCCGGCCCGCCCCGAGATCCGTTCCCGCTGGATCACGAAGGTCCCGGAGACCATGCGATGGAGCACCGCCGCCCGCAGATCCGGATTCTTGCGGAATCGCTCCGCATAGAGCTCCCGCAGGCGGGCCTTCCCCGAAGAACCATCCGGTCCTCCGGGAAGCGTGGCCACCTCCAGATCCTCGCCGAAGGCGGCCAGGAAGGCCTCCAGATCGTGGGCGTTGAAGGCCTCGATCTGTGCCTGGACCACCGCTTCCGGGTCGGGCGCCTCCGGCGCTGGCGCCGCGGCCAGCGCCGGGACAAGGAAGATGAGCGGCGAACCAACGCGCATGAGGGCTCCGGAGCAGGCGGGACCACTCTAGCGCCCCCAGGCAGATCCTTTCTGCCTTTTCCCAGCCGAACCGTTAGACTGGAAGGCTTGGAACAGCTATGAAACTACCCCTCGTCGCCCTCTGCGGACGCCCCAACGTGGGCAAGTCCACCCTCTTCAACCGGCTCACCCGCAGCCGGGCGGCCCTGGTCCACGACCTGCCGGGCATGACCCGGGACCGCAGCTATGGCCGGGTCACCTGCCTCAGCGAGGAGGGCGAGGCCGAGGAGATCTTCGAACTCGTCGACACCGGCGGCCTCGATTTCGAAGGTGACGACGTCATCACCCAGGGCATCACCCGCATGGCGGAAGCCGCCCTGGACGAAGCCCACGTGGCCATCCTGCTGGTGGATGGCCACGATGGCCTCACGGCGGGTGACGAGGAGATCGCCTCCCGGCTGCGCCGCACGGGCAAGCCCATCCTCCTCGTCATCAACAAGCTGGACGGCATGAAGGGCGGCGCCCCTGATGCCGGCTTCTATGGCCTGGGTTTCGACGGCGTGCTGGCCATCTCCGCCGCCCACGGCGCGGGCGTTCCCGAGCTGATCGAGGCCCTGCGGGCCCGCCTGCCCTTCCACCGCACGCCCGAGGAAGCCGAGATCCACTCGCTCTCGGACGAGCTGCGCTTCGCCCTCATCGGCCGCCCCAATGTGGGCAAGTCCTCGCTCACGAACCGCATGCTGGGCTACGAGCGCAGCCTCGTCAGCGAAGTGGCGGGCACCACCCGGGACACGGTGGACACGGTCTTCACCGTGAAGGACACGGTCTACCGGATGATCGACACCGCCGGCATCCGCAAGAAGGGCAAGACCCACGAAGGCGCCGAGAAGCTCAGCATCCTGAAGGCCAAGCAGGCCATGGCCCGGGCCGACGTGAGCCTGCTGCTGCTGGATGCCGTCGAAGGCGCCACCCACCAGGATGCCGTCATCGCCGGCTATGCCCAGGAGGCCGGCGCCGCCGTCATCCTCGTGGTGAACAAGTGGGACCTCGTCGAGAAGGACACCCACACCATCTACAGCGCCGAAGAGGACCTGCGCCGCAGCCTGGGATTCCTGCACCACGCGCCCATGATCTTCCTCTCGGCCCTGACTGGACAGCGGGTGTCGAAATTGTTCGGCATGATCGACGAGTTGGCCGAGGCCCACAAGCGACGCATCCCCACGGGCGAACTGAACCGGTTCCTGCGCGAGACCGTGGGCGCCATGAGCCCCCACGCCATCGACGGCAAGCTGCCCAAGCTCTACTTCATGACCCAGGTGGGCATCCGGCCCCCCAGCTTCGTGGTGAAGGCCAACACGGACCGCGGACTGCACTTCAGCTACGTTCGCTACATGGAGAACCGCCTGCGTGAGCAGTTCGGCCTGGCGGGCGTGCCCCTGCGCCTCAGCGTCCAGAAGAAGAAGAAAGGCGAGGGCGAAGAGCCGGAAGTGGCCGCCGTCCGCCGCATCCTGGATCCCGGCGAAGGCCTCAAGCCCTCCCGCAGCAACGAATCTCTCCAGGCCCAGCGGGTGGACAAGGTCAAGGCCAAGCCCCGCCCCAAGAAGAAGGAAGGTCCCAAGCCCGCCGCCAAGCAGGCCCCCAAGAAGGGCAAAGGCGCCCCGCCCAAGCGGGTCCGGCAGAAGTCCACCAAGAAGCTTTAGGAATCCTCGAAGCCACGGAACGGATGGGCTATCGTAGGCCACACCCCGGAGCTTCCATGATCCTGCGCGGCCTCCTCGCCGGCCTGCTCGGCCTTTCCCTCTGCGCCCAGGACCGCCCGCTGATCCTCAAGGCCGCCCGCCTCCTGGATGTCCGCACCGGGAAGATGTCCAGCCCCGGCCAGGTGTGGGTGAAGGATGGGCGCATCCAGGCGGGGACCCCGCCCGCGGAGGCCCAGGTCCTCGACCTGGGCGACCGGACCCTGCTGCCAGGCCTCATCGACACCCACACCCACCTGCTCTTCCGGGCCGGGCTGGGCGAACTGGGCCACCTCAAGCGGAGCCATGCCGCCCAGGTCCTGGACGGGGTCGTGAACGCCCGGAAGGTGCTGGAGGCCGGCTTCACCACCGTGCGCGACGTGGGNNGGCGGCCATGGCGACCTCAACGGCTTCCCGCCTCACCTTCACACCGAAGATGAGCACCTCGTGGACTCCCCGGATCGGGCCCGCCACACCGTCCGCGAATGGCGCAAGCGCGGCGTGGACCTCATCAAGCTCCACGCCACCGGTGGCGTCCTGTCCAACCACGACGACCCCGGCGCCCCCAGCTTCAGCCCCCCGGAGTTCAAGGCCATCGTGGAGGAGGCGAACCGCCGCGGCATGGATGTCTGCGCCCACGCCCACGGGGACGCGGGCATCCTCGAGGCCACCCTGGCGGGCGTGCGCTCCATCGAGCACGGCAGCCTGCTCAGCCCCGCCACGGCCAAGGAGATGAAGGCCCGCGGCACCTTCCTGGTGCCCACCCTCTACGCGCTGGAATCCATCCTGCTGCCGGGCAACCCCTATCGCTTCCCCGAGGGTTCCCTGNNCATCCAGAGCGCCACCCTGACCGCCGCCCGATTGCTGCGCCTCGAGGCGGAGATCGGCACCCTGGAGGCGGGCCGCGCGGCGGACATCATCGCCGTGGAGGGCGACCCCCTGAAGGACATCACCACCCTGGAGCGCGTCGCCTTCGTGCTCCAGGAGGGCCGAGTGGTCCGGCGCCCGGTCAGATAAAAGCTTTAATCACGACCTCCAAATTGATTATTAAATGTTTTGAAAAAAAGAGTTATTCGAAATCAAATCAAATAGAACTGATTCTTATGAAAATTAACAACCCTTAACTTGAGAAAGGCAACGGCGCACGGGGACTCTGATACCCGACTTCCCGTTCTTTCTCCCCAGACTGCGCACCCCGCCCCGGTTTCTGCCGAGGTGGGGGCTCTCATGGCCGGATGGGCCGTGTCGGCGGCGCCCTGCCCTCCCCCCCCCACTTTTCTGAAGGAGTTGCCCCATGGCGACCACCAAGGGCCGCATGGCCCTGTCCTTCCTTGCGGCTGCGCTCGCCGCCGGTTCCCTCAGCGCCCGCCTCCCGCAGGACGCCCTGCGCGGAGAAGCCGCGTCCGAGCGCCTGCTGGCCCGCAGGGCCCAGCTGGGCCTCGACGCGGATCACGCCTTCCGCCTCCGCGGCACCCACGCGGATGAGCTCGGCCAGACCCACGGCCACTTCCAGCAGACCTACCGGGGCGTGAAGGTGTGGGGCGGCGACGCCATCACCCACACGGGGAAGGACGGCGGCGAGCTCCCCCTCACCAACGCCCTGCACAAGGGCATCCAGCTCAACGTGAACCCCGCCATCGAGGCCTCCGAGGCCCTGGCGCTGGCGCAGCAGGACCTGGCTCCCCAGGGCCCCTTCGCCTATGCGCCCACCGCAGAGCTGGTGGTCTATCCCGAGATGATTGACGTGGTGCGCCGCGCCTCCGCCCACCTGAACGCCGAGGACGTCACGCGCCAGGTGCTCCGCTACACCCTGGCCTACCACATCCACACGGAGCTTGAGAACGACCTCGACGGCATCAAGCACACCGACTACCTCATCAACGCCCACACCGGCGCCATCCTCAAGA
>DPRT01000014.1:22003-22174 GCA_003538615.1 Holophagaceae bacterium | reverse complement strand
TGAAAGCCGAACTGTTCACGAACCTGACGGACTGGCAGCGGGCCCAGCTGGCGCGGCACCCGAAGCGCCCCTACACGCTCGACTACCTGGAGCGTATCTGTGAGCGCTTCGAGGAGCTGCACGGCGACCGCCGCTTCGGGGATGACGCGGCCATCGTGGGCGGCATGGGCT
>DPRT01000014.1:21242-21856 GCA_003538615.1 Holophagaceae bacterium | reverse complement strand
CCAGCCAGGCCCCGAAGGCCGCGGCAGCCCTCAAGCTCACGGCCCCGCATCTCCTGGACCTGGGCATCATCGACGGCATCGTCAAGGAGCCCCTGGGGGGCGCCCACTCGAACTTCGATGCGGCGGCTGCCGCCCTGAAGGAGGCCGTCGTGGAGGCCTTCTCGGAGCTGTCCGACCTGTCGGCGGAGCAGCTGGTGGAGGAGCGGTACCAGAAGTTCGCCCGCATGGGCAGTGTCGGCTGAAATGAGTGCCTTGGCCTGGCGCCTCCGCCGGGAGATCCCGGCGGGTCCGGCGCCCTGGGGGGCCCTGGCTTCGGCCTGGAATCTGGAGCCCCGCCTGGCGCGCCTGGCCTGGCTGCGCGGCGTGGACCGCCCCGAGGACCTGGCCTGGCGGCTGGACCCTTCCTGGGCCCGCAGCACGGATCCGCACCTGCTCCCGGGCGTGGACGAGGCTGTGGCGCGCATCCGCCGGGCCGTGGAGAACCGGGAACGCATCGTCGTCTATGGCGACTACGACGTGGACGGCGTCACCGCCACGGCGCTGCTGGTGCGGGTGCTGGAGAAGCTGGGCGCCGACGTGTCCTTCTTCATCCCCAACCGCTTCTCGGACGGCTA
>DPRT01000014.1:4496-21164 GCA_003538615.1 Holophagaceae bacterium | reverse complement strand
GCGGCCTTCCTGGATGGCATGCTCAAGCTGGTGGCCATCGGCACCGTGGCGGACGTCATGCCCCTGGTGGGCGAGAACGCCCTGCTGGTGCGGCGCGGGCTCGACGCCCTTGGCGGAAAGAACGGCCCAGGGCTGGCGGCCCTGCTGCGCGCCTCGAAGAAGGAAGGCCCACTGGGCGGTCAGGACATCGCCTTCGGCCTGGCGCCCAGGCTCAACGCCGTGGGCCGCATGGGCGGCGCCGAGGATGCGGTGCGGCTGCTGCTGACCCGCGATCCCGCTGAGGCGGACACGCTGATGGCCCGGGTGGAGGTCCTCAACCAGGAGCGCCGGGCCATCCAGCAGGAACTGGCCGCGCGCCTGCCCCAACCCGACGGCGCGGCCTTCGACCTGGTGCTGGACGCATCGGCCCACAAGGGCGTCATCGGCATCGTGGCCGGTCACCGCATGCGCGCCACCGGGCGCCCGGCGGGCGTCTGCACGGTCGTCGACGGCGTGGCCCACTGCAGCCTGCGAGCGCCCGAGGGCTACGATCTGGGCGGCCTGCTGGCCATGGCCCAGCCCTTCATCCTGGGCGGCGGCGGCCACCGCGCAGCGGCGGGGCTCAGTTTCGAGCCCTCCCGGCTGGCCTTCGTGCGCCAGGCCCTGCAACGGGGGGCGGCGGAACAGGCGGCTGGCCGCGAGATTCCGCTCCTGCTGCTGGACGGCTCGCCGGAGGAACTGCCCTCGGACGGGGAACTGGCCCGGCTGGAACCCTTCGGACAGGGCTTTGCGCCGCCGCTGGCCTGCGTGGAAGGCTCTGTCGCCTCGAGCGCAGTCTTCGGCTCGGACCATTGGAAGCTCCGGCTGACGGGCCTTTCCGATCCCCTCACCTGGTTCGCCAACCATGAGCGTCCGGCGCAGCCGCGCGCAGGAGAGCATCTCTGCGTAGCTGCCGCCCCCCAGGGCAGCGCCCGCTGGGGCCGCTCCTGGCTGGTGGACGCCGTGCTGGGGGAGGCCACTCCATGAAGGCCTCCGCGCTGTTCCAGGATCTGCCGCCCGCCCGGCACCCGCTCTGGCGATGGCTGGGGTGGGGCCTGGTGGCCGGCACCCTGGGGCTGACGGTGCGGTTCCTGATGTCCGGGAGTGACGGCATGCCCGGCCGCACCGTGGGCGGCGATCCCCTGTTCGGCGAGGGGACCCGGGGCAGCGTGGGGACCCTGACCGAGCAGCTGGGCCCCAACCGCATGGTGCTGGCCTACCGCACCATTGAAGGCACGGAAGAGGACCTGCGTCTGGAAACCGTGACGGGCCGCCTGGATGAACAGGCCGGCCAGTGGCGGCTGCGGTCGCCCAAGGCCCGGCGCCAGGCCGGGATCTGGACCCTCCAGGCTCCCATGGACCTCCAGGTGGCCCAGCCCGGGAGCGGGGTGCTGCTGGGGACGGGGCGCATCGAAGGGGAGGTGCCCGCGATCCGCTGGGCGGGCGGGGAATGGGAGGGCCTGGCCCCCTTGCGTTGGGAGGCCTTGGAAGGATCGACCCGCGGCACCTGGAACCTGCCCGCGGGCTGGCGCCGCGAGGCCGATGGCCGCTTCCGCGTGGAACAGGGCCCCGTGCGCTGGCAGGCGCCCGCCAGCGGACCCGCCCCGGCCACCCTCCAGGCCATGGAGGCCGAACGTCTGTGGGCGCTGCCTGGTTTCCAGACGGGCCATCTGGAGGGTGTGAACGTGCAGCTGGCGGAGGGTTCCCTCCATGCCTCCGTGGCGGACCTGTCCCCGGACACCGTCACCTGGCCCGGACCCCTGTCCTTCGAGCGGGCCGATGGGTGGCGCGGCCAGGCTCAGGGGGGCGCCGCCCCCAGGCCCGCCCCTGGCACGGGTTTCCAGCAGGTGGAATTGCGGAAGTTCCAGGCTCATCGCGCGCTTCCCGCCGGCGAAGAGCACCTGTCCACGGATGGGGCCCGGTGGACGCCCGCGGGCCTGCGCCTGGAGGGCAGCGTGGTGTGGGATCAGCCCCTGGATGGCCAGCGACTCACCTTGAGGGCCCCGCGGGTGCTCATGCGGGAAGCCCCGGGGCGGGATCTGCCGGAATCCCTGCCCGTGGGCCATGCGGTGGCGGAAGGCCAGGCCCTGCTGACCTGGGGCCGGCGGACCCTGTCCTCGCCCCGCATCCTCGTGGAGCGGGCCACCCGGCGCTGGAAACTCCAGGGCCCGGTGCTGGGCCGCGGCGAGGATGGCACCTTCACTGGCGGCGCGGGCCAGGGCGACCCCCGCTCCTGGACCATCGAAGGGCCCGTGCAGGTGAACCTGTTCTCCGGCGGCAGCCTCCGGGGCGCCCGGCTGGTCTGGGAGGACGCCCTCTGGACCCTCACGGGCCGGCCCGCCGCCTGGAGCCGCCTGCGGGAGCGGCTGTCCGGCCCCCGCATCGTCCGGAAGGGCGACGCCGTGAGCTTTCCCGAGGGCCTGAACGGCACCCTGGCCGCGGCGGATGGCGACCTGTTCCTGCGCGCCGAACGGGGCCAGAGCGAGGGGCAGAAAATCGTCCTCAGCGGCGGCGTGGAATGCCAGGGGCAGGGCTGGCGTCTGGCGGCGGATTCCGTGTCGGTCACCGTGGGCTCCGACCGGACCGTGAAGCTGATCCAGGCCCAGGGGGCCGTGACCTTGCGCGGACGGCTCGGGGAAGGGCAGGGCGAGGCCCTGGATCTGGAGCCCGGCACCCAGACGGTCCGGTGGCAGGGCCGCGTGCGCGGCAAGGGTGTGGGTCCGGGATGGTGAAGGTTTTTCGGTTCTAGGGCATGATGGGGCAAACCTCGTATTAGGAGGCACCATGCCCCGATTCCGCTCCCTCTCGCCCCTGGCCCTGCTGCTGGCTGCGGCGCCGCTCCTGGCCGCGCCTCCGGTCAAAACGGAGGCGGCGACGCTCAAGGAGTCGCCCCTGGCGGCGCTGCCCCTCCGGAACCTGGGTCCCGCGGTCACGTCGGGCCGCATCGGCGACCTCGCCATCGATCCGAGCCGGCCGGACACCTGGTACGTGGCGGTGGCTTCAGGCGGCGTGTGGAAGACCGTGAACGGCGGCACCACCTGGATGCCGCTCTTCGACAAGGAGGGCTCCTTCTCCATCGGCTGCGTCACCCTCGACCCCCGCGATCCGAACACGGTCTGGGTGGGCACGGGCGAGAACAATTCCCAGCGCTCCGTGGCCTACGGCGATGGCGTGTACCGCAGCCTGGATGGCGGGAAGCACTGGGAGAACATGGGCCTGAAGGCCAGCGAGCACATCGCGAAGATCCTGGTTGATCCCCGGGACAGCCGCGTGGTCTTCGTGGCCTCCCAGGGACCGCTGTGGAAGGAGGGCGGTGAGCGCGGCCTCTACAAGACCGCGGACGGCGGGAAGACCTGGAAGGCGGCGCTCACCGTGGATGCCCACACGGGCGTCACGGACGTGCTCATGGATCCCCGTAATCCGGACGTGATGTACGCGGCCACCTACCAGCGGCGGCGCCACGTGTGGGGCATGGTGAACGGCGGTCCCGGCGGCGGCATCCACAAGAGCGTGGACGGCGGCCAGACCTGGACGCGGCTGAAGGAGGGCCTGCCCAAGGAGGACATGGGCCGCATCGGCCTGGCCATTCCGGCGGGCGAACCGGATACGGTCTACGCCACCATCGAGGCCGCCAACAAGGCCGGCGGCTTCTTCCGCAGCACGGACGGCGGCCGGACCTGGGAGCGGCGCAACGAGCAGGTGTCCGGCAGCGCCCAGTACTACCAGGAGCTCTTCTGCGATCCGAAGGATCCGAAGCGCGTCTATTCCATGGACACCTGGATGCAGGTGACCGAGGACGGCGGCAGGACCTGGCGCCGCGTGGGCGAGACCTACAAGCACGTGGACAACCACGCCCTTTGGATCGATCCGGCCAACAGCGACCACCTGATCTCGGGATGCGACGGCGGCGTGTACGAAAGCCGCGACCGGGGCGCCACCTGGGAGTTCAAGGCCAACCTGCCGGTCATCCAGTACTACCGGGTGGCCGTGGACAACGCGAAGCCCTTCTACACCATCTACGGCGGCACCCAGGACAACTTCTCCATGGGCGGCCCCAGCCGCACGCGGAACCTGCACGGCTCCACCAACTACGACTGGTTCGTGACCCAGGGCGGCGACGGCTTCTACAGCCAGGTGGATCCGGATGATCCGAACACGGTGTATTCCGAAAGCCAGTACGGCGGCCTGGCCCGCTTCGACCGCCGCACGGGCGAGCGCGTGGAGATCCAGCCCCAGCCCGCACCCGGTGAGGAGCCGTTCCGCTGGAACTGGGATTCGCCGTTGATGCTCAGCCCCCACAACGGCAAGCGGCTCTACTTCGCCGCGCAGAAGCTCTTCCGCAGTGACGACCGCGGCGATAGTTGGACGGCCGTGAGCCCCGACCTGACGCGGAAGATCGATCGCAGCCGCCTGAAGATCATGGACAAGGTGTGGGGCGTGGATGCCGTGGCCCGGAACACCTCCACCAGCTTCTACGGCAACATCGTGGCCTTCACGGAAAGCCCCANNGGCGGCAAGGCCTGGCGCAAGGTCGAGCGCTTCCCCAACGTGCCCGACCTGACCTATGTCTCCTCCCTCGAAGCCAGCCCGCATCGCGCGGATACGCTCTACGCCGCCTTCAACAACCACAAGAACGGCGACTTCCGCCCGTACCTGCTGCGCTCGAAGGACCGGGGACGCACCTGGGAATCCCTGGCCGCGGGGCTGCCGGAGCGGGGCAGCATCTACACCCTGCGCGAAGATCCGGCCCGGGAGGGCCTGCTCTACTGCGGCACGGAATTCGGCCTCTTCTTCAGCCTGGATGCCGGGAAGAGCTGGTCGAAGTTCACCGGGCTGCCCACCATCGCGGTGAAGGACCTGGCCATCCAGGCGCGGGAGGGCGATCTGGTGGTGGCCACCTTCGGCCGGGGCTTCTATGTCCTGGATGACCTCACGCCACTGCGCGAGGCGAAGCCGGAGCACCTGGAGGCGGATGCCCACCTCTTCGGCCTGCGGCCGGCCCTGGCCTACATCCAGGCCGTCCCCTTCGGCGGCCCCGGGAAATCCTTCCAGGGCGATTCCCTCTACTTGGCCCCCAATCCCCCCTTTGGCGCCGTCTTCACCTACCACGTGAAGGCCGAGCCCAAGACCCTGAAGAAGCAGCGCCAGGCCCGGGAGAAGGAAGCCGCCAAGGCCGGCCAGGACCCCGTCATCCCGACCTGGGAGGCCCTCCGGGCTGAGGATCGCGAAGCCGCGCCCGCCGCGGTGCTGACCATCACTGCGGGCGACGGCCAGGTGCTGCGGCGCATCACGGGGAAGCCCGAGAAAGGCCTCCATCGCCTGGCCTGGGACCTGCGCCTCCAGAACCCGGCCCCCATCCGCCTGAAGGCCCCCGGCGAGCGGGATCCCTGGGACTACGGCGCCCACGGGGCCCTGGCCGCCCCCGGCCGCTACCAGGCCAGCCTGGCTTTCCAGGTGGACGGTGTGCTGAAGCCCGTGGCGGGCCCCGTGTCCTTCGAGGTGAAGCCCCTGGATGCGGACCGCCTCACGCCCGCCCAGTGGGCCGAATACAGCGCCTTCTGCGCCCGGATGGGCGAAGCGCAGCGCCTCGCCATGGGGGCCTCCGAGCGCCTGAATGACGCCCAGAATCGCCTCGACCACGTGCGGAAGGCCCTGCTGGAGACCCCGGCGGCGGACCCCACGCAGCTGGCCAGGGCCCGGGCACTCCACGGCGACCTGAAGGACCTGCGCGATCAGCTGAGTGGCGATCGCGTCATCGCGGCCCGGCAGGAACCCACGGTTCCCGGCATCCTCGGGCGCATCCAGGATGTGACGGGCAGCGTCTGGTCCACCACCCAGCTGCCCACCGCCATGCAGCGCCAGAACCTGGCCTGGGCCGAGGGGGGGCTGAAGGCCCTTCAGGGCCGCTTCGACACGGCCCTGGGGGCGCTCAAGGCCCTGGAGGATGCCCTGGAGGCCGCCAAAGCTCCGCATACGCCTGGGCGCGCCACCCGTTGACGGGGACCGCTCCCGCCGCGCGCCGGTCAGGGCGCGCGGCGAAAGGGGCGGGCGATCATGTTCTGATAGAGCTATGACAGAGCCGACCCCCTGCCTCGAGGCCGTGAACCTCCAGAAGCGCTACGGCGATCGCACCGTGGTGCGCGACGTGAGCCTCTGCGTGGGCACGGGCGAGGTGGTGGGGCTGCTGGGTCCCAACGGCGCGGGCAAGACCACGACCTTCTACATGGTGGTGGGCGTGGAAGCGCCGGACCGGGGCAGCATCCGCTGGCTGGGCCAGGACGTGACGGCCCTGCCCATGCACCGCCGGGCGCGGCTGGGCATCGGCTACCTGGCCCAGGAATCCAGCGTGTTCCGGGGGCTGACGGTCTGGGAGAACCTCATGGCCCTGGGGGAGCTGCAGCCCATTCCCAAGGATGAACAGAAGGCCCGCTGTGAGCGCCTGCTGGCGGATTTCCACCTGGACAAGGTGCGCGACACCCTGGGCATGAGCCTGTCCGGCGGCGAGCGGCGGCGCTGCGAACTGGCCCGGGCCCTCGTGACCGAGCCGCGCATCATGCTGCTGGACGAGCCCTTCGCCGGCGTGGACCCCAAGTCCGTGCTGGAGATCCAGGGGCTCATCGGCAACCTCAAGGCGCGAGGCATCGGAGTGCTGATCACCGACCACAACGTCCGTGAGACCTTGCAGATCGCGGACAGGGCCTATATCTTGGCGGACGGGATGATCATGAAACACGGCCTGCCCAGCGAGATCGCAGAGGATCCGGACATCCGCCGGGTCTATCTGGGCGACCGGTTCAGGTTGGATTGATGGCCGGCCCCTTCCTCTCCCAGCGCCTGGCCCAGAGCCAGACCCTCGCGCTCACCCCCGCCATGCAGCTGAAGCTCAAGCTGTGGCAGATGAACCTGCAGGAGCTGTCGCAGACCGTCGAGCGCGAACTGGAGGAAAACCCCCTGCTGGAACTGGCGGAGGATGGCGACGACGTGCCGACCCTGGAGGCCCTGGAGGAGGGCCGCGAATCCGAGGTGACCGAGGGTTCCGCCGACCAGACCGCCGACAGCGTGGAGCTGCCCGAGGGCGTGGACACGGTGGATCTGGGGCCCATGCTGGACGCGGCGGGCGAGATGAACCCCGAAGGCGATCTGGAGAAGTTCACGGAAGAGGGCGTGGCCCAGGTCCAGGAGACCGAACTGGGCGCCGAGAACAGCTGGGATACGGACCTGCCCCGCACCAGCAACCTGCCCGAGGAGGACCGCCTCTCCTGGGAAGACCGGCTCAGCGCCTACGAATCGCTTCAGGACCACCTGCTGGGCCAGCTCTACGAAACGCTGGAGCATGGGGACCCCAGGGCCCTGATCGTGGAACGCCTCATTGATCGCCTCGATCCGAAGGGGTTCCTGCGGATGGACCCCGATCAGCCCTCGGTGGAAGCCACGCCTGCGGCCCTGGCGGCGGACTTCGGGATCACCGAGGAAGCTCTGGGCGCCGCCCTGGACGTGCTCCAGGAATTCGACCCCTCCGGTGTGGGCTGCTTCACTGTGCAGGAGAGCCTGCTGCTCCAGCTCCGCCATGCGGGTGCCGAGCCCGACGACCTGGCCGTGCGCATCATCCAGGACCATTCCGCGCTGCTGTCCCAGCGGGAAAGCGCCAAGCTGCGCCGGGCCCTGGGCTGCACCGAGGAAGAGCTGTCCCTGGCCATGGAACAGCTGAAGCACCTGAACCCATCGCCGGGCCGGGCCTTCGATCCCGAAGGCGAGCGCGTGGTGAAGCCCGATGTGGTGGTGCTCAAGGGCGAGGATGGCAACTGGAAGATCTACCTCAACGACGAGGGCCTGCCCCGGCTCAAGGTGAACGGCGACTACCAGCGGTTCCTGGCCTCCAGCGACGCCAAGGCCGACAAGGATTTCATCCGCGAACGGTTCCGCAGCGCCCGGGACTTCATCCGCGGCGTGGAGGACCGCAACCGCACGGTGCTGCGCGTTTCGGCCCAGATCGTGGACCTCCAGAAGGAGTTCCTGGAGCACGGCATCGAGCGCCTGCGGCCCATGGTGCTGCGCGACGTGGCCGAGGCCACGGGGTTCCACGAGAGCACCATCAGCCGGGTGGTGAAGGCCAAGACCATCCACACGCCCCAGGGGCTCTACGACCTGAACTACTTCTTCTCCGCGCGGCCCAAGGATTCCGATGTGTCCGCCACGGTGGTCAAGCATCGCATCAAGGCCTTCGTGCAGGCTGAGGACCCTGCCAAGCCGCTGTCCGACGAGGCCATCGCAGGCCTGCTGGAGCGGGACGGCATCAAGGTCGCCCGCCGCACCGTGAACAAGTACCGGGAGGAGCTGAAGATTCCTCCAGCTTCCCAGCGCCGGCGCCGATAACAGGGCTGATCCCCCTCCGGGTGCCGGATCCACGATCTACGGGCCGCCCGGCCCCTTTCAGGAGTGTCCCATGAAGGTCCACTACACTGGCCGCCACGTGGAGCTCACCGAGCCCCTGAAGCAGTTCACCAAGGAGCGGCTGGACAAGATGGCCACCTACCTGGACGACATCATCGACGTCCACGTGATCCTGAGCGTGGAAAAGCACCGCCACGAAGCCGAGATCACCCTGAAGACCCGCGCCAGCGCCTTCGTGGCCTCCGCTACCACCGATGACATGTACGGGAGCATCACGCAGGCCATTGAAAAGCTCGACGTGCAGGCGCACAAGCTGCAGGACAAGCGCCATTCCCGTCCCCACGAAAGCGCCAAGGCCGGTGCCGTCGAAGAGTAGCCAAGCCAGGCTTTTCCGATCAAAGGCGGCCCTTGGTGGCCGCCTTTGATATCCTTGAAGGTCCGGAGTCCGCCATGCCCGATCCCACGCATCTCTACGCCCCCAAGACCTGCACCGATCCCACCCAGATCTGCGAGAAGTGCCGGAGCCCCTACACCCTGGAGCATTTCCAGCACGGCGTGGAAGGGCAGGAGTGCGTCTGCCGCCGCTGCCTCCAGGTGATGGGGTACCAGGTCTAGGCATGCCCACGACACTCGCTGCGCCCGAGGCGATCCTGGAAGGTGTGCTCCAGGGCCGCCGGATCTCCCCGTCCGAGGCCCTGGTCCTGCTGGAGCAGGCCGAGNNGTGCTGACGAAGGAGCAGCTGAAGCAGAAGGCCGAGGAGACCCAGGCCATCGGCGGCACCGGCTTCCTGCTGCAGGGCGGCGTGAACCCGGATCTGCCCTGGGACTACTACCTGGATCTCGTGCGCTACCTCCGCCACGACCTGGGCATCTGGGTCCACGGCTTCTCGCCCGTGGAGATCCAGATGATGGCCAAGCTGAGCGGCCAGACCCTGCGCAAGACCGTCGCGGATCTGCGGGAAGCGGGTCTGGGCTCCATTCCCGGCGGCGGCGCTGAGATCCTGGTGGACCGCATCCGCAAGAAGATCGCGCCCCTCAAGGGCGGCCGCGAGAAGTGGCTGGAAGTCATGGAGGCCGCCCACGAGGAGGGCGTGAAGACCACGGGCACCATGATGTTCGGCATCACCGAGACCATGGCCGAGCGCATCGAGCATCTGGAGGCCCTGCGCGACCAGCAGGACCGGGCCCTGGCGCGGAACAACGGCGGCGGCTACACCGCCTTCGCCGCCTGGCCCTTCCAGAGCGGCCACACGCCCTGGGAAGGCAAGGTGCCCAAGCCCACGGATGTGGAGTACCTCCGCACCATCGCCGTGGCCCGCATCTTCCTGGACAACTTCGCGCACATCCAGAGCAGCTGGGTCACCATGGGCCGCAAGACGGGCCAGCTGGCCCTCCACTACGGCTGCGACGACATGGGCAGCCTCATGCTCGAAGAGAACGTCGTCAGCGCCGCGGGCACCTGCTACAGCGTGAACAAGGACGAGATGACCCGCATGATCACCGCCGCCGGCTACGAGCCCTGGCAGCGGGACAACATCTACGGCGAGGTCCGTGCCTGAACCGGAAAAGCTGGGACAGGATTAACAGGATGAAAAGCAGGATTAACAGGAGGCAAGCTTTTGAATCCTGTTAATCAGTCTTTCAATCCTGTTAATCCTGTCTACGCTTTGTCTTTCAAGGCCCCGAGCAGCAGGTCGGCCAGGGGCCGGATGCGTCCGGGTTCGCTGAGGTAGGCGCCGCGGGCGGCCACGAGGCGGGCGGAGGAGCGGCCCAGGACGGCGGTTTCCACCAGGCCATGGGCCCTGAGGGTGCCGCCGGTCTGCACCAGGTCCACGATGGCATCCGCCAAGCCCAGCAGGGGCGCCAGTTCGGCGCTGCTGCTGAGGGGCACCAGCTCGGCCGTGAGGCCCTCCCGCGCGAGCCAGGCCTCGGTGGCTTTGGGGAACTTGGTGGCCAGGCGCAGGTGCGGCCTGGCGCGCAGCTGCTCAAGGGTGACGCCCGCCAGGGCGCACAGCGACAGGCGGCAGGCACCGAAGCCCAGGTCCGCCAGCTCCAGCAGGTCCACGTCCATCTCGTCCAGGGTGTCGGAACCCACGATGCCCAGGGAGGCCACGCCGGCGGCCACATAGCGCGGCAGATCCGCGCCCTTGAGCAGCAGGGCCGCCACGCCGGGCGTGGCCGTGGGAATGCGCAGCACCCGGGACTTCAGGGCCGCGGTGTCCAGGGCCAGGGGCGTGCCCGCAAGCCTCGGCACCAGCTCGTCGCCGAGACGGCCCTTGGGGAAGGCGATGAGGACGGGTGGCTGGGTCATTGGGGCTGCTCGAAGAGGTCGGGCCGGGTCTCGGCGAGGTCCAGGAGGCGCGACAGGCGCACGCAGAAGCCTGCGGCCTGCCAGGGGCGGCCCAGGCCCGGAAAGAGGCGGTCGTAGCGGCCGCCCGCGGCGAGCTCCTGCTGGGCTCCGGGGGCCCAGAGGCGCAGGGTGGGCCCGGTGTAGAAGCCCAGCCCCGCCACATCGGCCAGGTCCACCCGCAGTTCCAGGTTGGGCGGCAGGATGGGCAGCAGGGCCTGGAGGGCGCGGTCCATGTGCTCCCGCTCGCCCGCCAGCAGCTCCGCGTAGGGGCTGGAGGCCAGCGCATCCAGCGTCCGCGGGCCATCCAGTTCAGAGAGCAGCGCCTCCGCGTGGGCCGACAGGCGCGCGCCGGAGGGATGACCGTCGAGCGCTTCCCGCACGCGATGGGGCGCCCGGCGGGAGAGGGCCGCCACCACGGCGTCCGCCAGCTCGCCGAAGATGCCCTCGGCCTCCAGGGGGCGGCGCACCAGGGCGGCGTTGCCCAGGTGGAGGATGGCACTCTTCAGACCCAGGGCGCCGGGAATGGCCATGAGCAGGCGCGCCAGTTCCACATCGGCCTCGTTGGTGGCTTCGCCTTCGGGCTGGATCCGCTCGCAGCCCACCTCGAAGCGCTCCACGGCCTCCCAGGGCTGCACGGGCCGCCGGAACACGGCGCCCGCGTAGGCGACACGGTCCGGCGGGGCAGGAAAGCCCCGGGCCAGCAGGCCCGCCAGGGCCACCGTGAAGTCCCAGCGCAGGGCCACCAGGTCGTCGCCGTCGAAAAAGCGCAAGCCACCCTCGGGCACGGCTCCGCGCAGGACGAGGGAAGGATGCAGCTCGCGGTAGCCGTGGGCGGCCAGCAGGTCCATGAGGGCGCCTTCCCAGCGGCGGAGCCTGGCGGCGGAGCCGAACAGCAGGTCGGGGAAGTGGGGCGTGCGGACCGGCATCAGGACGGCCTCCCGGCGGCCTCGGCGTGGCGGCGGTGGAGCACCTCCACCACGTCCAGCAGGCCCGCGCCGCGCTCCAGCAGCAACAGGTCCAGGTGGAAGAGCAGGTCGGCGGCTTCGCCCAGGAAGGCCTCGCGGTCGTCGTTCTTGGCGGCGAGGATCACCTCGCCGGCCTCCTCCACCACCTTCTTGGCGATGCGGTCCACGCCCTGAGCGAAGAGCTTCTGGGTGTAGCTGCCCGCGGGGTCCGCGGTGGCCTTGCGGGCCTTCAGCAGCGCCTCCAGGCGGCCCAGCCAGGGCAGGGTGGCGGGCCCTGGGCTGGGGGGCTGGCCGCCACCGGGGACGGCATCGAAGCAGCTCTGCGTGCCCCGGTGGCAGCTGGGGCCTTCGGGATCCGCCAGGATGAGCAGGGTGTCGGCATCGCAGTCGGGGTGGATTTGGATGAGGCGCAGGCGGTTGCCGCTGGTTTCGCCCTTCACCCACAGGGACCGCCGCGAGCGGCTCCAGAAGGTGACGAAGCCGGTGTCGAGGGTGCGCTGGAGGGCCTCGCGGTTGAGCCAGGCCATCATGCGGATGCCGCCGGAGCGGTCCTGCACGATGGCGGGGATGAGGCCATTTGAATCGAAGATCAGGGTGTCGAAGTCCATGTCAGATCCGTACGGAAAGGTCGTTCTGGGCGAGGTAGGCCTTGAGCTGGGGGATGGGCAGGATGCCTTCGTGGAAGAGGGTGGCGGCGAGCACGGCGTCGGCACCGCACTCCAGGGTCTCCAGGAAGTGGATCTCGCGGCCCGCGCCGCCGGAGGCGATGAGGGGGATGGGCAGTTCCGAGGCCTTTTCGATCAGCGGCAGGTCGAAGCCNNAGGTCATTGAGCTCCCAGAGCCAGTCCAGGGCCGCGCGGTCCGTGGGGTCGGTGCCGCCCTTCAGGAAGACCCGCCAGCCCAGGGCCTCGTCGCGCTTCACATCCACGGCCACCACCACGCACTGGCGGCCGAAGGCATCGGCCAATTCGGAGACCAGGGCCGGGCGGAGGGCCGCAGCGGTGTTCACGGCCACCTTGTCGGCGCCCGAGCGCAGCAGGCTGCGGGCGTCCGTCACGCTGGAGACGCCGCCGCCCACGGTGAAGGGGATGCTCAGCTCATGGGCCACGTCGCGCACCCAGGCCTCCCGCGTGCCGCGGTTCTCCAGCGAGGCGGCGATGTCGAGGAAGACCAGTTCATCCGCGCCCTCGGCATCGTAGCGGCGGGCCAGGTCCACGGGATGTCCGAGGTCGCGGAGGTGCTTGAACTGCACGCCCTTCACCACACGACCGTCCTTCACATCCAGGCAGGGGATGACACGCTTGGCGGGCATCAGGCCCCTCCTTCCAGGGCCGCGCGAGTGCGCGGATCGTCCAGGGGGATGAAGCCCTCCATCAGGGCCTTGCCGCTGATGGCGCCCACCACGCCGGGCAGGCCCGACAGCGGCCCGAGATCTGCCAGATCCTTGAGGCCGCCGGAGGCCTGCACCTGGAAGCCCTCCTTGGCCACCCAGGCGGCCGCCTCCAATCCCGGCCCCGCCAGCGTCCCGTCCCGGCTCACGTCGGTGACGAGGGCCCGGTCGAAGCCCAGGGTGAGCAGGGCCTCGAAGACATCGGTGGAGGCGCAGACGCTGGGGGATTGCCAGCCATGGGTGACGACACGGTCGCCCTTGAGGTCGAGGGCCGCGACGATGCACCCGCCGGGCAGGCCCCGAAGGGCCGTGGGCTGCTCCACGGCCAGGGTGCCCACCACGGCCTCGAAGCCCAGGTCCAGGGCCTCCTGGATGGCGGCGCGGCTCCGCAGGCCGCCGCCCAGCTGGAAGCGGATGGCCGGGAAGCGGGCCGGGAACCCCGTAAAGGCCCCCTGCCGGGGCTGTCCGAAGGCGCCGTCCAGATCCACCAGGTGGATGCGTCGGGCTCCGGCCTCGGCCAGCTGCTCCAGCCAGGCCTCCGGGGACAGGTCGTAGAACGTGGCCTGCTTGGGATCGCCGTGGCGCAGCCGCACGAGGCGGCCCCGCATCAGGTCCATGCTCGGGATCAGCTGCACATCGCCTCCAGCGTCAATTGCATGGAACCTCCGGGATGGGCGCGGAGGCACCCATCCAGGCCAGGGACTGCTGCAGCAGCAGAAGCCCCGCGGGGCCGGACTTTTCGGGGTGGGGCTGGAAGCCCATGACGTTGCCCCGGGCCTCGATGGCGGCGAAGGGGCGGCCATGCTCCGCGACATAGACGGTCTCTCCGGTGGGCTCCAGAGCGTAGCTGTGGACGAAGTACAGCCAGGCGCCCTGGGGATCCGCCAGGGCGGGGTGGGGATAGTTGCGGCGCACCTGGCTCCAGCCCATGTGGGGGACCTTCACGCCGGGGCCCAGGCGCCGCACGATGCCCGGGAGGAGCCCGAGNNCAGATGCCGAGCACCGGGCGGCCCTCCGCCACGAGTCCCGGCAGCGCACGCCACCAGCCGCGCTCGCGCAGCGATTTCTGGGCCGCCTCGAAGTGGCCCACGCCCGGCAGCACGATGGGGCCGCCCGGCGCAGCCTCGTCGGGCGTGGCGGCCCGCTGGGAGACCAGTCCCAGCCGCTTGAGGGCGCCCTCCAGCGAGGCNNGCCTCCGGTGCGGGTGGCCTGGCGCAGGGCCAGGGCCAGGGCCTTGAAGAGGGCCTCGACCTTGTGGTGGGTGTTCGCGCCGCGGAGCAGGTCCGCGTGGAGGGCCAGCCCCCCGCGCATGGCCAGGGCGATGAAGAACTCGCGGACCATCTCGGTCTGGAAGCCATCGCCCAGGACGAGGGGCGGCAGCTCCGCATGGAACTCGCACCAGGGACGGCCGGAGAGATCCACCACTACCCGGGCCAGGGCCTCGTCCAGCGGGGCGTAGGCGTGGGCGAAACGGACGATGCCGGCGCGATCGCCGAGGGCGGACCTCAGGGCCTCGCCCAGGCAGAGGCCCACGTCTTCCACCAGGTGGTGGCTGTCCACGGGCAGATCGCCCCTGGCCTGGACCTCCAGGCCGAAGCCACCGTGCTTCGCCAGCTGCATGAGCATGTGGTCGAAGAAGGCGAGGCCCGTGTGGATGTCCGTTCTGCCGCCGTCCAGGTGGAGGCTCAGGTTCACGTCGGTTTCGGCGGTGGTCCGGTGCAGGGTGGCGGTCCTCATGGGTTCTCCTGGTTCAGCATCGGCAGCAGGTCGCGCAGGGTCGCGGATTGGATGTCCCCCGGCGCGGCAAAGCGGCCGCGGTCGGGCCCCAGGGCCGCGAAGCGCCAGGCCAGGTCGGGACGCAGGGCCGCGGCGCTCCGCAGGCAGCGGGCGTCGTCCACGGTGTCGCCCGCGAAGAGGACCTCCTCGGCGCGGAAGGCGTCCGCCAGCTGCAGCAGGCCCGCGGGTTCGGGCTTGCGGAGGTGGGGCGCGGCATCGCAGACCGCGGGCAGCTGGAAGCCCAGCACCCGCCAGGCCAGGCCCAGCTCCTCGGGCGGGCGGCCCGTGAGCACCGCCAGCTCCCAGCCCGTGGCCTGGAGCTCGGCCAGGGTGGCGAGGGGGCGTTCGAGGTGGATGGTGTCGGCGTAGTGCTTCTGCACCACGGCCTGGGCCGAGGGCTCCAGGGCCCGGATGCGGGCTTCGAGGCTGGGCTCCAGGGTGCCTTCAACCAGGGGCTGGAGGTCCACGTCGCCGTGCGCCTCCGCCAGGGCCAGGGCCCCGGCGGTGAGGCGGAAGTCGTTGTTGAAGCCGCCCAGGCGCTTGAAGGCGCGGAAGGCGCCATCGGACCAGGGCAGGGCGGGGCGAAGTTCCGCCAGGGCGCGGGCCACGGCTTCCATGAAGCTGCGGTCGGCGTCGATGAGCACGCCGTCGATGTCCAGCGCCAGCAGGCGGCGGCGGGACCGGGGCGCGGGGGCAGGCAGCTGGGCGGCCAGGCCCGAGGCCACGCAGGCGGCTTCGGCCTCCGTGCCCACGGTGACGCGCGCGGCATCGCTGCCGGGGAGGCGGCGCACCTTCAGGCCCACGGCTTCCAGCGCGGCGGAGGGATCTGGCGACAGGTGCAGGAAGTTGGCGGCGCTGGGGGCGGCGCGATGGCCAGGCAGGGCCGCGGCCAGGCGATCCCGCCGCTCCGGCAGAGCCCGTACGGCCCCCTCGAAGGCCGCCGCGAAATCCAGGGCCACGTCCAGGGCCTCCAGGCTGGGGGCCGGGATCGAGTAGGGCAGTTGCAGCGTGGCCAGCTTGGACACCAGGGCCGGGTCGCCCACCAGGTAGCCCAGGCGCCAGGCGGCGGAAGCCAGGGCCTTGCTGAAGGTCCGCAGCAGCACCAGGTTCGGGTAGCGGTCCACGGCCAGGCGGTGGGTGGCGGGCGCGAACTCCGCGTAGGCTTCGTCCAGCACCACCAGGGGCGGCTCGGGGCAGGCTGTGGCGGCGGCCAGCAGGGGCTCCAGCGCTTCTGGTGGAATCCATGCGCCCGTGGGGTTGTTCGGCAGGGTGAGCCAGATCTGGCGGCAGTCCAGGGCCGTGAACCAGGGATCCAGGGGGAAGCCCGTGCCCTGGGGCACCGGCCGCACGCGGCCGCCGTGGCGCCGCACGAGCATGGGGTAGAGGCTGAAGCCGGGATCGGGAATGGCCACCTCGTCACCGGCGCTCAGGCCTGCCATGGCCACCAGGTCCAGCAGGGCCCCGCTGGAGGGCCCCAGCAACAGGCCGCCCTCTGGCGCGCCCAGGCGCTTCCGCAGGCGCTCCGTGAGGTCCGCCTGTCGCTCGGGATAGTGGTGGAAGGGCAGAGTCTGAAGCCGGGCCAGGAGCGCCTCCCGGGCCTCCACCGGCCAGTCGGCGGCGGCCTCGTTCATGTGGAGGCGGCGCCCGGCGGACGGCTCGGGGGGCCGCTGGTAGGCGGGCAGGTCGGCAAGATCGGGTCGGAGAAAGGTCATGACGGCTCGGGATGAGGGTAGGAGAAAACCAGGCCTCTCAGGAAAAGAAGCGATGTGGAGCGCTCGG
>DPRT01000014.1:0-4488 GCA_003538615.1 Holophagaceae bacterium | reverse complement strand
TAGTCGCCGAAGGCCTCGGCGCTGGCGCTGCCGATGAACAGGGCTCCGGCGGCGGTGAGGAAGGGCAGCCAGGCCTCGGCATCGCGCACGCAGAGCTCCAGGTGCTCCGGCGCCCAGGCCTGGGCCAGGGCGATGGCGAGGTCGCGGTTCGCGCAGACCAGCCGCCCGTGGGCGCCCAGGCTCTGTTCGAGGATGGCGCGGCGGGGGGAGGCGGCCACGCGGACCTGCAGCTCCGCGGCCACGGTTTCCAGCAGGGCGCGGTCGGCGCTCACCAGCACCGCGGCGGCATCGGGATCGTGTTCGGCCTGGGCGAGCAGGTCCTCAGCCAGCCAGGCGGGATCGGCGCTGCCGTCGGCGATCACCAGCAGTTCCGTGGGGCCTGCCAAGGCGTCGATGCCGCAGGTGCCGATGAGCTGGCGCTTGGCCTCGGCCACGAAGCGGTTGCCGGGGCCGGCGATCAGATCCACGGCAGGCTCGCCATAGGCCAGCCAGCCCAGGGCCTGGGCGCCGCCGAAGGGATACAGCTCCGAGAGACCCAGCTCCGCCGCGCAGGCCAGCACCAGGGGATCCACGCCCCATGCGCCAGACAGCGTGGGCTGGGGCTTCGGAGGCGTGACACCCACGATGCGCCCCACGCCGGCCACCTGGGCGGGGATGACGGTCATGGCCAGGGTGGAGGGGTAGAAGGCACGCCCCCCGGGGATGTAGACGCCCGCGGTTTTCAGGGGGCACCAGCGTTCGCCCACGGTGCCGCCCCCGGGCAGGGGCAGCTCCAGATCGNNATCCAAGGCGGTGCGGGCCGACTCAAGGGCCGACGGGGGGATGCGCAAGGCCGCCGGATCGAGATCCACCCCATCCAGACGGGAGGTCCAGTCGAGCGCGGCCGGCAGCCCGTCCCGGCGGACATCCCCCAGGATGGTTGCCACGGCCTTCCGGGTGTCTTCTTCCATCCCTGCGTTTCGGGCCAGCGCGGCCACCCACCCGGGCACCAGGTCCCGGTCGTTCAGGTCAGTGATGGAGATGAAGTAACACCTGTGCACCTCAAGGGCGAAGGAACCAGCCTGCCAGCACTGGATGGCGGGCCGCAACCCTTAAATTCAGCCGCGTTCCAGGATCAGGCGGGCTGGGCGGCGATGCTGAGGTCGGAGGGCCGGAAGAAGAACTGCACGTTGGCGGGCTCGGCGTCTTCGGTCCACTCCCAGCAGCTGGGGTCGGCCAGGATCGCCTGGGCCAGGGCCACATGCAGGGCGTGGCCGGCGGCGTGGGCCTCCACAAGGCCCAGCAGGGGGGCGCCCAGGAGGGCCAGATCGCCCACCAGATCGAGCATCTTGTGGCGCACGGCCTCGTCTTCGAAGCGCAGGGATTCGTTCAGGGGGCCGTCGGCGCCGAAGACCACGGCGTTGTCCAGGCTGCCACCCAGGGCGAGGCCGCGGGCGCGCATCATGTCGATCTCCTGGGCCAGGCAGAAGGTGCGGGCGGCGCCCAGCTCCCGGCGGTACTTTTCCGGAGTGAGGCTCAGTTCGCGACTCTGGCGGCCCAGGGCGGGAATGGGGAAATCGATGACATAGCGCAGGCGCAGGCCGTCGTAAGGGAGGGCGCGGATCCAGCGGTCGCCGTTCCGCACTTCCACGGGCCGGGTGATCTTCAGGAAGCGGCGGCGACCCTCCAGGGACTTGGCGCCCGCCTGGAGGATGGCGTCCACCCAGGGGGCGGCGCTGCCATCCAGAATGGGGAGTTCCTCGGCATCCACTTCGATGCGGAGGTGCTCGATCTCCAATCCGGCCAGGGCGGACAGCAGGTGCTCGATGGTCTGGAGGCGCACACCATCCTTCACCAGGGTGGTGGCCAGGACGAGGTCGCCGGCCAGATCGGCCTTGGCGGGGATCTCGGTGCCCGTGGGCACATGGACGAAGACCAGGCCCGAAGGCGCAGCCACCGGCACCAGCCGCACCGAGCAGGGGCGGTTGCTGTGCAGGCCGTGGCCCGAGATGGTGATCTCGCGGCTCAGGGTCTGGGGTGTGGTGCTGCGGGGCATGGTTCGTCCTCGCGGATGAACAAGCCAATATTGTGCCATTTTGTTATTCAAATTATTTCAATATTTGAATAATCAAAAAACGAATGTGGATGTGGGTCGCTTCACCACACACCGTGGTCAGCGCGGCTGAGTCCGCTCCCAATCCTCTGGGGTGGTGAGCTTCAGATTGGAACTGGGGCTGGAAACCAGCCTTACGGCCAGGCCCAGGCGCTCCAGGAGGGCCACGTCGTCGGTGCCCATGAAGCCGGCTTCGTCCGCAGAGCGGAAGGCTTGGAGCCAGGTGCCCAGCCGGGCGATCTGAGGGGTCTGGGCCCGGAAGAACTCCTCCCGGGGCTCGGTGCCCAGCACGCGGCCGTCGGCGTCCACCCGCTTCAGCGTATCGGTGGAAGGTTCCCCCAGCAGCACGCCATCGAACCGGTTCAGTGCCTCCAGCGCCTCCCATAGGGGGACAGTGGGGGGGAAGGGACGGACGGCATCGTGGATCATGACCGGGGCCATGGGCAGGTCGGGCAGGGCCCGGAGGGCCGCCCACACGGATTCCTGTCGGGTATCCCCCCCAGGCACGACCCAGCAGGGCACATTGAAGGGCCAGCTGCGGACCTCCTCCAAATGCGAATCCGGTACCGCCAAGGCGATGCCGGCCAAGGGGGGCATGCCAGGGGCGAGAAAGGCCTCCACGGTGGCCCGGAGGAGGGGGCGGCCGCCCCAGTCCCGGAACTGCTTGGGCAGGCCGCCGCCCATGCGCAGCCCCCGTCCCCCACCCGGGATGACCAGGAAGGGGCGCTGGGGCTCAGCGCTGGCGGGTGATGAAGGGCTCGACACCACGATCCTTCAGGAGCTTGGCGATCTGCTCCGCGGCCTGCTCGGCATCCTGGCGGCTGGTGTAGCTGCCCACCCGAACCCGCTTCACAGACAGGCCACCGCGGGTATGGACCTCCTGGAGGGTGACGGGGCCGAAAGTGCTTTCAAGTTCGTGTGTAAGTGCTTCGATATTCTTGGCATCCGAAAGGGCAGCCACCTGCACCACGAAGGGGTCGGTGCGATCCGCGACGGGATCCAGGGCCGTGGGAAGGCCCATGGCATCCACGGATCGCAGGCGGATGCGGGTGGTGCCATGGCCAAGGAACCCCAGTTCCTCGGCACCGCGCTTGGACAGGTCCAGCACACGACCCTTGATGAAGGGGCCCCGATCATTCACCCGGAGGACGGTCCGTTTCCGGTTATCCAGGTTTTCCACTTCCACGAAGCTGCCCAGGGGCAGGGTCCGGTGGGCGCAGGTGAACTGCTCGGGATCGAAAATTTCTCCGCTGGCCGTGGGCCGGCCTGCAAAACCATCGCCATCCCCGCCATACCAGCTGGCAATGCCCTCTTCCACATAGGTCTGACCTTGGGCTGGGCGCGCCTCACGGGCTCCGGGGGCCGGGGATGTGAAAGTGGCGGGAGGCCGGGTGCAGTGCAGGGTGAAACTGAGTGCCACCAGGGCCGCCACCCGGGGCGTGCTCCAGCGCATGAGCCGCAGGACGCCACCGGTGCCAGGGTCCACCGGAGTCGGAGGGTCGAAGGCGATTTGGATCTCATGGATCCAGAGCGCACAAGCCTTGCTCCAATTGGTGGGATGGAAGGGTGACAGCATCGGACTCCACAAAGATCACCTGGCCGAATTTAATGGACCAGCTCGTATACATATAAAGTATGACCTAGAGAGAGTCCTTTGTAAAGGGCTCGACATTGTAATAGGAATATATGCGGTGTTGATTTGGCTTATGCCTACTGCCGATCAGGGATTTGGGCCACCCGGAAGGGCTTGGGGCGATTCCCTTCGGCCAGGAAGGGAGATGGGAGGCGCTTCGCGGCGTCCCGGGCAGCGGCTTCGGATCCGTAGCTCCCGAGGAAGACCTGGTAGCAGGTGCGTCCGTCCCGCATCGCCATGGGCAGGATGAAGAGGTCGGGATCGCGGCCCTTCAGCAGCCCGGCTGCATGCTGGATGGTGCCGCCCTGGCAGGCGATCTCCAGGCGCAGGGTCCACTTTCCCTGGATGGATTTGCGTTGGGCCGCGCCCTGGGTTGTGGCCAGCTTCAGGTTCCCGTCGAGGATGGCCTGCAGACGGTCTCCCTTGGACGGCACAGAGGGTGCTTTGGCCTCCGGCTTGGGGGCTGCCGCCGGACTGGGGGCTGGAGCAGGTGGCGGCACAGCCTCGGTTTCCGGAGGGGCCTTTGCCTCCGGTTCAGGCGCGGCCTTGGGGGCGGGCGGTTCCAGCTTCGGGGCGACAGACCCTGGGTTCTGCCCAGTAGACTGGGGCAGTTTCGGTAGGATGACGGGGTTTCGCTTGTACCACCGCAGACCACCCCAGAGGGCCAGCGACACGAGAAGGAGCGCCAGGAGCACCCAGGGACGCCGGGAGGGGGCGGAGACGGGGGGGGGGGGAGGGACCAGATCCTGGGGGCTCCCGGCGG
>DPRT01000189.1:10440-15832 GCA_003538615.1 Holophagaceae bacterium | reverse complement strand
GCCCGGTCCGGCCTGGAGACCATGCTCACCCTGGCGGTGCCCTTCCAGGGCGAGGATGTCCACCGGCTGCCGAAGGGGCTCTGGATGCGCTACAGCCTCCAGCTGGTGCGGGGCACGGGCGAGAATGTGCGGAATCTCGAGGTGCTCGGCCTGTTCCGCATCCCGCGCAAGGGCGTGGCTGACCTGCGGCACGATGCCCGCCAGGGGCGCATTCTGTTGCGGCTCGAACCCGCCGCCCTCGCGGCTGCCCGGTCGCCCTTCGTGCTGGCGCGGCGCAAGGATGACGGCGCCCTGGTCAGCTGTTTCGTGGAGGATCCTTGACGCGCCCACGCCCCGCCGCGCAGCCAGCCCCCGCCAACGNNTTGGGGCGCATCTTCCCCCTGCCCCCCGGTGAATCCATCATCGGCCGCGCCCCGGATGTCCAGGTGGCGCTGCTGGACAGCGAAGTGAGCCGCCACCACGCGCGGGTCCTCCTGGAGAGCGGCCAGGTGCGGCTCGAGGATATGGGCTCCACCAACGGCACCCTGGTGAACGGGGAGCGGCCCGGCGGGGCGGTGGTCCTCCAGGCGGGGGACCGCCTGGCCATCGGCGCCCACGTGCTGAAGCTGGTGGCCATGGATCCGCTGGAGCGGGCCTTCCACGAGACCCTGCTGGACCTCAGCACCAAGGATCTGCTCACGGGCCTGGCCAACCGGAGCAGCACCCTCGGGGAATTCCAGACCCGCTTCGGCCTGAGCGTGCGCTATGGCCGTCCCCTGTCGGTGGTGATGGCGGATCTGGACTCCTTCAAGCAGATCAACGACATCCATGGCCACGGCGCCGGGGACTTTGTCCTCCAGACCTTTGGTGAACGGCTCCGCACCACGCTGCGGGAGGCCGATCTCGCGGGCCGCATCGGGGGCGAAGAGTTCCTGATGATCCTTCCCGAAACGGACCTGGGCGGCGCCCAGACCTTCGCCGAGCGGCTCCGCCTGGCGCTCGCCTCGGTTCCCGTGCCCCTGCCGGGCGGCGGGCTGGAGGTGACCTGCAGCATGGGCATCGCGGAGCGTCTCGCCGGGGACCTGGACGCGGGGCAGATGCTGGCCCGGGCGGATGGGGGCCTCTACCGGGCCAAGCTGGAAGGGCGGAACCGCGTGTGCCTGGGCTAAAAAAAACGGACTGCTGAGGTAGACTTGGGCCGATGCCCCCCGAATCCGCGCCTCCTGATCCATCTACCCGGCCTGGCACGCCGGAGGCCCGCGCCTGGATCCTGATCCGCTACATCGGCCAGCCCCTGGGCGAGGTGATTCCCCTGCCGCCGGAAGGCCTGGACATCGGCCGCGCGGCGGAATGCGGCCTCTGCCTTCCGGAGCCCGAGGTGAGCCGCCGCCATGCGCGGCTGGAGGCGGCCTCCGGCGGCGCCACCATTTTGCTTCACGACCTGGGATCCACCAACGGCCTCTACGTGAATGGCCGCCGGGTGGAGGCGGAGCCAGGCCCCGTGGCCCTCCGCGCGGGGGATGTGCTGCGCGTGGGGGTCCACGCCTTCAAGCTCAAGCGGCTGGATCTCCTGGATCGCCAGTACCAGCAGGACACCGGCGCCCAAGCCGCCCTCGACGGCCTCACGGGCGTTGGCGGCCGCGCCACGGTGCTGGCCCAGCTGGAGGCCCACTTCGAGCTGGCCCGGCGGCATCAGCGCCCCCTGGCGGTCATCCTGGCGGATCTCGATGGCCTTGAGCAGATCAACATCGGGCATGGCCCCGAGGCCGGTGACCGGGTGATCCGGGCCTTTGGCGGCCACCTGGCCCGGCGCCTCCGGGGTTCGGACCCCGTGGGCCGGCTGGGAGGCGAGGAATTCCTGGCCATCCTTCCGGAGACGACGGCGGCCCTGGCGCTGAATGCCGCTGAGGATCTCCGGGCCGCCCTGGCGGGAGGCCCGGTGGATGCCGGGGAAGGGCGCTTCGTCCGTGCGACGTGCAGCCTGGGCGTGGCGGAGCTGAAGCCCAGCGATACTGGCGGCGGCGCGCTGCTGGCTCGGGCCGATGCGGCCCTCCATCGCGCCAAGGCCGAGGGCCGGAACCGCGTGGCCCAGGCGCCGTGAGCTGCGGGAAGGGACCTGCATGAGCGCCCTCCGCCCCCCCGCGCAGATCGGCAGCGTGCGGCTGCTGGAGCCCCTGGGCGAAGGGGGCATGGCCCTGGTCTTCCGCGGGGAGGACCGCTTCCGCGGCCTGGTTTCGGCGGTGAAGCTGCTGCGCCCCGAGGTCCATGGGGACGAGGGGCTGGTGCGCCGGTTCCTTCGCGAAGGCGAGGTGCTCACCCACCTGTCCCACCCGGACCTGGTGGAGATCTTCGCCTTCGGCCGCAGCGGCGCCTGGCCCTACCTGGTGATGGAACTGCTGCCGGGCGGAAGCCTGAAGGCCTGCCGGGGCGAGGCTCCGGCCACCCTGGTGCGGCGGCTGGTGCCGGTCTGCGGCGCGCTCCAGGTGGCCCACGCGGCGGGCGTGATCCACCGGGATCTCAAGCCCTCCAATCTGCTGTTCGCGGCGGACGGCCGGCTCAAGGTGACGGATTTCGGAGTCTGCCTGTGGGAGGGGGAGGAAGGCCGCACCCGCGCCACCCGCAGCCAGATGGTGGTGGGCACCCTGGGCTACATGGCCCCCGAACAGCATGGCGATCCCCGCAGCGTGGATGGACGCTGCGATGTCTATGCCCTGGGCGCCATCCTCTACGAGTACGCCACGGGCCAGGCCTACGCCCAGGTGCAGCTTCCGCCCGCCGCGGCCAGGCCCGGGTTTCCGCCCCGGCTGGCGGGGATCCTGCTGCGCGCCCTCCAGCCGGATCCCCTGAAGCGCCTGCCGGACATGGAGTCGTTTGGACAAGAACTGTCCATTTGGTTGGAGAGTGCCGAAGCCGCCGGCTGGGGCGCCGAGCCGCTGCCGGGGTACCGGACCGCCGACCGCGAAGCCGCCACCCTGGCGGGGCCCCGGGCCGCGGAAGGGCCCGAAGCCCGGCTGGGGCCCTACCTCGATGCGCTGGCCACGGGCCCGGTGGGTGTCCGGCGGTCCGCCGCCGAAGGGCTGTGCGCCGCCGCCCGTCCCGGGGACGGGCCCTGGCTGCTGGAATCCCTGCGCCTCGGCCCCGAGGGCGCCCGGTTCGCCCTGGTGAAGGCCCTGGGCCGGGTGGGGGATGCTTCGGCCCTTCCTGCCGTGCTCTCCTGGCTGTCCGATCCCTTCACCCAGCGCGAAGCGGCGGAGGCCGCGGCGGAGCTGGCGCTGCGCACGGGCCGGACGGCCGAGGCCCTGGCGGCGTTGAGCGAACCGGGGCTGGGTACCGCCTGGCGCTGGGCGCCCCGTGCGGCCCTGGGGGATGCCCTGTGGGCCGAGGCCCTGGTGACCGCCTGGCCGGGGCTGGCGGCACCCTTCCGGCTGCAGGCCCTGGAAGCGGCCCGCCGCCTGCCGGAGGATCTCCGCTCCCGGGTGAAGACGGCCACGGCCGGAGCCGCCGGGAATGCCCGGCACGCCTGGGAGGCGCTCTGATACCATCGGCCCTTCTTGCGGAGGCGCGGATGGTTCTGGTGTTCCTCGTCATGGCCTTCGCCATCGGGCTGGCCGTCCCCCTGCAGTCGGCCATCAACAATGCCCTGCGGGACTCGCTCCACAGCGGATCCCTGGTGGCCGCCCTGGTCTCGTTCGCCGTGGGCACGCTGGCGCTGCTGCTGGTCTCGGCCCTGGCCGGGCAGCCCTTCGCCGCGCTGGGAGGGCTGCCGCGGGTGGCCTGGTGGCAGTGGCTGGGCGGCGTCCTGGGGGCCTTCTTCGTGTTCGGAACGACCATGCTCGCCCCGCGCATCGGCCTCGCGGCCATGGTGTCCCTCATCGTGGCGGGACAGGTGTGCTCTTCGTTGATCTTCGACCGCTTCGGCCTGCTGGGCCTCCCGGAGCGGGGCCTCTCCTGGGTCCGCATCGGCGGCGCGGCGCTGATCCTCTTGGGGGCCGTCCTCGTGAACTTCGGCGATCGCTGGCTGGCGGGCCGGACTTCCTAGGCGTTCAGCGTGCGCCGGCGGGCAGGGGCAGCCAGGCCCCGGCCACCGGAGACACCAGGGCGAGGCTGGAGCGTCGGGCCCAGGTGCGGTCGGCGCTCACGGGCCGCGCAGCCGGGGCCAGGGCCAGGCCCAGCTCCGGGAACTCGAGGGGATGCTCGAACCAGGGGGCCATCCAGTCCCGGCTGAAGACCCACAGCCCATCCGGGGTCAGTCCAGTGCCTTCGCGGCCCAGAATCGTCCGCATGTCGCTGTGCATGGCGCCGGGGTTCGGGGCATGCAGGTTCACGATGGGGGTGTGGCGCAGGTCCATGAGCAGGTCCGGGCGGTCCAGAAGGCGGTCCACCACCCGCTCGCGGCCCGCCCGGTCCGTGAGGGAGATGAGGTCGAAGCCCGCGGCCCGCTGCGGCAGCTGATCGCGGAAGACCATCGCCGGGCTGGCGCCCACCTGGGCGAGCTGGTGGGTGAAGAAGGCGCCGATGCGCGGCCATGCCGAGCGGTCCTCCTCAACCACCAGGATCCCGACGTTCAGCCTGCGGCTCATGGTGCCATCCTCCGAGCTGTTCCTCGTCAGGGTTGGAGGCGATCTTGAAAATTCAGGCCTTTTTGGATCGCTCGGCCACCCGGTCGAGCATGTCCCAGATCTGGTGGCAGTCTTCGCAGGAGGAGCGCGGGTCGCCGCAGGGGAAGCCTTCGATCCCCATGCCCTGGCAGCGGGGGGTGCGGAAGAAGAACAGCAGCTCGCCGAGGGAGGTCTGCATGCGGTCGCGCAGGGCCGCGTCCGGCAGGGACCGCAGGTCCTGGATGAGCTTCCACTCGGCGGGGCTGAGCTCGGGACGGTCGATGGTCTGGGACATGGGGACTCCGGGCGCCCCAAGTATACGGAGTTCCCGGGGGGCCCTCCGGAAGTTCGCTAAACCCTCTCCGAAATCCTTCGTATCACCGGGCACGATCTCTGACATCGCAGGAGGCCTCCATGTCCCTCATCCATCCGTTCGCCGCGGCCCTGGCCGCCGTCATCCTCTGGGCTCCGCTCGCGGCCCAGACCCAGGTGGTCCAGCCCGCCAAGGCGGAACAGACCACTGAGACCCGCACGGTGCCCCTGGCGGCGGGATCGGTGCTCCGGGTGAAGAACGTCAACGGCTTCATCCGCGTGGAGGGCTGGGACCGCGAGGAGGTCCAGTTCACGGGCGAGTTCAAGCCCAGCAGCAAGGACGAGCAGGTGAAGGTCGTCTTCGAAGCGGGCAAGGGGAGCCTGGAGATCCGGGGCGAGTACCCCAAGAACACGGGTTGGGGCATGTACCGGGGGCCCCAGTGCCAGATGACCCTCAAGGTGCCGCGCCGGGTGATGCCCTCCCTGGAAAGCGTGAACGGCGA
>DPRT01000189.1:4794-10291 GCA_003538615.1 Holophagaceae bacterium | reverse complement strand
CCGGCCCTTTCCCCTGTCCGGGAATTGAATACGAATGTCGGGTCTTTTGATATCGGATTGACAGGTCCGATTTTTATCGCATCCTGTTCCGGTGCGGGGGCGGACCCCCGGACATCCGGATGGATACCCCGTGAGCGGAAAGCGTCGACTGTTCCTGTTGAGCATCCTGGCCAGCGTCTTCGTGGGCGTGTTCCTGGGGTCCGGGGCCTACACCTTCGTCTCGGCCCATGGCACCTCGTACCTGTCGAACGACCCTCAGGTCTGCGTGAACTGCCACATCATGCGCGAGGAGTACGACGGGTGGCGGCACGGGTCCCACAAGGCCGTGGCCGTGTGCAACGACTGCCACCTGCCCCACGGCAATCCGGTGAGCAAGCTCTACGTCAAGGCCAGCAACGGCTACTACCACTCCAAGGCCTTCACGCTCCTGAACTTCCCCGAGCCCATCCGCATCAAGCCCTCCAACGCCAAGGTGCTGGAGGACAACTGCCTCCGGTGCCACGGGGAGCTGACGGGCGAGATCACCGCCCACGGCACCCTGGGCGTGCCCACGGACCCCCTGCAGAAGGCGGACCTCTACGGGTGCGTCCGCTGCCACCAGGCAGTGGGCCACGGGCCCACGCGCTGATCCACCCGGACCCCCCTCGTTCCATGACTCCCACCCCCTGATCCCCACCCTTTGGCGCGTGGAATTCCACGCGGGAGGACCCTTCCGATGACCGACAACCCCACCCCGCTGCTTTCCCGTCCGATGGTCCGGATGGGTCTCATCGCCGCCGGCGCCGCCCTGGCCACGGTGCTGGTGATGGCCCTCTTCACCAGCATCTCCAACCGCAAGGCTGAGGCCCTGCAGACCAGCTTCAAGCTGGTGGACCTGGATGAGAAGACCGTCGACCCCGCCCAGTGGGGGAAGAACTTCCCCCGCCAGTACGACGCCTACCTGCGCACCGCCGAGAAGTACACCACCAAGTACGGCGGGGCGGGCAGCGAGGGCATGCCCAAGAGCCGCCTCGAGGACGATCCCCGCCTGGTGACGATCTTTGACGGCTACGCCTTCTCCATCGACTTCAACCAGCGCCAGGGCCACGCCTACATGCTGGACGACCAGCGGAAGACCAAGCGCGTCACCGAGCGCAAACAGCCCGGTGCCTGCCTCCACTGCCACGCGTCCAACACCGTGGCCTTCCGGGAAGTGGGCCTGCAGGGCGGCGCGCCCGGCACCCTCGACGAGGCCTTCAGCAGCCCCAATGCCCAGGCCCAGCTGATGGCGGGCTTCGAGGCTGTCTGCAAGATGCCCTATGCCGAAGCCACCAAGCTCGTGAAGCACCCCGTGGCCTGCATCGATTGCCACGATCCCAAGAACATGGCCCTGCGCGTCACCAAGCCCGGCTTCATCCGCGGCATCGTGGCCCTGGCCAACAGCACCGAGCCCGTGCCGCACCTGCCCTCCATCGAGAAGTGGCGCAAGGGCGACAAGGCCGTGGCCTATGACGCCAACCGCGACGCCTCCCGCCAGGAGATGCGCTCCATGGTCTGCGGCCAGTGCCACGTGGAGTACTACTGCGGACCCAAGACCACCCTCTTCTTCCCCTGGAACAAGGGCATGAAGGTCGAGCAGATCGAGGCCACCTACGACGAGTACAAGTTCCCCGATGGCGGCCGCTTCTTCGACTGGAAGCACGCCCGGACCGGCGCCGAGGTCCTCAAGGCCCAGCACCCCGAGTTCGAGATGTGGAGCCAGGGCATCCACGCCCGCTCCGGCGTGTCCTGCTCGGACTGCCACATGCCCTACAAGCGCGAGGGCGCCCTCAAGATCAGCGATCACCAGGTCCGCAGCCCCCTGCTCGACGTCACCCGCGCCTGCCAGAGCTGCCACCGCTTCCCCGAAGCGGAGATCAAGGCCCGGGTCACGGCCATCCAGGACCGCACCAAGGCCCTCATGGACCGGGCCGAGGACGCCGTGGTGGCCCTGATCAACGATGTCGAGGCCGCCAAGAAGGCCGGCGTGGACGAGGCCAAGCTCAAGCCCATCTATGAGCTCCAGCGCAAGGCCCAGTGGCGCGTGGACTTCGTCAATGCCGAGAACTCCATGGGCTTCCACGCCCCCCAGGAGGCCGCNNGGACGAGAGGGCCGGCGAAGCCGGCCCTCTCGTCTGCCTGTCATCCGGTCTTGACGTCCGGGCAGGATCTTCCGAGGCTGGAGGTCTCATCCCAGGCCATCCGGAGGTTTCCATGTCGAAACTCCCCCTCGTTCCAGCCCTGCTCCGTCTCATCTCCGAGGGAAGCCTGTTCAAGCAGGTCTTCGCCTGGCTCCTGAGGCTGTGGACGGTTTCCGCCATCGTGGCGGGCGTCTGGCTTTCCATCGAGCTGTGGCGGAGTGGAGGAACCAGCAGCCAAGCGGTCTTCGGACAACTGGTGTTCCAGATGGCCCTGGCGCTGGCCTTCTACCTGGTGGCCCACCTCAGCTGGGTGCGGGCCCAGGACGTGGCGGCGATGCCGCAGATCGCCGGGGAGGTCATCATCCCGCTGACCCGCCTGCTCCTGCGGCTGGGCGGAGAGCTCTACGCCAGCCTGATGGCCGTGCTGGGTACTGGCGGAGCCCTCATGATCTGGATCAGCGCCGGTGAGGCCCGCCCGGAGCTGGCGGAGCTTCGCGTCGTGCTGCCCGGCGCCGGAGGCGATCCCTTTCCCGCGGGGCTCGCCATGCTGCTGACGGGCCTGGCCTCCGCCGCCCTGGGCCTGCTGGGCGGCTACCTCGCCTCCGAGCTGCTGGGCCTGCTCTGCGCCATCGAAAGCAANNGGAGGTCCTTCATGGTGAAGGGCTTGGAGAGCAGGGAGACATGCGGGTGGGCCTCGAGGAGGTCCATCACGGGCTGATCGTACCGGCCGGTGACGATCAGGACCGGCACGGTGGGGCGCAGGGCGCGCAGGCGCGGGAGCGTTCCGCTGCCGCCCAGGCCGGGCATGTTCATGTCCATGATCACCACGTCGGCTTCCAGGCCTGCTTCGACCTTCGCCAGGGCCTCCTCGCCGCTGGCGGCGGTGGACACGGCGTGGCCGAGGGCCTCCAGGATGGTCTGAAGAGAGCTCCGGACCAGGTCATCGTCATCCACCAGAAGGACGCGCAAAGCGGTGGCGGAGATCCCGGGATCAGAGACGGACACTGGCTCTGGTGTCTCCTGCAGGCCTTCATGGGCCGGGAACCGCATTCTCACGCAGGTTCCCTGGCCGGGCCGGCTCTGGATCTCGATCTGTCCATGGTGCGCCTTCACGGTGCTGTAGACCATGGTCAGACCCAGGCCCGTGCCTTTGCCCTGCGCCTTGGTGGTGAAGAACGGATCCAGGGCCTTCTCCAGGACCGCCTCGTCCATGCCGACGCCCGTGTCCTCCACGGCCACTTCGATCCAGCCGGGATCGAGGTTGCGGGTCCGGAGTGTCAGGGTGCCCTTGTCCGGCATGGCGTCCACGGCGTTGACGCAGAGGTTCATGATGGCGTGGGCCAGGGCGCTCGCATCGCCGCGGATCGGATGGAGGCCGGCCGCCAGGTCCAGGTCGAGGTGGACCTTCGACAGGGTGGTGCGTTCCAGGAGACGGATCTCTTCCTGGAGGATGGCGTTGAGGTCCAGTTCGCGGTCCTCGGCAGGGCTGAAGCGGGCGAAGGCCAGCAGGCCCTTGACCATCTTCCCGCCGCGTTCCGCGGCCTTGATGATGGTTTCGAAGGCCCGATGGGTGGGGCTTCCCGCGGGCTGGGTCTCCAGGTGGACCGAGGCCAGGCCAAGGATGGCGCCGAGGACGTTGTTCATGTCGTGGGCGACCCCCCCGGCGAGGACGCCGAGGCTTTCCATCTTCTGGGACTGCTGCAGCTGGGCTTCGAGGCGGTGCTGTTCATCCGCCATCCGCTTGCGCTCGGTCACATCCCACACGATCGAGATCATCAGCGACCGGTCGGGAACGNNTGCAGGCGCTCCGGATCCCCGCTGGCGAAGTCCGCGAGCACCCGCTGCTTCATGGATGCCCTGAATTCGGGATCCTCGTAGACCGCTTCCCAGAAGAGATCCGGGTTGGCCATGGCGTCCCCGAGCTGCGCGCGCGTGGTCCGGTAGAACCTGGAGAAGTTGTCGTTCATGTAGGTCGGCGTCACGCTGGGATCGGTGGAGTTCACGGCGATCCCGATGGGGAGGTGGTCCAGGACGGTCCGGATGAAGGCTTCCTGTTCGCGCAGGTTCTCTTCGGCGCGCCTGGTTTCCGTGATGTCCTCCAGCACGCCCAGCACGCCGATGGGCTGGCCTTCCTCATCGCGCAGGGGCGCCTTGGAGGTGGCCACCCAGGGCCGGGTTCCATCGATCCGCTGGATCTGTTCGATGATGCGGAGCTTGGGGCGGTTGGATTCGATGACCTCCCGGTCGTCGGCCCGGTAGGCCTCGGCATCCCCCTTGGGCCAGGGGAGCTCGAAGTCCGTCTTGCCGGTGATCTGCGCGGGGCCGCTCAACCCGATGGCATCCGCGAACACCTGGTTGCAGCCCAGGTAGCGGCCTTCGATGTCCTTCCAGAAAATGGAGAGGGGCACGGTCCCCAGGACCAGGTGCAGGGTTGCACTGCTGCTTCGCAGCGCTTCTTCAGCCGTCCTCCGCTGGGCGGCCAGCTCCAGGTGGTCCAGCGCGTAGGAGAGGTCCCTTGCGGCCTCTTCCAGCAGATCGAGTTCCTGGGGGCCGAAGAACGCCTTTTCCGGGGCGTACACCACGAGGGCCCCGCAGACCTTGCCACCTTCGCGGATGGGGATGGCGACGGATGCCCGGAAGCCGGATCTGGCCGCCGCCTCGTACCCGGGGGTGGCCTCCAGGGCATCGAGGAGATCGTTGAGCACGCAGGTGCGGCCTTCGTGGATGGCCTTTCCCGCATCGTCCACCTGGACCGGCGGGTCATCGAGGTATCCGCCCGCATCGCCGTGGCGGGCGACCACCTTGACCATGTGGGATCCGGGATCCTCCCAGCCGATCCAGGCCATGCTGAACTTTCCGAACCCGACCATCACTTCGCAGATCCTGTCGAGCAGGGCCTCCCGGGTGGGGGACCAGACGATGGCCTGGTTCACCTGACTCAGGGCCGCGAAGAGCCGGGTCATGCGCTCCAGCTGCCGGGCCTGGGCCCGGAGGGCGGTGATGTCCCGGGTGATGGAGAGCACGCAGGGTTCTCCGCCGACCTCGAGCCGGCTGGAGGAGATGAGTGCGGTGAAATGGCTCCCGTCCTTGCGGCGGAGGGTGGCTTCCATGGCCCTGATGACGCCATCGCGGCGCAGGCGCTCCTGCCACTGCTGGCGGTCCTCTTCCCGGACCCATACGCCCAGGTCGCCCGGCAGTGACGTCCGGCCCAGGACCTCCCCGGCGGTGAACCCCAGGATCTGTGTAAAGCCCTCGTTGGCGGCGAGGTAGAGCCCGTCCGCGAACCGGGTGAGGTTGATGGCGTCCGGACAGACGTGGAAGGCCTTGGAGAACTTCTC
>DPRT01000189.1:0-4788 GCA_003538615.1 Holophagaceae bacterium | reverse complement strand
AAGGGGGTTCCGTCCTCGCGGATGACCTTCCACATGGGATCGATGGAGGTCCGCCCCTGCATCTGCTCCAGGGAGATTCCGAGCACCCGCTCGGCGGCGGCGTTGGCGCCCAGAATGGCCCCTTCGGCATCCTGGATGACGATGCCCTGGGGCGAGTTCCTGAAGAGCGCCTGGTAGAGATCCCAGGACTCCGGCAGGACCTCGTGCGAGGCCCGTGAAGGCTCGGCGCGACCCTGCGTCTTCATCGTGGCACCTCGTACCGATGGTCCGGAACAGCACTGGGTCCCGTGAATTCCAATCGGGAGTATCAGTCACCTTGGGGAATGTCGACAACCCCCCATCCGTCCTCCCGGATGCGGCCACGCGGCGGGCGGCAGCATGCCGGCGGGGCCGCGGCTACCGGTAGCGGCCCGCCATGGCCTTCAGGGTCCTGGCCAGGTGGTCCCGGAGCCCCTTCGGTTCGAGGGCTTCCGCATCCGCCCCGAACTGCAGGATGAACCGCGTGGGGCCGGACAGTTCCGTGGCCTGGAAGGCCAGCAGGACGGTGCCGCCCCGCTCCTTGCGCACGTCGACCCGGGGCAGGGCGGGGGGGGCGTCCAGCAGGGCCTGGGGCCAGTTGGAGCCGCCCACGCGCACCCGCACCTGGAAGGGCGCCGCGGGGCTGAACCAGCCGCCGATCTGCAGGTCCCTCGCCTGCTCCAGGGGGCCCTTGTCGGGGATGAGGCCCCGCTTGGGAAGGGCCTTCGCCTCGACGATGCGGGCCAGCCGGAAGTGCCGGGGCTCCTGCTTGGCGGAATCCCAGGCCAGCAGGAAGGCGCCGCCGGAGAATACATCGTGGGTGAGCGTGAAGGGAATCACCGTGCGGGCGCTGGTGCGGCCCGTGGACGCGGCGGCGTAGGTCAGCTCCAGCTCCCGGGGGCCCTCCGGATGGCCCAGGGCCATCAGCACCTGGGAGAGCATCTTCGTGTCGAGGGCCTGCTGGTCGTCGGCGCCGCCGCGGACGCAGACATGGGACTGGAGCGCGTCGAAGAGGGTCCGGTCGCGGCTGCTGAGGTGGCTGTCCGCCAGGGCCCGCAGGCCTTCCAGGTGGTCGTACCACATCTCCGTGGCCGTGCCCTCCAGGGCCATGAGCGCCACTTCCATGGCCAGGCGGGCGTGGGGGGTGATCCGGCTGTCCCAGTCCGGCGCCTTCTCCAGGGTGAAGTGGATGACCGCGGGCCGCCCCTCGCGGGCCTTGCCGAAGCGGCCCCCCTGGTCCTCCAGCAGCGCGATGGCGCGGTCCACGGTGCGCATGGCCACCCCGCCCAGCCTCCGGGCCAGCCCGGCCTTGGTGATGCCCCGCTCGCCGGCGTCCCGGATGGCCTCCAGCACCGCCTGGAGCCGCTCGGGCTTCACCAGGCTGGCCCCATCGGGGCGGGGGGATTCAGGAGCCTTGCGGGACGCGGAACGGGCCATGGCGACCTCCGGGTCCAGGATTGGCCAGTCCTTGTCCAATGGCAAGGGCTAGAAAGGATGGGCCACCGGCTGTGGGCTATCGGCCGGCGGCGGCTCCGCTACTCTGGAACCCCATGACCACGCTCCACTACTCGAACCGGACGGAGGCGCTGCTGGAGCGGCTGGCTTCGGATGTGGCGGCGCACCGGGCGGAGAAGGGCCCCTGGGAGCCCGTGAGCATCGTGGTGCCGAACCGCAATGTGCAGGTCTGGCTTCAGCAGGGCCTGGCGGATGCCCTGGGCATCGCCGCCAACCTGCGCTTCCTCTTCCTGGACCAGCTGTGGCGGGAATCCCTGCCGCGCGAGGATCCGCCCCTGCGCCTGCTGGACCGCCCCGCCATCCAGGGCCGCCTGCTGGCCCTGGCCGGCGATGGGGCCCTCATGGCGGAAACGGGGTTCGCCTCCTACCTGGAGGGGGATCCGGATGGCCGCCGGACCGTCCAGCTCTGCGGGCGCCTGGCGCGGCTCTACGAGGAGTACCTGCTGTCCCGGCCCGAGTGGATGGAACGCTGGGAGCAGGGCCGGGCCGTGTCGGAGGATCCCCGCGAAGGCCCCCAGCGGCGGCTGTGGCAGGCGCTGCGCCGGGACCTGAAGGGCGCACCCCAGCACTGGATCAGCCTGCCCGAGTACTTCGCCTCCAGCCTCGTGGCCCGGGGCCGCTTCCCGGAGCGCGTCTTCGCCTTCGGCCTGTCGCAGATGGCCCGCGCCTACCATGAGGGCTTCCGGCGCCTGGGCTCGCTGCGCCCCGTGGACCTCTACGTGCTGAANNAACGACCTGGTGGACTGCGATTTCGAGGACCAGTTCCAGGAACCGGAAGGGGACACGCTGCTGGCCCGCCTCCAGTCCGGCCTGCTGCACCGCGAACCCACCGTTCCAGAGGATCCCCCGCTGCCCGGGGACGGCAGCCTGCGCGTGGCCGCCTGCGCCAGTCCGCGCCGCGAAGCCGAAGCCGTGGCCTCCGCCATCTGGGAACGCGTGCAGGCCGATGGGCTGCGCTTCTCCGATATTGCGGTGATCGTGCCGCCCAGCCAGAAGGACGCCTATCTGGATCACCTGCGGGCGGCCTTCGAAGCCTGTCACCGCCTGCCCTGGGTGGCCGGCGACGAGGGCAGCCGCCGCCTGGCCGCCCTGGTGGACGGCGCGGGGCGCCTGCTGCGCCTCCCCCTGTCGGACTTCACCCGGGCCGAGGTGCTGTCCCTGCTGGATCATCCCGCCCTGGCGGCCCGCCGTCCGGATCTGGCGGGGGACTGGGCGGCCCTGTGCGAGATGCTGGGGGTGGTGCGCGGGCTTGGGGATACCGGCGCCCCGGAGGCCGGCGACCTGTGGACCTGGGCCATGGGGGCGCGGCGCCTGGCCCTGGGGGCCGTGATGCCACCCGGGGAGCTGGATCTGGATGGCCGGTTGTCGGATCCCGTGCCGCCGCCAGAGCAGGGCGGGGCCTTCCTGGCCCGCGTCGAGGGCCTGCTGGCGGACGCGCGGCGGCTGCGGGACCAGCGCCTCTCCCCCTCGGCCTGGGCCCTCGCCCTGGGCCGTTTCGTGGGTGGCCATCTGGGGGACGGCGAGGCCGACGCGGGTCCTTTGGCGCGTCTCCAGCGGGCCCTGCAGGGGCTGGAAGCCCTGGAGGCGCCGGGCCTGGCGGCGCCCGAACTATCCTATGCCGCCATCCTGGACCTGGCCCTGGAGGCCCTCGAGGGGCTCCGTCGCGATGGGGCGACCCTGGGCCAGGGCGTCATGGTGGCCAGCTACGCCCCCATGCGGGCCCTGCCCTTCCAGGCCCTCTTCCTCATGGGCCTGGGCGAGGGCGTGTTCCCGGGCCAGGACGTGCGCAACCCCCTGGACCTGCGGAGCGCGAGCCGGAAGCCCGGCGATGTCTCCCGCGCCGAGCAGGACCGCTACCTCTTCCTGGAGAGCCTGCTCTGCGCCCGGCGGCACCTGCACCTGTCCTACGTGCGGCGGGACGCGGCGGACGGCACGGAGCTGGAGCCCTCGCCCCTGCTGGAGGATCTGCGGGAACTGGTCTCGGCCCTGGTGGGGACGGAAGGCTGGCGGGCCCTGAGCTGGGCCCCGCCCGTGAGCCGCCACGATCCCAAGGCCTTCGATGCGGCGGTGCCGCCGGAGTTCAACCCGGACGCCCTGCGCGAGGCGCGCGCTGCCGAATGGGGCGAGTCCCTGCGGGCGGCGGGACCGGATCTGGAACCCGTCCTGTCCGACCTCGATCTCCCGCCCACGACCCACGCCGTTCTGGCGGCGCTGCTGCGCCAGGTGCCGCCGCTGGAGGCCGGAAAGGAAGGCCCCGCCCGGCTGCGGATCAGCTTCGGCCAGCTGAAGGCGTGGCTTTGCGACCCGCTCCAGGGCAGCACCGCCGTGCGCCTGGGCCTGCGGGGCGAGGACGAGGCTGGTGAGGATGCCGCAGAGCGCGAGGAGGAGGCCTTCGAGACGCCCTTCCTGGCCCGGCGGAGCTGGATCCAGAGAGCCTTCTGGGAGAGCCTCGGCGGTGGGGATCCCGCGGCGGCCCTGGAGCGGGGCTGGCGCCGGGGGCTGGCTGCGGCCCAGGCACCCCTGGGTCTCTTCGCCCAGGCGGAGCGGGCCCGGGCCCAGGCCACGATCCAGGGTTGGCGCTCCCAGTGGTCCGGCGGCGTTCCCCGGGTGCTGCGCTTCGGCGCGCCCGGCATCGAAGGGCTTCCCGCGGAGGACCACGAACCCTTCCGCTGGACCTTCGACACCTCGAAAGGTCCCGTCCGCGTGGACCTGGAGGGGGCCGCGCCGCCCCTGACGGCAGACGGGTTCCTGCTGCTTTCCGAGCAGGAGCCCCCCTCGGACGGGAAGCCACCCAGGGATGCGGACGGGCGGGCCCTCCTGGCGGCCTGGGTGGCCCATGCGGCCCTGCGGGCCCGGGACCTGCCCAGTCCGGGCCGGGTGGCGGTGCTGAGCGTCCATGGCGGCGCGGCGGCGCGCTGGACCTTCCCATTGCCGGACTGGACGCCGGAGCAGGCCGAGGCCCGCCTGCGCAGCTGGTGCGAGGACCTGCTGGCGGGCGATCCGGGGCCCCTGCCCGTGGAGGCCCTGCTGGCGGGGACGCAGGATCCGGAAGGGTGGATCGAGAAGCGGCGGGACCAGCCCCAGGCGTGGTTCTCCAGCCAGGGAGGGCCGGTGCCGGATGCGGCGGATCTGCCCGTGGCACCGGACTGGGAGGCGCGGCGGGACCGCCGCCTGGGGGACTTCCTCCGCGCCTGCCGCGGAGAAGGGGAAGCACCATGAACGGCCCCCTCCGCATCCCGCGCCCCGCCGTGCTGG
>DPRT01000045.1 GCA_003538615.1 Holophagaceae bacterium | reverse complement strand
CCTCCCATGCTCGACCGAGCTGATCCGCTCACCCTGAACGACGAGGATCCGGTTCCGGATCTGGCCCAGTGGCGGAAGCGCATCCTGGACCGCACCGTGGTGGCAGCGGCCTGGCTGGGGCCTCTGGCCTACCTCCCTTCGGTGTGGCTCTCCGCCAAAAACCAGCTCTGGGGTCTCGTGGCCCTGGATACGGCGCTCTATGCCTGGGTCATCCTCCTGGCTTTCCGCCCCCACTGGCCCTACCTGTTCCGCGCCGGATCCCTGGTGGCGATGGTGTTCCTCATGGCCCTGGTCCTCGGCCCCATGACCGGGCTCCGGGAAACCGCCCTGGTCTGGCTGGAATTCGTAGCCATCGTGGGGGCGCTCTTCCTCCCGCGCTGGGGTTCCCTGCTTATGTTCGGAGGCAGCCTGGTGGCCCTGGTCGGACTCTCCTTCCTGCCCGGTTTCGTCCATGCCCCCGTGGGTTCGCCCGCCTGGATGGCCTGGGTGGTCATCGGCTGCAACGCCGTCTTCATCGGCGGCACCGTGACCTTGGCCCTGGCGGTTCTGCTGGAGGGCCTGGAGAAGACCAACCACAGCCTGCAGGAGAAGGTCGAGGCCCATCGGCGCGCCGAGGCCGAGCGCCGGCAGCTGGAGGCGGCGTTGCGGCGCTCACAGGGGCTCGAGATCGTGGGAACCCTCGCAAGCGGTGTCGTCCACGACCTCAAGAACATCCTGCAGCCGGTGATGACTCTGACGGAGCTGGTCCGGGCCGAGCTGCCCGCCGGCTCTCCCGCCCACAAGCGGCTTGGGGATGTGCTCGCCGCCACTGAACGGGGACGGGATCTCACGCAGCGCATGCTCACACTGGGCCGCACCCGGGTCGGCCCCCGGCGGCCTGTGCCGGTGGCGGCAGTCCTGGCGGAGGTGCGCCGCCTCCTGCAGCCGGTGCTGCCGCCAGGGGTGGTCATGGATCTCCACCTCGATGAGTCCGACGCCTGGGTCTGCGCGGATTCGGTGGAACTCCACCAGATCCTCCTCAACCTGGGAACGAACGCCCTTCACGCCATGCAGGGCACCGGCGGCGAACTTCAGTTCCGCACGGCTTGGCGGTCGGCTGGCTGCCTGGCCGTGGAGGTGCAGGACCAGGGCACGGGCATGGATGAGGCCACCCTGGCCCGGGCCTTCGAACCCTTCTTCACCACCAAGCCCGAGGAGGTCGGCACGGGGCTGGGCCTGGCCATGTCCCGCCGCATCGCCGAGGGCCTGGGGGGCACCCTGACCCTGCGCAGCCATGCGGGGGAGGGCACCTGCGCTGAGCTGCTGCTTCCGGCCGGGCCGGACCCGGAAACGCTGCGGCCGCTGGGCGCGTGAGCCCGGGACGCGCCTACTTCGCGTACTGCCGGATCACCTTCTCGATGGCGGTTCTGCAGGCAACGCAGAAGCCCGCATCGTTCCGGGTGAACATGAGGCAGTCCTCCTGGCTGCGGTAGTAGCCCTTGGCCTCGTAGTTGGCGCCCTCGAAGGCGCCGACCTTCCCGCTGTGGGCATCGGTGCCCAGGAGCTTCGTCTCGAAGACCTTCTCCCGGGCGAAGAGGGCGTCCATCTCGGACTCGGGCCGGTTGGCGGCGCGGATGGCCTTGCGCTCCTTCTGGTAGGCGTGGCTGTGGGCCTCGAACTCGGCCTTCTTCCAGGGGGTGGGCAGGGGTACGCCGGGCGTCAGCAGGGCCTTCCATTTGGGATTCAGCGGATCCGCCGTAGCGTTGGGTTCCCAGGGCTCGGGGCGCGTGGGGCTGTTGGTCACGGCCACATCGGAGGTGTAGTACTCGTCTGCGAGGCCCGCGAAGTGGTGCCCGAACTCGTGGACGAAGAGGTAGCCGATGGTGCTGTTGCCCGCGGAGGCGGTGCTGTAGAGGTTGTGGATGCCCCCGCCGCCGTAGGTCTCGGCGTTCACCAGGATCTCCACGAACTCGTAGGGGGCCTGGGCGGCGATGTCGCGCCAGGCCCGGTTGTCGAAGGTGAGCACGTAGCGCTCGCTGCCGAAGGCGTCGTAGGTGGTGCCCAGGGGCGTGCGCTTGTGGACGCCGGTGGAGGGCCGGGAGATGCCGCTTTCCTTCGAGGGCGGGCAGAGGGCCCAGACATTGAAGGCGCTGCGGCGCTCCTTGAAGGGGCTCTGCTGGAAGAGCAGGTCCATGACCTTGCGGGCCTGGGCCTCGAACTTGCCCCGCTCGGCGGCGGTGTAGCCGTCGCCCAGGATGAGGAAGTCCACCTTGTCCGCGGAATCCCCGGCCTTCTGGAGGGCGATGAGGCCGCCGGCCTCAGGGGCGGGAGCCTGCTCGATGAGGGGATCCTTCGGATCGAGGTCGAAGGTCCAGAGGGTCTTGAAGGCGTCGACGGCGTCGCGTTTCTTCACCTGGATGCGCACGGGCGCTTCCGGCTGGGGGAAGCGCAGGGATTCGGAGAAGGTGCGGCTGATGGACCTGGCCTCGTCCGTGGTTTCCCATTCACCGTAGATGCTGGCGAAACCGCGGGAGTAGAGCAGCTTGCCCGTGGCCTTGTCGGCCACCTCGAAGCAGTACTTCCCCAGGTTGCTGGCATCCACCGCTTTGGCAGGGTCGCCGGGCCAGGGCAGGGGCTCCAGCACCACCCGGTCCACCCCGAAGCGCTCGGCCGCGGCGTCCCCCGTGTGGCCGTAGTCCACACGCAGGGTGCGGGGCGGGGCGGCCAGGCAGGCCAGGGTGGCGAAGGCAAGCAGCAGAGGACGAAGCATGGGGACACCTCGGCATCCACGATAAACTGATCACCTGGAGATCCGATGCTCACCTCGAAACAGCGCCAGTTCCTCAAGGCCCAGGCCCACAAGCTCAAGCCCGTCATGCACGTGGGCAAAGGAGGCGTCACCCCTGCCCAGGCCGCGGAACTCGATGTGATGGTGGACAGCCTTGAACTTGTGAAGGTCAAGATCAACCCCAACAGCTTCGAGGACGAGGACACCGCCGCCAAGGCCTTGTGCGCCTCGGTGCCCGGCCTGGAGCATGTCTGGACCATCGGCCACACCATGCTCTTCTTCCGGTCCAGCCGCACCCACGACACGCGGTATCCGTTGCCGTCCTAATTCAGGGCTGGGCCGGCTCCTCCCGAATAGGTGAGGGTGGAGGTCCGATGCCCTACCTGTCCTGGCTGGAGGGGACGCAGCCGTTCCGGCATGCGGTGGTGGAGGATCCCTGCGTGCTGGGCCGCGATCCCGTGTCCTGCGCCCTGGCGCAGCCGGCCCTGGGCACCCTGTCCCGGATCCATGCCGCGATCACCCGGAACGGGGACGGCTGGTGGGTCAGGGACCTGGATTCCGCCAACGGCACCACCCTGAACGGGCTCCCCCTGAACCATCCCCACGGCAGCGCCCTGCGGGACGGGGACGAACTGGCACTGGGCGGCTGGCACCTGTCCTTCACGGAGGGCTTTCCGGGCCTGGATGGCGTCACCTTCGCGGAACGGGTGGGGGATCTTTTCCAGGAGGTCCGGCCCGAGCCGGCCCAGGCCATGGTGTTCATCCGTGGCGTGGAACTGCTCTACCACTCCACGGAGAAGCTCCTGCGGCACGTGGATTCGGATACGCAGGTGAGAAGCCTCCTGGACGAATCCCTGCACCTGCTGGGCGGGGACCGGGGCTTCCTGGTGATGCGCCAGAGGGAGGGCGGCTGGCGCACCGTCCACCGGGTGGGGGAGGTGCAGGAGGGCATCGGGCTGTCGCGGTCCGTGCTCGACTATGTGGAGCGGGAGCGTACGGCGGTCCTTTCCAACCGGCCCCTGGCGGATCCCCGGTTCGGCGGCATGAGCCTGGTGGAACTCCACCGCGGCTCGCTCATGTGCGCCCCGATGATCGATGAAAGCGGCGTCCAGGGTGCCCTGTACCTGGACCGTGAATCCGAAGGAAGGCCCTTCACCCGCTTCGACCTGGCCATCTTCCAGGCCTTCGTGCGCCAGGGCTCCCTGGCCCTGCGCCAGGCCATGCTCCAGCGCCGGGCCCTCGGCCAGGCCGAGCAGCAGGGCGAACTGCTCCGCCTGCGGAACGAGTGGCAGCGGGAGACCGACCGGCACGGCGAGCTGCTCGCGGCCCTGGCCGTGCCGCTCCGGCGGATCCAGAGCTGGAGCGAGGAACTTCCCGGCGCCGCAGGCGATGCCATCCGCTCCCAGATGGAGTTGCTGTCAGCCATGCTGGAGCAGGGAGGGCTGGAGGGCCGCCTGGAGCAGGCCCAGGCCGCCGGCCACCCTCTGCTCATCGCCTCCCTTCAGGAGGATCTGGGCAAGCGCTGGGAGACCCTGCTGGCGCTGCGCCGGGTGTGGCTCCGCCTGGGCGAGGCTCCCCAGGGATCGGTGTGGTGGCCGGGGGGGCCGGTGCTTCCGGCGCTGGCGGGCCTGGTCGAGCCCATGCTCATGCAGCTGACCTCGGGCATGGAGGTGGCCGCCCGGTGGGACCAGGAGCGGGGCTTCCACATCCTCCGCCTGAGCCTTCCCCAGGGACTGCATGCCCCGATTCCCGATGCCTGGACGCAGCGGGTGCTGCAGGATGCGGGGATCCGGTGGCGGTGGGTGGATCAGGCCCTCGACGTGTTCCTGCCCGAAGGTCCGGATGCCATGCCCGAGGAGCCGAGCCGGCCCCTGCTGGGGCTGGTCAGCGAGGAGCTGGGCCTGCTGGGCCTCTTCCAGACCGTGGCCGAGGCGGGAGATCTGCTGCTGCAGCCTCTGGAAATCCAGCCGCCGCCGCCGCCGCTGCCCAAGTACCGATTCCTGGTGATCGACGCCAAGGGCACCGGGGACCTGGAGGCCACCATCCGCGCCTACCGCCACCACCCCTCCTTCGCCACCACCCCGATCCTGGTGGTGCGCTGCTCGGAGGACGACACCCCGAGGCTCATCGAGGCCGGTGCCACGGACTGGCTGGCGGAGGGCTTCCGCTGGGAGGCCCTCTACCACCGGCTCCAGGTGCTGCGGGGCCATACGGAACTCCAGCAGCGGGCCCTGGCCACTGAACGGCTGGAATCCTTCCGGCAGATGGCGGGCACCCTCAAGCACGAAATCAACAACCCGCTGGCGATCATCTCCATGCAGGTGGAGATGCTCCAGCGGAAGTATCCCGAGGAGGTCAAGCTGGCCAAGATCGGCGACATGGTGGATCGCATCCGCGCCCTGGTGCAGGTGCTGCAGAGGATGCGGGAAACGCCCACGGAGGACTACGCGGACGGATCGAGCATCCTGAAGCTGGGGTAGTTCAGTCCCCGGCCTTCCGCATGCGCAGCCCCCACTCGCTGAGCAGGCCCTGGACAGGCCAATCGTGGGGCTCCACGGGCACGGGCAGGTGCATCTGGGCCTCGAAGCCCACGCCCACGGTGAGCACCTCCTCGGGGAGTTTCGCCAGCAGGGCGTCGTAGAAGCCGCGGCCATAGCCGATGCGGTAGCCCTCGTCGTCGAAGGCCAGGCCCGGCACCAGCAGCAGCTGCACCGGCGGGAGGAAGTGCTGGGCCAAGGCGGGCTCCAGCAGGCCCCAGTGCCCCTTCTCCAGGGGTTCCGTGCCCCAGGCCAGCCGGGGCGGCTGGGTGGAGGCCACCCGCGGGAAGAACCAGAGCCAGTCCGGGTGGGCGGATACCGCCGGCCGCAGGTCGATCTCCGCCCCGAAGGGCCAGAAGGCGCCGATGCGCGTGATGCGGCGGTCCCGGCAGAGGCGGTCGAGATGGGCCGTGATGGCTGCGGACCAGGCTGCGCGGGCGTCCGGTGGCAGCGCTTCCCGGCGGGCCTTCAGGTGGGCGCGGAACTCGGCCTTGGTCTCCATGCCACCAGATCAGCAGGGGCGGAGGGCCCCCGTCAACGGAGTATCCTCGAGCGTGGAGTGACGCCATGACCACCCGTGCCCTGCTGCTGTCCCTTGCCGCCTGCCTTGCTCTCGGGGCCCAGCCCGTGCCCACGCGCCTGGTCCAGTCCGTCCCGGTGGAGACGGACCTGGCGGATCCCGCGCTCCCCTTCGCCAAGGAGGTGTGGGTGGAGATGATCCGTGGGGCGAAGGCCAGCGTGGATGCCGCGGAATTCTATGTCACCAGCCGCCCGGGCAGCGCCCTGGAGCCGGTGCTGGCGGAGCTGGAGAAGGCGGGGGCCCGGGGTGTGAAGGTCCGCTTCCTCCTGTCCTCGAAGATGCTGGATCAGGACCCGGCCTCGGTGGCCCGGATCCGCCGCATTCCCGGCGCCGAAGTGCGCAGCTTCGATCTGGCTGGGGTCTCCCGGGGCATCCTTCATGCGAAGTACTTCGTGGTGGATGGCAAGGAGGCCTTCCTGGGCAGCCAGAATTTCGACTGGCGGGCCCTGGAGCACATCCACGAGCTGGGCGTGCGCACCAGCGAGGCTGGCATCGTCGCCCGTCTGGCGGAGCTGTTCACGATCGACTGGATCTTCGCCGGGAGCGGGAAGCTGCCGGTCCTTCCGGGGCGGACCACCCCCGTCCTCCGCCCGGAGGTGGAGCTGGTGGCCAGCCCGCCCTTCCTCACCCCCAGGGACATCCGGCCCGCCATCGAGGCCCTGGTGGAACTCATCGGCCAGGCGAAGCATTCGGTCCGTGTGCAGCTGCTGACCTATTCGCCGCTGGCGGGCCAGGACCGCTATTGGCCCACGCTGGACAATGCCCTCCGGGCTGCCGCCGTGCGGGGGGTGAAGGTGCGCCTGCTGGTGTCGGACTGGGTGCTGGGGGGCCGGGCCCTGCCGCACCTGAAGGCCCTGGCGCTGATCCCCAGCCTGGAGGTGAAGGTGGTCTCCATCCCCGAGGCCAAGGAAGGCCACATCCCCTATGCCCGTGTCATCCACAGCAAGTACCTGGTGGTGGATGAGACCCACCTGGCCCTGGGCACCAGCAACTGGGAGGAGAGCTACTTCACCGATTCCCGCAACATCGAGCTGATCTTCCGCGATTCGCCCATGGCCGCCCAGACCGCCCGCATCCACGACCGCCTGTGGGCCAGCCGCTACGCCTTCGCGCTGGATCCGGTGAAGGCCTACGGGAAGCGGAAGGTGGACTGAACGGCTTCAGCCCGCCTGCACCGTGGGGTAGACGTTGTAGAGGTTGTCCCGCTCCAGCGCCTCGAAGCCGGCCTCCTCGATGAGGCGGATCAGCTCGTCGCGGCGGAGGCCCTGGGGGGTCTTGGCCCCGGCGTCGTGGGCGATCTCCTCGGCGATGACGGTGCCATCCACATCGTCCGCCCCGTAGCTCAGGCCCGCCTGGGCCAGGCCCGGCGAGATCATCACCCAGTAGGCCTTGATGTGCGGGATGTTGTCGAGCAGCAGACGGGCCACGGCGATCTCCCGCAGATCCTGCGTTCCCGTGGTCTCGTGGATGACGTGGGTGGCGCTCAGCTCGTTGTCCTCGTTCTGGTAGGCGAGGGGGATGAAGGCCAGGAACCCCTGGTAGCCCGCGGCCTGGGAGCGGTCCTGCAGATCGCGCAGCCGCAGCAGGTGGTCCACCCGGTGCTTCGCCTCCTCGATGTGGCCGTAGAGCATGGTGCAGTTGGTGGGCAGCCCTTTGCGGTGGCAGAGCTCGGCCGTGTCCAGCCAGACCTGGGCGTCCTTCTTGCCGATGCAGATCTGCTCGCGGAGCTCCTCGTCGAAGATCTCCGCGCCGCCGCCGGGGCAGCTCTCCAGGCCCGCGGCCATGCAGCGGTCCAGGAAGGCGTCGGTGCTGAGGCCCGAGATGCGGGCGTAGTAGTCCATCTCGATCATGGTGAAGACCTTGAGGTGGATGGACGGGAAGCGGGTCTTGATCTTCGTGAACAGGTCCTCGAAGTAGTCGATCTTCAGCTTCGGGTTGTGGCCCGAGGTCATGTGCAGTTCGCGGACACCCGCGTTCTCGGGCTTCTCCAGCTCCGCGATGATCTGTTCGGCCGAAAGGGCGTAGGCCCGGGGATCGCCGGGCTTGGCCTGGAAGGCGCAGAACTGGCAGTGGGTGTAGCAGACGTTGGTGTAGGACAGCCGACGGCTCATCACGTAGTAGGCGGCCCGGCCGTTCTTCTGGAGCCGCACATGGTGGGCCATGGCGCCGATGCCCGTGAGGTCGGCGCTTTCGTATAGCAGCAGGCCATCGTCAAAGCCCAGGCGCTCCCCGCGCAGCACCTTGTCCGCCAGGGGCAGCAGGCGCGGGTCGCGGATCTTGGAATGGAGTGACAACATCGAAACCTCGNNGATGAGGGCCGGTCCCTCGAAGATCAAGGCGCTGTAGAGCTGGGCCAGGGCTGCGCCGTCATCGAGGGCGCCCTGCACATCCTCCGCCGAGCCCAGGCCGCCGCAGGCCACCAGGGGCAGGCGCCCGCGGAGGGCGGCCAAGATGCGCTTCCGCACCTCGCGGGCCTTGGCCTTCAGAGGCACACCGCTGAGGCCGCCGGCGCCCTTGGCTTCCACCCGGGCGCGCAGCGGCTCGGCCACCACGCCGCGATCCAGGGTCGTATTGGTGGCGATGAGGCCCGAAATGCCTGAAGCCACGGCCACTTCCACGATGGCATCCAGGTCCTCCGGAGCCAGATCCGGCGCCAGCTTGAGCAGCAGGGGCTGGCGCTCCAGGCCCAACTCCCGGCGCAGATCCAGCATGCCCGCCAGCAGCGGCTTCAGGGCTTCGGGGGCTTGGAGGTTCCGCAAGCCCGGCGTGTTGGGGCTGCTCACGTTGAGGGCGATGTAGTCGACACGGGGCGCGATGAGGCGGTAGGCGGCGCGGTAGTCCTCCAGGGCCCGGGCCTCGGGCGTCTCCTTGTTCTTGCCCAGGTTGCCGCCCACGATGAGGCCCGCTGGACGAGTTCGCAGACGGGCGGCCACCACCTCGGCCCCTTCGCTGTTGAAGCCCATGCGGTTGAGGATCAGGCCGGCCTCGGGGAAGCGGAACAGGCGGGGCTTCGGGTTGCCGGGCTGCGGGCGCGGTGTGACCGTGCCGATTTCCACATGGCCGAAGCCCAGGGCTTTCCAGAGAGGCAGCAGCGTGGCGCCCTTGTCGAGCCCGGCGGCCAGGCCCAGGGGCGTGGGGAAGTCCAGGCCGAAGGCCCGATGGCGCAGGGTGGGGGCCACCTCGGGCTCCGGCAGGCGGGGCCAGGCGCAGGCCCGTTCCCCCAGCCAGAAGGCCAGGTTGTGGGCGGTTTCAGGGTCGAGGCGGAAGATCAGCGGACGCAGGGCGCCGTACAGATCCATCACTTCACCGTGACGGTGGCCACGGCCGAGATGTCAGGGAAGTCCTCCCGCGCCACCTTCACGTGGTAGGTGCCTGTGGCTGCAGGCGCCGTGTACAGGCCGGTGTCGGCGATGCTGCCTCCGCCGGGCTCCACCACGGACCAGACCACGGGCTGCCGCATGTAGCGCATGCCCTCCGGGTAGTTGATCTCCGCCTGGAAGGCCTGGGTGGCGCCCTTGGCCAAGGTGACGGTCACGGGCCGGAGGTTCAGGGTGGGCCTGAAGGGCTCAGCAGGTTTGGCGGGCACGGCATCTCCCGGGGCGACGCAGGCGAAGGCCAGCAGAAGGCTGGCGAAGGACAGGGAAGGCTTCAGCATGGGAACCTCACACTCCGGTCATGTCGATGACGTGGTCCATCACGAGCGGGGGCTCGGTCTGTGCCTGGACCTCTTCGCGGGTGACGCCCGGCGCCACTTCCACCAGCCGCAGGCCCTCCCGGCCCGGCACCACATCGATGACGGCCAGGTCCGTGATGATGCGATGCACGCAGCGCTGGCCCGTGAGGGGCAGGCTGCACTTGCGGAGGATCTTGAACTCGCCGTTCTTGTTGGTGTGCTCCATCACCACGACCACGCGCTTGGCGGCGGCGACGAGATCCATGGCGCCGCCCATGCCCTTGACCATCTTG
>DPRT01000198.1:4567-10675 GCA_003538615.1 Holophagaceae bacterium | reverse complement strand
TGGTGGAGGTGGTGGGAGTCGAACCCACGTCCAAGACATGCCGTTTGGCGGTTCATCCACAGGCTTGGTCCGCTCTTGAAACCTCCTGGCGGGGAACGGACGAGCCGCTCAGGACGTGTGCTCCCTTATCTCGGCCGCTGTCAGGGGGCGTCGCGGCGGCCTATCTGGTGCCTCCGTCCGGCAGGCCGAAGCCACCCTTTCGGAGGTTTAACGAGCTCGGTACCCAGAGATCCCGAGGACTCGCTCGGAGCCTAGGTTGCCCTAGGCAGCGAGAGCCAGTTCGAAGTTATCGTTGGCAGTTTGATGTGGGCGGCTTGATGAGGGGGCCAGCCGTCCAACCCCCGCCTGCACCGGACACCCGGATCACGACCTGTCGAAACCGGTCACCCCCGTGGGTCTAGGTGGCTTCGCGCTCACCCCCGCAAGGGTTCGCTTGAAGCGGAGGTTGAGTATGCGGGCCGGGGGAGGGATGCACAAGGCCCGGTGCTGCTTCCCGTGGGGACGCCTGGCGCTTTCAGGTCGGATGGAGCGTCGTCCGCTGCAGCACAGCCCGGCTGTCCCCGTCCGCGAAGCGCCAGGGGCGGGCCTGATCCTCGGGGGTGGCGAAGGCGATGCCCAGGCGGGGACCGGGGAGGATGGTGGCCGGGGGTGTCCCGGGGCGCAGCTCCAGGCCGCCGGGGGCCAGCAGGTCATGGCCATCGAAGGTCTTGTCCAGACCCAGCGACTGGGCCACTTTGCCGGGTCCGGCGCAGAGCTGGGGTGTGGCCTTGGGGGCGCCCCTCCGCTGGAGCACCGTGTCGAGNNAGCATCCAGTGCATGCCGTAGCAGAAGTAGAGGTAGGCCCGGCCCGGCGGCCCCCACATGGGCGCGTTGCGGGCGGTGCGGCCGTGGCGGGCGTGGCTGGCGCTGTCCCCGGGACCGCCGTAGGCTTCCACTTCCGTGATGCGGAGCGTGACGTCTTCGTGGACCAGCAGGCAGCCCAGCAGGCTGCGGGCGGTAAGGTCCACGGGACCTTCGAGGTTCATGGCTTCATCAGCTTCCGGGCCTGGAGGAAGGCTTCCAGTTCGGCCGCGGCGGCGGGCTCCAGGGCCCGTTCGGGCAGGAGCACGGCCCGGGAGGGGGCGGTGCGGAAGATCCAGAAGCCGCTGTGGCGCTGGATTTTCGTGAACCCGGCCCAGGGGAGGCCCCCCTCGCTGGATTCGGTGCGCAGGGTGAGGCCCTCGTCGTCGAAGACCACCTCCACGGGGGCGTAGGCATCGGGGCCGCGCCGGCGCCGGGCCATGCGGAGGACCGCTTCGGGGAGGGCAGCGAAGAGCAGGCCGTTCAGGACCATGAACAGGCCGGGTCCCCGCTGGGCTGGAGCCAGGGCGGCGGAGGCCACCCCCAGCAGGATCAAGCCCAGGCCGAAGCCCACGGAGACCTGGTACCAGAGCCGCTTGAAGGCCCGCACGCCCCGCAGGGCCTCGTCGGGGGTGAGGGTGTAGTGGGCGTGGATCTGCATGGGCGTCCCTATGAGCCCGAACCGCGGCGCGGTCCAGGAAAGGAAAAGCATTCCATGAAAGACGCTCCACCGGGCCCCTGCGGTCAACCCGTTGAACCCCGGTCCCAGGAAGGCCCGGCGGTCTCTATTGGATCTGCTTGATCAGGAGCGACGCGGACACCGCCAGGGCTCCACCGGCGCTGGGCGTCACCGTCAGCGCCACCGGGTTGCCAGAGGGATTTCTCACGCTCAGGAGTGAGTTCGGCAAAGTCGTCACCAGCAGCACATGATTCGTGATCTGGCTCGTTGCTGTGGCGCGTCCGGCCACCGTGTAGGCCTGCTCCGTGCCGTTGATCCCCAGGACGAGCTGCCCGGCTTCGGCGATGCTCACCTGCCAGAAAACCTCGTAGGTTCCGGCTGCGGACAGGGTGAATTCACCGGCGCTCAACCGCGTAATTCCGCTTGCCGCACCGTTCTGGGGGAAGCTCACGGCGGACCCGGCCGCGACCGTCGTGGTGTTATCACTCGGCATGAGGGCATAGAAATAGCCGAAGGCCAGGAGGCCCGACGGCCCCTGCGGGCCGGTAGCCCCGATGGGACCCTGGGAGCCCGTGGCACCTGCCGGGCCGATGGGGCCCTGCACCCCCGTGGCTCCGATGAGGCCGGTGGGCCCCTGTGGTCCCGCAGGTCCCATCAATCCCTGGGGGCCGTTCGCCCCGCTGGGTCCCACCAGGGACACCCCGATGACGCCCACCCAGGATGGGCCCACCTTGGGGCCATAAAGCAGGTTGCTGGTGGTATCGAGGTAGAAGTCCCCGCTGGTTCCGCCAGCGTTCGTGGCCACAGGGGTTCCGGCGCCGTTCCAGGTCGTATTGCCGTCCAGGCCATTCGTTCCGTTGATGCCGTTCACGCCTGCTGGACCCGCGGCTCCCGTTGGTCCGATCAAGCCGGTCAATCCCTGGGGGCCGAGGGGTCCCTGAGATCCGGTGGCGCCCTGGGGGCCCGTCGGGCCCGCTGGCCCCGGAGTGCCGGCCACGCTCGATGCGATCCACTTGCTTCCGTTGAAGACCAGGGCCTGGCCCGCGGTGGGTGGCGTGGAGGTCAGATCCAGGGGGGTGCCCTGCAGGTTCATCAAGAGGGTTGCATTCTGGATGCCCGAGACATCGCCACCCAGGGGGCCGGTCAGTTCCCAGGCGCTCCGGGCCTGGAGTGCCGGGATGATGTCCACGTCCGGCGTCAGGGCCATGCCGCTGAGGGTGATGCGGAGGCGCATGCGGCTGCGGCTGAGGAGCCCCGCCGGAATGGGTGGCATGCCGGTGGAACCCAGCACGATGCCATAGAGTCCGGCCTCAATGTCCAGTGCCTGGTTGCCGGAATTCCAGAGCTCCTGGCCGTTGGAATCGAGCATGGCGAAGGTGAAGATCCTGGAGCCCGTCACGGGTGCGGTTCCTTCCATCACCCGCCCCTGGTAGGCCAGCAGGGGCTGCGGCGCGGGGTCCGCTGCCGCCTGGGCATGGGAAGGCCGGGGGGCCAGGGCCGTGAGGCCAATGAGCACCGCCATGGTCGGGGAAAGGAAGGGGTGTCGTCGCATGGGAGACCGCCTTGCAGGTAGCTTGGGTGGAAGGAGGGGGCTGTTGAATGAGGGGTGTCAGCGGGCGGGGGGCGGGTAGAAGCCGTGGCGCACCTGGACGGTTCCATTGGCGCTCGCGGCCCGGCGTGCGGGCACGGGCTCACCCGCGATCACGGCATTCCGGATGGACCCATCGGCGGAGGTCTGCAGGTTGAGGCCGAAGGCCTGCACCAGGCCCGTGCTCAAAATGGCCGGGGGAGGCGCTGGCACCACCCATGCCAAGGCCGTGGCCGTATAGCGCACATCGTGGTTCCACATCGCCACGATCTGGTACTCGCCTGGCGTCGCGGAGGCGGTGAACATCCCTCCCGCATCGATGCTCCCGCCGGTGGCCGGCAGCACCGACCAGCGCGCCCCGCCACCCCAAGGGGCGCTCGCCGAGAACTGGAGGGACTGACCGACGATGACGGTGGCCGTCGCAGGCGCGATCTGGAACTTGCCGTTGAGTTGCCCGGCATGGTCGCCACTGGCAGGGTTTCCGCCGCCACAACCCAGGGCGGCGAAGACCAGCAGGCCCCCCAGGAAGGCCAGAGGCCGCGGGGCTGGGGTGCCGGAAGCCTGCCGGAGGCATCGGCGTTCCTGAACATGCATGGCCATGTGGATCCTTTGGGGGCTAGAAACGCCAGAGAAGTCCGACGGTGCCCAGGTTCGCCGGAAGGTTTTCGTATCCGTAGTGGCTGGAGATCCAGCGGGCCTCCATGTCCAACCGCGGTGTAAGGCGGCAGGAAGCCACCAGACCGAGGCCCTCCCGGGTCCAGTGGCTGGTGCCTGTGGCCCGGGCCGTCCCGCCGGCCGGGGTGGCAAGTTCGTTGGTGCTTTCGACGGACCAGCGGATCAGATAAAGCCCGGCTCCTGCCGCCCAGCGACCCCGGTGGCCGCCGGGGCGGAAGAGGTATTCCGCGCCAAGGGCGAGGCCCTGCACCTTGGTGTCCATCCGCTGGATCTGGGGGGTGGACACTTCCTGGTGGCCCCGGCTCAAGGACCACAGGTCCAGCCGTGATCGCAGGCCGTGGAATTCATTCAGGTTCCAGATGGCATGGATCCCAATGGCCGGGCTCAGGCTGGAGCCGGTGGTGATCCGAAGATCGTCGCCCGCGGGCACCGCCAGCCCGGCCTGAACGCCGAACCCAAGCGCCTTCGGCGGCTCCGCAGACCAGGCCTGGTCGCCCCCGAGAGAAAGACCGAGGACGACCTGAAGGAGGGCTTTCTCCGCACGCCCAGCGCCAACACGCAACCAGGTCCCAGGTCGGAATGGCATCTGATGTTTCCCCCTGTAACCCGTACAGCCGGATCTGCTGGCCCTGGTTGGGGGCAGCGGCCCATCTGGCTCCGGCGAAAGAGCGCGGCTCGGGAATGAACTCACATTCCCTTGGACTGACCGTTCAGAGGGATGGAGTGCAATTTTTGACCCTATTTATAAATTATTATATTGTAACGTTTAGATGCTTCATTGTCACCGGCTTTTCATGCGGAACCCATCTAACTGATGGGCCCCACCCTTCAATTTGAAGGATGGGGCCCATTAATTGGTGATTCTGCTTCTTTGCCAATTCGGATCGCGCNNGGCTTGAGCACCTGGATGCGCTCCTCGAAGTCCTCGGGGTGGATGAAGCGCAGGGCGGCGGCCACGCTGGAGAGCAGGCTGTTGCCGTCCTGGGGCGTGAAGCAGAAGCCCACCACGCGGGTATCCGTGGGCATGGTCATGGTGCTGAGGGGGATCACGGTCTGGTTGAGGATGCGGCCGAAGTGGCCCTGGTCGCGGCCGAAGGAGAACACGGTGTTGGCGTCCTTCTTCTCGGTGATGGCGATGCGGTCATTGGCCTTGATGCGGACCTTNNGCGCTGCTGAAGAGGCTCAGCTCCAGGCCCTTGGTCTGGAACAGGTGGTAGGCGTCACGGGCGTGGTGGGTGCCGAACTTGCCGTCCTTGTGGGTGCCCACCTGGGGCGCCGGGCAGAAGTCCTTCACCTGGCTGATGTCGTTGGCGCGGCGCATGCAGACGAAGCTGCCTTCGATCAGGTTGTCGGCGCCTTCGCTCAGGGCCAGGGTGTCGATGATGCAGGAGAGGTTGTGGGTGTTGCAGCTGACCACCTGCACGTACTGGCCNNATGAAGCCCTTGGTGTTGTGCTCGTACTTCGAGTAGAGCTTCTCCTTCATGTCCATGCCCTTGGGGCTGCAGTCGATGACGACGGAGGCCTCTTCCAGGGCCTGGTCGTGGAGCATGGCGGGTTCGATGCCCCAGGCCCTGAAGCCTTCCACCTTGTCCGCGTCCACCACGAGCTTGGCGCCGCGCTTGAGGAGGGCCTTCACCTTGGGGCGGTCGGCGACGCTGTTCTTGTGGAACGTCACCTCGTCGATGCCCAGTTCCTTCTTGTACTCCGTCAGCAGGCCGATCAGGGGCTCGCCGATGGTGCCGGTGCCGACCACATGGACGACGTTCTTCTTGGACATGGATCCTCCGCGGCCGGTGATTCGGGACGCCCCCCGGCCCAGTCTGGGATTTTCCCAGGCGCAGAAAGGAAAAGCCACCCGCAAAAGGGAGATTCGGGGCCTTTGTGGCGGGGAGGCCTACCAGCCGCGCAGCTCGTTGGCCGTCCGGACCCGCTCCAGGGCCAGGACCAGGGCGCCGGTCCGCCAGGTGCAGCCGTGCTGCCGCACCTTTTCCGCCACATCCCGGAAGGCCTGGACCAGGATCTTCTCCTCCTTCTCGAAGATCTCCGCCTCGTTCCAGAAGAGCTGCTGGAGGTTCTGGACCCACTCGAAGTAGGAGACGGTGACGCCGCCGGCGTTGGCGAGGATGTCGGGGATCAGGAGGATCCCGCGGTCCTGGAAGATCCGGTCCGCCTCGGGGGTGGTGGGGGCGTTGGCGCCCTCCACGATGAGCCTCGCCGTCACGGTGGGCGCGGTGGCCTCGGTCAGCACGCCGCCAAGGGCCGCGGGGATGAGGATGTCGCAGGGCTGCTCCCACACCGCCGAGGGATCAAAGGCCTCGCCGCCGG
>DPRT01000198.1:0-4451 GCA_003538615.1 Holophagaceae bacterium | reverse complement strand
TCCATGACCCAGGCCATGGTCTGGGCATTGGTGTTCACGTCCGGGGACGGCACATCCCGAGTGGGGCCCAGCACCATCGAGAGCTTGGAGATGTAGCGGCGGGTGAGCATCTCCAGTTCGTGCTGGGACATCCTCGAAGGATCGCACTGGATGCCCCCCTTGGCGCCGCCGAAGGGGATGTTCACCACGGCGGTCTTCCAGGTGTTGAGGCTGGCCAGGGCGCGCACATCGTCCAGCACGAGGTCGGGGTGGAAGCGGATGCCGCCCTTCTGGGGGCCGCGCACGCCGTTGTGCTGCACCCGGTAGCCCTTGAACACTTTGAGGGAACCGTCCTCCATGCGGATGGGCATGGCCACGGTGATCTCGCGGTAGGGCGTCTTGAGCAGCTCCCGGATCTCCTGTGAAAGGCCGAGGATGTCGGCGGCCACATCGAACTGGCGGTTCACGCTGTCGAAGAGGTTCGTGGATCCGGTCATGGGAACCTCCCATTCGCGGCTAAGCATAGCGCGGCCCCGGTTGCCCGGGGCCGCGGCGGAGAGGGGGGTTCCGCTACTGCTTCAGGCCCTGGAGCGAGACCAGGTAGCGCATGAAGGAGACGCCGTAGGTGCCATCGGGCTTCTTGAGGCAGCTGACGGAGAGAATCTTGGTGCCGTCGAAGCCCAGGGTCATGTCCTTCACGACGGTCTGGGAGCCGAACTGGCGGGCCGCGGTGTTGTCGGTGATCCCCATGTGCCGCATCTTGCCCCAGGACTTGGCGGTGAAGCCCTTGGTGAGGCGGTAGATGCCGGCGTTGTAGGCCAGGCGCGCATCCTTCACCGTGTAGTCGGGGAAGTTCACCGCATCAGGGCCACCCGGCAGCTCGTCCAGCTTGGCGGCCAGGTGCTCGATGCCCAGGCCCTTGAGTTCCTCGGGGGTGAGGGAGATGCCCAGGGCCTTCGCATCCATGTGCATCTGGCGGGCCGAGGGGAACACCACGTCCGGCGTGATGGGCGCGATCAGCGCAGCGTGCTTGTAGTCCTTGCGGACGGCCAGGTACTGCAGGTGGTAGAGGATGTCCGCGGGCTCTTTCGCGGCGGCCGGCGCGGTGGTGGGAATCTCGTCGCCGCCGCACCCGACGAAGGCAGGCACGAGCAGCAGGCTGGCGAGGGACAGCATCAGGGAACGTCGCATGGAAGTACCTCCGGGACAGGATGGTCAGGATGAAAGGATGGTGGAACCATCCCGCTGCGCTGCCAAGGGGAATTGCTCACAATGTCCTCATGTATCCCATCGGATTGATCGCCTTCGGCCGCCTGCGCCTGGAACCCTGCCGGGGGCTGGAGCGCCATTACCTCGACATGCTCCGCCCCTACGCCCGCCTGGAGGTGACGGAGCTGACCGAGGGTAAAGGCGACGTGGTCCGCCAGCTGAAGGAGGAGGCCGAGCGTCTGCGCCCGAGGCTCAGGGCCGTGCAATGCCCGGTCCTGCTCACGCCGGAAGGAAAACTCCGGGACAGCGAAACCCTGGCCCGCTGGCTGGGCGAGCGCATGGACCGCGGCGACAGCCTGGCCTTCGCCCTGGGCAGCAGCCACGGTTTCGATCCCGAATTGAAGAAAGAGATCCGGGAACAGCTGAGCCTGTCCCCCATGACCTTCCCCCACGAACTGAGCCGGGTGATGCTCCTGGAGCAGCTCTACCGGGCCTTCACCATCCTCCGCGGGAAGGATTATCACAAATAGGATATTCGCTCTTTTTCCGCCACACTGGACGGATGGCGCATCCCATGGACCGCTTCTTCGCCCCGCCGGAGGGCCGGATCTTCGCGTGCTTCCCCGGCGCGGAGGACCGGCCCGGCCAGCGGCGCATGGCGGAGCTGGTGCACAACACGGTGGTGGAGGGCACCGCCCGGTTCCAGCAGTGGCGGGACCGGGGCGGGGAACCGGAATCCCGGCCCGAGGGCGTGATCCAGGCCGTGGAGGCGGGCACGGGCACGGGCAAGAGCCTGGGCTACCTGGTGCCGGCCCTGGCTGCGGGCCGCCATCCCATCCTGGTGGCCACGCGCACGAAGCAGCTCCAGCGCCAGCTGCTGGAGGAGGACGTGCCCCGGGCCTCGGGCATCCTGGGCCGCCCCATCAAGGCTGTGCTGGCCAAGGGCCGCGCCAACTATCTGTGCCGGACGGCCTGGGAGGCGGTGTCCACGGACGCCCACCTGGAGTTCACCCGCGCGGACCAGCAGCTGTGGTTGGCCCTCCAGCGCTGGACTCGCGAAACCCAGGATGGCGACCGCGAAGGCCTGGGCCGCTTCGGCGAGGGCGAATCGCCCCTGTGGGACAAGATCAACGCCCGGGCCGAGCGCTGCACGGGGCGCCAGTGCCCCAGGTACGAGGACTGCTTCCTCACGAAGCTGCGGGCCGAGGTGGCCGAGGCCGACCTCATCATCGTGAACCACGCGCTGCTGCTGGCGGACCGGGTGCTGCGCGAATCCGCCTTCGGCCAGGTGCTGCCGGACGCGCCCGTGCTCATCCTCGATGAGGCCCACGACCTGGAGGAGCAGCTCACGGAAAGCTGCGCCGAGGCCTGGTCCAGCCGCGCCATGAACCTGCTCTTCACGGACCTGCGCGACGCCGCCAAAGGCTCGGGGGCGGGCCTCCAGGCCCTGCTGGAGCCCTGGGAGCGGACCTGGGCGGACCTCCTGGCCTGGGTGCCCCTGGAGGGCGGCGTGCTGCCCCTGCTGAGCCCCGGCCCTGAAATGAAAGCCCTGGCCGATGCCGTGGGGGCCTGGGTGGAGGCGGGGCATCCCCTGTGGATGGAGGCCCGCCGCCTGGGTGCCGCTGATCCCGAGAATCCCCTCTGGATGCGCCTGGCCGAGCGGGTGGGCACGGCGTTTTCGCGCATGGAGCAGATCTTCGCCCAGCCCGAGGGCTGGGTGTCCACGGTGAACCGGGAGGGCGCCCACCTCGTCCACTTCAAGTCGAACCCCGTGGACGTCCGCCCCTTCTTCCACCAGCACGTGCGCCGCGGCTTCGAAAGCGTGATCCTCACCAGCGCCACCCTGCGCGATGGCCGCGGCTTCAACGGCCTGGGCCTGCGCCTGGGGCTCACCAAGCCGGAAGTGGAAGTGGCCGAGCACGTGGAAAGCCCCTTCGACTTCGAGGCCCAGGGCCTCCTCTTCGTCCCGCCGGGCCTGCCGGAGCGCCGCCCGGGCAGCGGCGGCGGGGTCGGCGACCCGGCCTGGGTCGAAGCCTCGCTCTCGGCCATGGAACGCATGCTGCGGGCCAGCCGGGGCCGGGCCCTGCTGCTCTTCACCAGCCGGAAGATGCTGGCGGCCTTCCGCCCGCGATTGGAGGCCGCGCTGCCGGAGATGACCTTCTTCGTGCAGGGCGACGGCCTCTCGCGCACCCAGCTGCTGGAGCGCTTCCGCACCACCCCCTCGGCGGCCCTCCTGGGCCTGGCCAGCTTCTGGCAGGGGGTGGACCTGCCCGGGGATGCGCTGAGCCTGGTGGTGGTCTCCGCGCTGCCCTTCGCCCCCCCGGATGATCCCGTGCTCCAGGCCCGCATCCGCGAGGCGGACGCCCTGCGGGATGGCCTCGGCTTCATCGGCATCCAGGTGCCTCAGATGACGCTCAAGCTCAAGCAGGGCATCGGCCGCCTCATCCGCACCCGCGGGGACCGCGGCGTGGTGGCCGTGCTGGACCCGCGCCTCATGCTGCCCAGCGAGGACCGCCTGGGGAAGCGCTATGCCGCCCAGGTGCGGGCGGCGCTTCCGCCCTTTCCCCTGACGCGGGACTGGGACCGGGTGGAGACGTTCCTCCAGGCGCTGTGAAAGGGGCCCGCGTTGCGGGCCCCTTTACAGGTGGTTGCGGTTTTGGATCAGATTTCCGGCGGGGCAGGCGGCGCTGGCGGGGCCGGGGGAGCCGGTGGCGCATCGGGGACGGGCGGCGGAGGCGGCGGCAGGGGGGCCGGTTTGGGCTGTTTCGGTGCCGTGGCCATCTGCTGCTGCAGCTGGTCGAGGCGCTTCTGCATGGACTTCATGGCCGACTGGAGGGCCTGGATCTCCACCTGGGGATCGACTCCCTGGCCCGGGGCCGGATGCTTGATGCGCACCCGGGGGATGGGAACAGGCGGGATGCGGATCTCCTTCTCCATACCCTCGACGATCACGGTCTCGTCGTCTGAATCATCGGGTCCGATGAAGGCCCAGGTGCCGCCCTCCTTGGGGTCGCCGCCCTTCTGGACGATCTTCATCCGCTTTTCCACGAGGCCCTTGCCATCCACCCTTTCGCGGATGACGACGGTGCCGGGGCCGATGTCCTCGGTCAGGACTTCGATGTGCTTCTCGATGGCGTCCTGGCCGTCCTTGTCCTTGCGGATGATCACGGTGCCGGGGCCGCCATCCCGCTTCCGGCTCACCTCCACGCGCATCTTGCGGTGCTCGGCCCGGGCCTTCTCCAGGTCCGCCTTGGCCCTTTCCA
>DPRT01000124.1:8430-9873 GCA_003538615.1 Holophagaceae bacterium | reverse complement strand
GGGAAGGGACGCAGGGCCCGCTCGAGGATGCCCTTGGCCTGGGCGATGGCCAGGCCGTAGTTGGTGATGGGCACCCCCGCGGCCTCGCAGCGCTGGATGCGGGCGAGCATTTCGCGGCGGTGGCCCATGCAGTTCCCGCAGTGGACCACCAGGGCGTAGGGCGAAAGGTCCGCCGGGAAATCCCGGCCCTGCACGTGCTCGAAGCGCAGGGGGGCGCCGGCCTTGGCCTCCAGCCAGCGGGGGAGCTTCACGCGGCCGATGTCCTCGTCGCTGGGGTGGTGGGTGCAGCCTTCCGCCACCAGCACCCGGTCGCCGCCCTGCAGGCCGTCGATGGCGAGGGTGCCGCGCACCTGGGCGCCCAGGTCGCCGTGGAAGCGGCTCAGGAGGATGCTGAAGGAGGTGAGCGGCACCGCCTCGGGCACCTGGGCCGCCACGCCCTGGAAGGCCTGGGAATCGGTGACCACCAGGACGGGGGGGCGCTTCAGGGCTGCCAGGGCCGCGGGCAGCTCGGCCTCCTGCACCACCAGGGCCAGGGCGTGGCCGTCCAGGAGGTCGCGAACGGCCATGACCTGGGGCAGGATGAGGCGGCCCTTGGGGGCCTCCGCATCGATGGGCATGACCAGCACCGCCACCGCCCCGGCGGGCACCAGGTCGGAGAGCAGCTGCCGCGACTCCAGGAANNGGTGGCGGAGAGGGCCACCGCCGCGGCGCCCCGGGCCTGGAGGCGGGTCCGCAGAAGCTCATCGGAGCTCGCCAGGTCCGCCTTGTTCAGGGCCACCACCACGGGCAGTCCCCGGCCCTCCAGCTCCGCCAGGAGGGCCTCCTCGAAGGGGCCCCAGGCGCCGGCCTCGGCCACGAGCAGGGCCAGGTCCGTGCGGTCGAGGACGGCCCGGCTGCGGGCCACGCGCTGGAGGCCCAGGGCCCCCTCGTCGTCCAGGCCCGCCGTGTCCACGAAGAGCACGGGCCCGAAGGGCCGCAGCTCCATGGGCTTCTCCACGGGGTCCGTGGTGGTGCCGGCTTCCGGCGAGACCAGGGACACGGCCTGGCGGGTGAGGGCGTTCAGCAGCGAGGACTTGCCCACGTTGCGCCGGCCGAAGAGGCCGATGTGGAGGCGGAGGGTGCGGGGGGCGGGCTGCATGGGATCCCCTTGGCTCAGCAGAACACGTCGCGACGGCCGGCTTCCACCTGGGCCAGCATGGCTTCGGCGCGGGCCCGGGCGCGGCCCTCCATGCCCGCCAGGCTGTCGCGCACGAGGATGCGGGCGGCCTCCCGGGTGGCGGGGCTGGCGTGGTCCTCCAGGAACTCCTGGAGGGTGGAGAGGGCGTTGGGTTGGCAGTGGAGCTTGATCTCGCCGGGCCTGGCCAGGTCCATGAAGTCGGCGCCGGTGCGGCCCATGCGGTAGCAGCCGGTGCAGAAGCTGGGGATGAAGCCCGATTCCGCCAG
>DPRT01000124.1:6480-8388 GCA_003538615.1 Holophagaceae bacterium | reverse complement strand
CCGGCGGCGGGCTCGATGCGCGGCACGCTGATGGTGTGGGGACCGCAGCCGAAGCGCTGCTCCAGGTGCCGGGCATGGCGCAGGAGGGCCAGCAGCTCGAAGCGCCAGTCGTGCAGCCCGAAGAGGGCGCCGATGCCCACGTCCTCGATGCCGCCGAGCATGGCCCGGTCCATGCAGCCCAGGCGCCAGTCGAAGTCCGCCTTGAGGCCGCGCAGGTGCATGGCTGCGTAGGTCTCCCGGTGGTAGGTCTCCTGGAAGAGCTGGTAGGTGCCGATCTGGGCCTCGCCCAGCCGCCGGAACTGGTCCACCTCCAGGGGGGCGATGTTCACGTTCACCCGGCGGATGCCGTCGGCGCCCTCGCGGGTGTCGTACACGGTGCGGATGGCCTTCAGGATGTAGTCCAGGCCCTCCTCGGGGTAGGCTTCGCCCGCCACCAGCACCACCCGCTTGTGCCCCTGGGCCAGGAGGTGGCGCACCTCTGCGGCGATCTCGGCCTGGGCCAGGGCGCGGCGGGGCAGGGTGCGGTTGGAGGCCCGGAAGGCGCAGTAGAGGCACTCGTTCCCGCAGAGGTTCGACACGTAGAGCGGCGCGAACAGGACGATGCGCCGCCCGTAGATCGCCTCCTTCACCCAGCGCGCGGTGTGGAAAAGCTCTTCCAGCAGGCCGGGGTCCCGCAGGGCCATCAGGGGGGGCAGGTCGGCCTCGGCCAGGCCCTGCAGGCTCCGGGCCCGGGCGAGGATCTCGCGGACCTGGACGGGATCGCTCGAGGGCGGGCCCTCCAGCAACCGGTCGATGGACAAAGCATCCAGGGGAAAGGATTCCGAGGGGCCGGGCATGGAAAGAACCTCCGCGGGGGAGCGCCGCCCGGAAAACATAACCCTTAGGTCATCTTATGGCCACCCCCCGGGGAGCGGACCTTGGTCACAACCGGGCCGGCCTCCGCGGCGGCAGGCTGTACCAGGCGATGGTGCCGAGGATCAGCAGCCCGCCCAGCAGGGCCCAGGCCGAGGGCCGCTCGCCGATCCCCAGGAACACCCAGATGGGATTGAGTACCGCTTCGAGCGTGCCGGTCACCACGGCGGCAGTGGCCGAGAGGTGCTTCATGCCCGCGTTGAAGAACAGGTANNAGGTTTCCGAGGATGATGGCGCCGATGGGATCCGCCCCGGGCCGCCGGTTCCGCTGCAGCTTGAGGGTGAGGGAGAAGAGGGCCAGGCAGAGGCCCGAGGCCATGCCGAGGAGGTTGCCGGTGAGGGTGCCCGCGCCCAGTTTTCCGATGAAGAAGAGGCCCATGGCCCCGAGGCAGACCACCACCGCCGCGAGATCCCGGCCTGCCACGCGCCGCCCGGCGAGCCAGGGCTCCAGGAACACCAGGTAGATGGGGGCCGAGAACTGGAGGAAGATCGCGTTGGCCGCGGTGGTGAGCTTGGTGGCCGCCACGAAGAAGATGAGCACGCCGGCGTAGGTGAGGGCGCAGGCCAGGGACAGGGCATCGGGCCGGGGGAAGGGTCGCCCGCCCCGGAGCTTCACCACCAGGGCGATGGTGAGGGCCGCCACCAGGCTGCGGGCGAAGGCGATCTGGAGCGCACCCAGGGGCAGCACCTTGATGAAGAGCCCGCTGGAGCTCCAGAGCAGGGCCGCCAGGGCCACCAGGGCCGCGCCCCGCACGCTATCGCCATGTCCAGTCATGGGTCCATTGGACCACGGCGGGATCAGCCCACGGCCCCCAGGGCGCGGCGCCAGCCCGTGAAGCGGATGCCGCCCTCGATGCGAAGGAGGGCCCAGCACTCGGTCCCTGGACCGGCGGTGGGTCCGTGCTGCTGCCCGGGGCCGCAGGCCAGCCAGTCGCCGGGCCCCAGGCGGGCGGGGCCGTCCTGCAGGGTGCCCGACAGGACCAGGGACAGTTCCAG
>DPRT01000124.1:0-6426 GCA_003538615.1 Holophagaceae bacterium | reverse complement strand
CCCCGGCATGCGCTGCAGTGCCCCAGATGCACCCGGAGCAGCAGGGCGGTGGGGGCATCCCCGCCGGGTTGCAGGGCCCGCCAGGCCTCCTCCTCCGGATGGTGGCGGGGGCCGCGGGGCACGCGGCCCTCGCGCAGCGCGGCCAAGGCCCCGGCCAGGGCCAGCTCGGCGGCGGGGCCGGGGGCCTCGGTCCAGCAGGCGCGGAGCAGGGCGGGCGCCCGGTGGAGGCTGGAGAGGAAGGCGCGGCAGGGGGGGCAGAGGCTCAGGTGGAGCTTCAGTCCGAACCAGTCGAGGGGGCCGAGGGCGCCGTCTTCCAGGTCCGTGAGCAGATCGACAGCTTCCGCGCAGGTGGGCATGAAGGGATTCATCGGTCCTCCGCCGGCGGCGCGAATTCGGGCAGCAGGGCCCGCAGGGCCAGGCGGGCGCGGTGCACGCGCTGGCGCACCCGCTCGCGGGGGATGCCCAGGTGGCGGGCGATCTCCTCGGTGTTCCAGCCTTCGAGATCGCGCAGGACGAAGACGGCGCGCTGATCGTCGGACAGCCGGTCCAGGCCCGCCCGGACCCTGGCCTTCAGCTGATCCTGTTCGACCTTCACCAGCGCCTCCGCGTCCTCGCTCCAGTCGAGGATGGTGTCCACGTTCATGTGATGCCCGTCGTCGCCGAAACGTGGCATCAGATCCTCGATGGCGTCCTCCCGGCGGCGGACCCGCTTCCGGCGGGCCATGAGGGCCTGGTTCACGCAGATGCGGTAGGCCCAGGTGCTGAACTTGCTGGCGCCCTGGAAGCCCGGCAGCTCCCGGTGGATGGTGATGAGGGCGTCCTGGAGGGCGTCCTGGCTTTCGGCTTCGTTGCCCATGATGCGGTCGATGACCCGGAAGAGCATGCCCAGGTGGGGGCGGACCAGGGCTTCGAAGGCCCCGGCATCGCCCCCGGCCGCGGCCTGGACCAGGGCTGCTTCGGCGGGGACCGCGGGCGCCGGGCTCACCCTTCCTCCGGCGGGGTCCGGCGGGGCAGGCGGATGGTGAAGGCGGAGCCGAAGCCGATCCCGCGGCTGGAGGCCCGCACATCGCCGCCGTGGCGGACCACGATCTCCTTCACCAGGAAGAGACCCAGCCCGGTGCCCGCCACCTGCCGGGTCATCTCGTCGCCCACCCGGAAGAAGCGGTGGAAGACCCGGGGCAGGTCCTTGGCGCTGAGGCCGTGGCCCTGGTCGCTCACCACGAGCAGCACGTCATCGCCATCGCCATCCAGGGTCACGATGGTCTTCCGGGGTTCGGCGGCGTACTTGTAGGCGTTGGAGAGCAGGTTTTCGATGACTGTGCCCAGGGCCTTGGGATCCGCGTCCACCCAGAGGGGATCGGGTGACACCTCGAGGCGGAGGCCGAGGGCGCCGGGGCCCAGACGGTGGTCCATGCCTTCGCAGACGCTCTTCAGCCAGGGGGCCAGTTCCAGCGGCGCGAGGTGGAGGACGAGGCTGCCGGACTCGGCCCGGGCCACATCCAGCAGGTTCCCCACCAGCTCGTTCAGGCGCTCCAGGTCCTTCTCCATGAGCCCGTGGATCCGCTGGCGCTGCTCCGGGGCCAGCTCGCGGGTGAAGAGGGTCTCCGTCCATACCCGCAGAGAGGCGATGGGTGTCTTCAGTTCATGGGTGACGGCGGACGTGAAGTTCCGCTGGCGCAGCTTCAGGTCCACCTCCTCCGACAGCTTCCGGTACAGGAGGACAAAGCCGAACAGCACGGCGGTCACCATGAAGGCGCCCTCGGTGCTGGCCCGGAAGACCGCGTGCCAGCGCTGGTCCTCCAGTTCCTGCAGGGGGCCGGGGCGCAGGGTCAGATAGGCGGTCCCGTCCAGCAGGACCGGGTCATCCGGCGCCATGGGGCGGGGGACCAGCTCGACATGGGGGAAGGCCATCTGGATGGCCTGCCGGCGTTCCGAGAGGCTGGGCATGGTGGGATGGCGCCCTTCCACGGACCCGGTCCTGGACGAGGGGTCCGGCTGGGAGTGGAGGGTCGTGAGCAGCTTCAGGCTGTCCATCTGCCAGGCCTGGGCCCGCCCGGCCTTCAGGGCCCGGGTGCTCACCTCCAGCAGCCGTCCGGATTCCCGGATCTGCAGGCGGATCCACCAGCCCACCTGGAGGCACAGCACCACGGACACCGACAGGAAGACGATCCGTTGCAGGGAGAGGGGCTGGGCGCGGTTGGCCATGGCTCCATCTTGGCAGTGTCCCCCCATGAGGCCATCCTGGAGTCCCATGACCCTCTCCAACCCGTCCTCCGGCCCCAAGCCGCTTCCGCCTCCCCTGAAAGCCGGATCGGGGCCGAAGACCGTTTCCGCACCGGGCGCCTCGGGTTCCGGACCCAAGCAGGTCCCCCCGGCCCAGGCGCCGCGGCCCCAGGGGGCTGAGCTGCTGGCCGAGCTCATGCAGGCCCAGCGGCAGCTCACCCAGGCCATGCACGAATCCCGGGATCTGCGGGCCAAGCTGAGCCGCCGCTCCCACCAGATGCAGGTGCTCCAGCACGTGTCGGAGATCCTCGCGGCCACCTCCAAGGGCGGCCAGGTGGTCAGCGTGGTGCTCGACGTGCTGGCCCAGGAATTCCACTGCCCGCGGGCCGTGGTGTGGACCCTGGAGGACGGCGGATCGGGCTACGTGCCCAAGGAGGGCGCCGGCCTCACCCGCGCCCAGTGGTCGGCCATGAAGCTCCCGGCCCCGAACCCCTTCCCCGAGACGCCCCTGGTGCTGTTCCAGAGCCAGTGGCTGGATGCCGCCTGCGGCGGCGGGGGCCTCGGCGCGCTACAGGGGACCGAGGGCGCCTCCCTCTATTTCGTCCCCTTCGAACACCAGCTGCTGCTGCTGGGGTTTGCCGTCCTCGCCATGCCCGCGGACCGGAAGCTGGAGGAAGAGGAGCAGGACACCATCGCCATCCTCCAGCGGCAGGCGGCCATCTCGCTCTACAACGCCTGGCTGTTCCGGGACCTTTCTGAGCAGCGGGACGCCCTCCAGCGGCAGACCCTCGAGCTGGAGCGCGTGAACGATGCCCTGCGCGAGGCCGACCAGCTCAAGAGCGAATTCCTGGCCCTCACGAGCCACGAGCTGCGCACGCCGCTCACGGGCATCCTGGGCTTCACGCGGCTGGTCATGGACGGCCTCTACGACGATGCCGAGGAGATGCGGTCCATGCTCCAGGACAGCTACGCCTCCGGCCAGCATCTGCTGGGGCTGCTGAACGACATCCTGGATCTGGCCAAGATCGAGTCCGGCCGGCTCGAAGTCCATCCCGAGGCCTTCAGCCTGGGCGTACTGCTGGACGAGGTGAGGCCCATCGCCGAAGCCTACCCCCGCAAACCGTCCGTGACCCTGGAATGGCCCGGGCCCCTGGACATTCCCGACGTGATGGTGGATCCCAACCGCCTCAAGCAGGTGCTGCTGAACCTGCTGTCGAACGCCCTCAAGTTCACCAAGGAAGGCAGCGTCAGCATCCAGGTGGAACGCCGACCGGGCCTCATCGCCCTCATGGTGGTGGACACCGGCATCGGCGTGAGCGCCGAGGCCCAGACCCGCCTCTTCCAGAAATTCGCCCAGGCCGAAGGCGGCCACAGCCGCGAGTTCGGCGGCACGGGTCTGGGCCTGGTGATCTGCAAGCACATGATGGAATTGATGGGCGGCACCATCAGCCTCGCCAGCGAAGGCCTGGGGCACGGGAGCACGCTGAAGATCACGATGCCGATCGCCTGAGGGCTGCTCTCCGCCGGGGGGTGTGCGCGGGATCGCAGAGCTTCGCCCGGCGATATGTGAAAATGGCCGTTTGCGCCCGGAGTCTCCATGTCCTATGTCCGCCGCCCCGAGTTCCTCCCCTTCACCCGGCCCATGGTGGGCGAGGAGGAGATCGCGGAGATCATCGACACCATCCACAGCGGGTGGATCACCACGGGGCCGAAGTCGGCGGCCTTCGAGGAGAAACTCAAGGCCTACAACGGCGTGCCGCACTGCCTGGCCATGAACAGCGCCACCACGGCCCAGGAGATCACCCTGCAGGTGCTGAACCTGCAACCCGGCGACGAGGTCATCACCACCTCGCTCACCTGGGTGAGCACCCTCAGCACCGTGGTGCTGCAGGGNNGAGGCGGCCATCACCCCCCGCACCAAGGGCATCATCCCCGTGCACCTCACGGGGCTGCCCTGTCCCATGGATGAGATCTGGCGCATCGCCGAGAAGCACGGCCTCTGGGTCATCGAGGATGCGGCCCAGGCCATGGGCGCCCGGTACAAGGGCACCAAGATCGGCGGCGATCCGCGCTCGATCATGAGCGTCTACAGCTTCCACCCCAACAAGAACATGACCACCGGCGAGGGCGGCGCCATCGCCTTCTTCAACGACGAGTTTGAAAGCCGCATCAAGCGCCTGCGCTTCCACGGCATCGACCGCGACGCCTGGAAGCGCTTCGCCAAGGAGGGCAGCCCCCACACGGAAGTCTTCGAGCCCGGCCGCAAGGCCAACTTCATGGACCTCCAGGCCGCCATGGGCCTCCATCAGATCGGGAAGCTGGACGGCTTCAACGCCCGGCGCGGCGTGCTGTTCCACCGCTACCTGGACCTGATGAAGGATATCGACGAGGTGATGCTGCCCTGGCCCGGCGATGCGGACCACGGCCACTGCTTCCACCTGTTCGTGCTGCGCATCCATCCGGAGAAGGTGGGCCTGGATCGCGATGCCTTCGTGGCGGCCCTCAAGGAGGAGAACATCGGCACGGGCATCCACTACCGCCCCGCCCACGTCCACCCCTGGTACCGGGACTTCTACACTGCCCACCCCCAACACCTGCCGCAGGACGGCCTGCCCCACAGCGAGTGGAGCGGCGAGCGCCTCCTGAGCCTGCCCCTCTGGCCGGGCCTTACCGAGGTGGACCAGGATCAGGTGGTGGGGGCCATCCGCCAGGTGATCGCCCGTGCGAAAAGCGCGGCACGGACGATGGCCTGACCGGAATTTGCCAGGCGAAGGCCATTGGTTGATAGTAGGGGGCGGGAATCCCTGACTTGGCGGCCAATCTCAACCTCATCGTCATCCTGCTTTCCATTTCGCTCCAGATCGCGGCGGCGGGCATGGCCCTGCGGATCAACCGGATCGCGGGAAGGCCCCTGGCCTGGGCGCTGATGTCCTCGGCCCTCGTGCTGATGGCGGGCCGCCGGCTCTACGTGCTGGTGGAACTCTACCGGGATGGCTTCCCCCAGCATCTGCTGCCCAACGAGATTGCGGGCTTCCTGGTGTCCGCCCTCATGCTCTGGGGCATCCTCCTCATCAAGGACCTGTTCCAATCCAAGGCCGATCAGGCAGCCAAGCTGGAGGAGGCGCGGAAGGCATCCCGGGCGCTCGCCGACAAGCTCACCGCGGTCATGGCCGCGGCGCCTGTGCCCCTCTGGATCGCGGAGGACCCGGCCTGCCGCACCATCCGGGGCAACGCAGCTGGCGCGGACCTCCTGCGGATGCCGGTCCAGGTCAACCACTCCGCCTCGGCGCCCCCGGGGGAGCAGCCGGTCCATTTCCGTCTGGTGCAGAACGGGCACACGCTCGCGGCGGACGAGATGCCCATGCAGCGGGCGGCCCTCCGGGGGGAGGACATCCGGGGCGAGGCCATGGACCTGGTGTTCGACGATGGGCAGCTCCGCCACCTCATGGGCTACGCCACGCCGCTGCGGGAGGCGGACGGCCGGATCCAGGGGGCCGTCTGCTGCATGGTGGATGTGACGGCCATCCGGCAGGTGGAGGAGGCGCTGGCCAAGGCCCAGAAGATGGAAAGCATCGGCCTGCTGGCCGGTGGGATCGCCCACGACTTCAACAACATCTTCCAGGCCATGGTGGCCAACATCGAGATGGCCCAGGCCAGCGCCCCCGAGGAGGCCCGCTGCCGCGGCTACCTGGACCGCCTCCGGGCGGGCCTGGACCGGGCCTCCCGCCTCAGCAGGGACATCCTCCACGTCTCGGGCGGGGATCTGCGGCGCCCGGAACCGATGGACCTGACGCCGCTGGTGGCCGAGGCCCTGGACCGCACGGGCGTGGCGGCCATCCGCCAGCTCAGCCCGGGCCTTTCCCGGGTGATGGTGGATCCGCTCCTGATCGGGCGCGTGGTGGAGGGCCTCGTGACCAACGCCCTGGAGGCCAGTTCGGCCGCTGGCGCCATCCGGGTGCAGACCTTCATGCGCCAGGTCAGGCCGGAGGATCTGGCCAAGGGCCACTGGGCAGCCACGGTGGACCCGGGCCCCTACGCGGTCTTCGAGGTGTCCGACCAGGGCCACGGCATCGAAGCGGGCTCCCTGCCGAAGATCTTCGACCCCTTCTTCTCCACCCGGGATCTGGGCCGGGGCCTGGGCCTTCCCGCCGCCCTGGGGATCATTCGGAGCCATCGGGGCGGCATCCAGGTGGAAAGCATCCC
>DPRT01000122.1:1187-10803 GCA_003538615.1 Holophagaceae bacterium | reverse complement strand
CGCCCCCCGGGCGGCCCTTTCTGTTCCTGCGGGTGGCACTCAGCCCTTGCCGCGCTTGCCCATCTTGGAATCCAGGTACCAGATGGCGCCGCCCTGGTCGCCGATGGCGTGGAGGTGGTCCACGATCTCGCCCACGCCGGCCTCCTCCTCCACCTGCTCCGTGACGTACCACTGGAGGGCGATCTCGCTGGCGTGGTCCTTCTCGGCGCGGGCCCGCTCGAAGAGGGCGTTGATGCTGCCGGTGATGGTCTTCTCGTGGGCCAGGGTCTGCTCGAAGACCTGGATGACGCCGCCGAAGTCGATGGGGGGCGCCGAGATGGCCTTCAGCTCCAGCTTGCCGCCACGGGCCAGGAGGAAGTCCACGAGCTTGGAAGCGTGGGCCGTCTCCTCTGCGGACTGGACCTTCAGCCAGTGCGCGAAGCCCTTGAAGCTCTTGCCCGCGCAGTGGGCGCTCATGGCCAGGTAGAGCTGGGCGGAGTACTGCTCCAGGTTGATCTGGGCGTTCAATGCGCCCTGCATGGTCGGACTGATCATGGGTGCCTCCGGCGGTGGAGGGGAAGTCTAGCGCAGCCCGCGCCCTTCGAAGCGCCCGACCACGCGCTGCCATCCGGACCGGACCAGGGGACAGGGATCCTGGGGGACGGCCAGGGCCAGGACCCGCTCCCCATCGGCCCCGTAGCATTCAAAGCGGTGCCGCTCCCCCTCCGGACGGGGCTGGGCCGTGAACCAGAGGCTCTCCACCCGGGCGGGATCGATCCGAAGCGTGGCCTGGGCCATGCGGATCTCCCAGGCCTGGGGCCCGAACGCCAGCCCCTCCACCGGGGACTCCAGCGCCTGGGTGCAGTGCCGGTTCCCCAGCTGGATGTGGACGGGCAGGCCCGACGAGGCGAGTTCCTGCAGGAGTGAAGCCAGATCCTCAAGCGGGACCGGCGTGGCGTACAGACCCTCCAGGGCCCGCAGGGCCAGGAGGCGGCTCGCCCCCAGTCCCTCGAGGCGGGCCTCCAGGTCCCTTTCTGACCCGGCTTCAAGCCAGGCTTCCCGCAGCATCCAGACAGGGCAGTCGGCGGCGACCCGCGGCCGGGAAGTGTCCACCGGGTGCCTGAGGCAGTTCCAGCACCCGTGGTGGCGCTGTACCAGCTCGATGAAGGCCCCCCAGGTGGCCGGGTCCCGGAGGGTGATCTGGTGGGCCAGCGCCCCCGTCTCTCCGAAGAAGAGCAGGCAGGGTGGCGTGTCGGTGAAATCGGTCCCCCGGCTGAGGACCGCGACCGAATGGCGCCAGGAGGCGTCCAGCCACCGCACGCCGTCCGGGGCGCCGAACAGGGTCGTGCCCTCGCCCAGCGGCAGGACCGCGCTCACGGCCTCGCGGCGGGTGCAGACGGCGCAGGCGTTGCCGGTGGTGTAGTCCGCCGGGCCGAGGGAGGGCAGGTCCTCCAGGAGCGCCCGCGCATCCCGCTGCAGGGGCATGATCCGCAAATCCTCCCGGGCACGGAGGGCCTCCAGGTCCGACCCGGCGCCCGCCCCTCCGCCCCGTGACCGGGCCGCCAATGCCACCGCCCAGGCCTCCTCAGTCGACATGCCGCATCCCCTGGCCCGGATCCGGCTCGGGACCCCCAGCGGCCTGGCCGGGGGGTTCCGCCAAGGGCCCCGGGTCCTCCGGAAGCGGAGCGGACACCCCTGGCATCAGGAGGGTCCTGAAGGTTCCCATCGGGCCACGGACACGGATCATGGGGCCTCCCTCCTTCAGGGCCGCCGGATCAAAGAGGTCCGGTGGTGGTCGCTGGGTGCTTGCCTGAAGGACAGGATAAACAAATAAGACTGAGTCTCAATATGATAGTTGTCACAAACCCCTGATCGGCCTCAGAAGCTCCACTTCACCCGCGCCGCCAGGGTGCGGGGGGGGATCACGTGGGTGCCGCCGAAGACGCTGAGGAAGTTGTAGAGCCCCTTCTCGTCCGTGGCGTTCAGCAGGTCCAGGCCCAGGGCCAGGCGCCGCCGTCCGGCCAGCTCCCAGGCCCGTCCCAGGCTCAGGTTCCAGGTGGTGCGGGGCCGGATGCGCCAGGTGCCTTCGGAATCCAGGCGCACGTAGGGCGAACCGAAGGCGTAGTCCGCATCTCCCCCCGCATCCGCGGGATCCGTCGCCACCAGGCCCGAATCGTAGCGGCCGATGAGCTGGGCCGTGAGGCCGTCCTGCTCGTAGATCAGCCCGAACTGGGCGCTGAGCTTCTGGTCNNAACAGTCCCTTGTCCGCCCCCACGGGAAACAGCACGCCGGTGTTCAGGAACTGGGCGTTGTCGCCCGCGTTGCGGCTGCGCTTCTCCCAGTACTCGACCATGAGCCGCCCCGCCTTGCCCAGTTGCTGCTCCACACCGTAGCTGTAGGAATGCTGGCGCTCGGGCCGCAGGGGCTGGCGCGGCGTGCCCGCGTAGGGCCCCAGATCCCAGGCCTGCTGGGATAGCGAAAGGGCCAGGTTCTCGTGCTCCCGGAGGATCATCAGCCGGTCGTACGAGGCCCTGAACACCGTGCCCGTGGCGCCGAGGCGGTAGCTCAGGCCCAGCCGCGGCTGGAGCAGGCTGTCGGAGACGTCCTCCACCTTGTAGGTGTCGTGGCGCAGGCCCAGGGCCAGGAAGAAGGCGCCCAGGTGGAGGTCGTTCTGGACAAAGGCCGAGGTGAGGGTGGGCCGGATGCGGGCATCGAAGCGGAAGACCTGGCCGCCGCCCGCGGGAGTGTACGGGTAGAGGGGATCCCCCGGGCCCGCCACCAGGGCATCGTCGGTGATGGCGAACCGGAAGGCCTCATGGATGGGGAAGGCGATGCGCTGGATGCCGGCCTTCAGCAGGTTCTCGTTGCCCCAGCGCTGGGTGAAGGAGGCCTGAAGGCCCAGGTTGTCGAGGGTGCGGTCCTGCTTCACCCAGTAGGGGAAGTCCCGGGCCCCGGCACCCGAAAAGCCGTCCGCCAGCTCCTCGCTGGGCCTCAGTTCCGCCCGGGAGCCCCGGTAGAAGAGCGCCACGTCGAAGCTCTGGTGGTCGCTGACGAAGTGGGTCCAGGCCAGGCTCAGGTTCGCGTCGGAGGTGGCGGCCCGCTGGTCCTGGCCCTGGGCCTCCTGGGAGGCCAGGTTGGCCACGTCGCGCTCGGTCCGCCCACCGGACACAGAGAAGCGCAGGGTGTCCCGGCTGCCCAGGATCCAGTCGAAGCGGGAGAAGACACGCCCCGTCTTCCCGTGGTTGTGCAGGTTCTCGAAGTTCACCGGATCCAGGAAGCGGTCGCTTTCACTGGCGGCGGCGCTCACGAACCAGCCGAAGGATTCCTTCCCGCCACGAAGGGAGAGGCCCCCCTCCGCCGTGCGGAACCGGGAGGCCCCGAAGGAGATTTCGCCCGCGAAGCCATCCGGCGTGCCCAGGCCGGACTTGGTGGTGAGGTTCACCACCACCACGGGTTTGCCGCCGTACTCCGCGGAGATGCCTCCGGTGATGACCTCCATGCTCTCCACCTGGGAGGGGTCCATGCTGTTGCTGAAGGTGGCGTGCATCTGGTCCGAGACCGGGATGCCGTCCACCACGTAGGTCATCTGCCCGTGGCTGCCCCGGAAGTGGAAGCGGCCGTTCTCGTCGGCGATGAATCCGGGCGTGGTGAGGAGGATGCTCTCCATGGCCCGGCTCTGCACCGCCGCCGGGGTGCGCTCGATGGTGGTCTTGTCGATGTCGATGTGCGTGCTGGGGTGGTCCTCCACCAGTTGGAGCTTCTCCTCCACCACCACCACGGCGCCTTCGGGCCTGAGGGCCACGGCCACCTGGAGGGGCAGCTGGCTGTGGACATCCACGTCCAGGTGACTGGGCTCCAGGCCCGGCGCATCGGTATCCAGGTGGTAGACGTTGAAGGGCACATTCTGGAAGAGGAAGGCGCCCTTGGCATCGCTGCGCACCCGCTGGCGGTAGCCGGACACGGGGTTGGACAGGCTCAGGGTGGCTCCGGCCACGGCCCGGCCCTGGTCGTCCGCCACCCGGCCCTGGAGCGTGCCGCTGCCCGCGGCCATGGCCAGGGTGGATCCCGCCATCAGCAAGGCCAGCATGGGAAAGCGAGCGGCGGGATGGATCACGGGGGGCCTCCAGATGAAATTATTTTTTAATTGGACACCTTCGTCAATGGAAATGATTTTTATTTACTATCTATTGAGACACTAAACCCTTGAGGCATTCCAGCGAAGATTGAGATGCGTTCAGCCCGATCGGGAGGCCTTTGACATGAAGCGGAAGCAGCTGTGGATCCTCGGTGGAGGTCTGGCGGTCGTCCTGATCGGCGGCCTCAGCGTCGCCGGCATGAAGGACAAGGGGCTGGCCGTGCAGGTGGCCACGGTGGGACGGGAGAACCTCCAGGCCAAGGTGAGCGCCAATGGCAAGGTGCAGGCCGTGAAGAAGGTGGACATCTCAGCCAACGTCATGGGCCAGGTCACGCGTCTGGCCGTCAAGGAAGGCGACGTGGTGAAGGCCGGCGCCTTCCTCATGGAAATCGATCCGGCCCGGTCCCGGGCCACCGCAGATGCCCAGGCCGCCGCCTCCGAGGCCTCGGCCAAGGACTGGGAATCCGCCAGGGCCCGCCTCCAGCAGGCCCGCAGCGACTTCGCGCGGGCCGAAGCCAACCGCAAGGCCGGCATCATCTCCCAAGCCGATTTCGAGCAGCTCCGCACCACCCTGACCACCACCGAAGCCGCCGCCCTGGCCTCCCAGCGCCGCTACGAGCAGAGCAAGGCGGGCCTCCGGGACGCCACCATCTACCTGGCGAAATCCACCATCAAGGCGCCCATGGACGGCGTGGTGACGGCCCGGCGCATCGAGCTGGGCGAGACCGCCGTCATCGGCGTGCAGAACCAGGCCGGCACCATCCTCCTGACCATCTCTGACATGAGCAAGGTCGAGGCGGAGATGGAGGTGGACGAAGCCTCCATCCCCAGCGTGAAGCTGGGCCAGGAGGCCCAGGTGCGCATCGACGCCTACCCCAACCAAACGTTCCAGGGCCAGGTCACGGAAGTGGGCGGCAGCCCCATCCTCAAGACCAGCATCAACGAGGCCACCAAGTTCAAGGTGAAGGTCTGGATCAAGAATCCACCCCTCACCATCAAGCCCGGCCTTTCGGCCCAGGCCGACATCTACACCGGCAGCCGCGACCAGGTGCTTGCCATCCCCTTCCAGGCCCTGGTGATGCGCGAGATCAAGCTCAAGCCCGGCGAGACCCACAAGCCCGGCGCGCCGCGGGAGGAAGAAGGCGTGTTCCTGCAGGAGGGTGGCAAGGCCAAATTCGCCCCCGTGAAGACCGGCCTCATGGGCGACCTTTCCGTGGAAGTCCTCTCCGGCCTGAAGGGCGGCGAAACGCTCATCACCGGCCCCAACCGGGCGCTGCGCGACCTCAAGGGCGGCGAGGCCGTGCGGGTGGAGAAGGCCAAGAAGAAGGACAAGGACGAGGCCAAGAGCTAACCATGATCCGGGGGGACCGCCTGTTCGATTCGCTCACGATGTCCCCCCGGACCCCCACCTTCTGGTCGGGCAAAGCCCGCCCATCGGTCTGACCGGACCCCCCATGAACCCCACCGAACTCCTCCGCGCCTCCCTGAGGGCGATCCGGGCGCACACCCTGCGCAGCTTCCTCACGCTGCTGGGCGTCATCATCGGCGTGGCCACCATCGTGGCCGTGGTGGGCGTGATCTCCGGCCTGAACACCTACGTGAAGGAGAAGATCATCGTCCTGGCGCCGGACGTCTTCATCGTCCAGAAGTTCGGCATCATCCGGAGCCGCAAGGAATTCCTCGACGCCATCAAGCGCCCGCCCATCACCTGGAGCGAGTACGAGCGGTTCTCCAGCGGCCTGCTCAAGGAGGCCAGCCAGGTCTCCGCCGCCTCCGGCCGGGCCATGGCCGTCAACTACGGCGACAAGCGGCTGCCGGATGTGGTCGTCATCGGCGCCACCGGCAACTTCGGCGACCTCTTCAGCCTGGAGATGGAATCCGGCCGCTACTTCAGCGAGAGCGAGAACGAAGCCTCCCTGGCCGTGGCCGTCATCGGCGCCAACACCAAGGACGAGCTGTTCCCGCACCTCGATCCCGTGGGGCGCATCCTCCTCATCCGCGGCCTGCCCTTCCGCATCATCGGGGTCATGCCCAAGCAGGGGCGCAGCATCGGCTTCAACCAGGACGGGCGCATCTACATCCCGCTCCAGGTCTACCGGAAGAACTTCATGGCCGCCAACGAGAGCCTGGAGCTGCACATCAAGGCCCGGGGCGGCGTGGAGGGGCTGGACGCCTCCATGGACGAAGTCCGCGCCCTGTTCCGGGCCATGCGCCACACGGGTTTCCGCAGCCCCGATCCCTTCGGCCTCCTCACCCAGGAGAGCCTCCAGCAGCTCTGGCGGACCATCAGCAGCGCGGCCTTCCTGCTGCTCATGCTCATCTCCAGCGTGAGCCTGGGCGTGGGCGGCATCGTCATCATGAACATCATGCTGGTGAGTGTCGTGGAGCGCACCCAGGAGATCGGCGTCCGCATGGCCCTGGGCGCCCGCAAGCGCGACATCCGGCGGCAGTTCCTTCTGGAAGCGGCTCTGCTCTCCGCAGCGGGCGGCGTGGCCGGCGTGCTGGTGGGATCGGCCGGCGCCTTCACCGTGCGGGCCCTCGCGGGCTTCCCGGCCCAGATCACCCCGGGCATCGTCCTCACGGGCATTCTCCTCAGCACCCTCGTGGGCCTGGCTGCGGGCTTCCTGCCCGCCTACCGGGCCTCCAACCTCGTCGTCATCGACGCCATCCGGTCGGAGTAGCCATGGCCACGCGGAAGGCGGGATTCAGGGGCATCGGCACCGAGAACGTGAAGTTCGCCTTCCGCGCCATGGTGGCGCAGAAGCTGAGGAGCTTCCTCACGCTGCTGGGCATCGTGGCCGGCGTGGCGACGGTCATCGCCATGGTGAGCTTCGTATCGGGCTTCAATGGCGCCGTCACCGACAGCTTCAGCGCCTTCGGAACCACCCTGGTGCAGTTCCAGAAGTACGAGCAGCGCTTCGGCGGGGGCGGCCCCCTGCCCGAGGACCAGAAGCGCCGCCGCGACCTCACCATCGAGGACGCCGAGGCCCTCAAGCGCACCGCCACGCTGGCGGCCGCCGTCTCCCAGGAGCGCTACCTCTTCGGCCCGGCGGGCGCCGCCCTCACCGTCAAGACGCCCGAGGGCACCGAAGCCAACGGCCCCACCTTCGTGGGTACCAATCCCGACTATGCCCCCGCGAACAACAGCTACATCCAGGACGGCCGCTTCCTGGTGGAAGCCGATGTGGCCCATGCCTCCCGCGCCTGCATCCTCGGCCCCGAGACGGCCACCGCGCTGTTCGGGCGCAAGGATCCCATCGGCCGCGCCGTGCTCGTGAACGGCACCGCCTTCCACGTGGTGGGTCTCCTGGAGAAGAAGGGCAGCTTCCTGGGCGGCGACGCCGACAACATCCTGATCATCCCCATCAGCACCTTCGACGACATGTTCCCCCAGATCAAGAACGGCGGCGGGGACACCATCCACATCGCCACGGTGCCGAAGGATCCCAAGCGCATGAACGAGATGATGGACCAGGAAGTGGCCATCCTCCGGGCGCGGCGGGGCCTGCGGGCCAACCAGCCCAACGACTTCGCCATCTTCACCAGCGAGGCCCAGCTCAAGACCTTCCAGCAGATCACCGGCGGCATCGCCGGCGCCATGATCCTCATCGCCGCCATCGCCCTGCTGGTGGGCGGTGTGGGCGTCATGAACATCATGCTGGTGAGCGTCACCGANNTGAACATCATGCTCGTGTCGGTGACCGAGCGCACCCGGGAGATCGGCGTGCGCAAGGCCCTGGGCGCCACCCGCCGGGACATCGCCATGCAGTTCCTGGTGGAGGCCATCAGCCTCACGGGCGTGGGCGGCGCCATCGGCATCGCCGTGGGCCTGGGCATCGCCATGCTGGTACGCCTGGTCTTCGAGTTCCCCGCCGCCGCCCCCCTCTGGAGCATCGTCCTGGGCTTCGGCGTCAGCACCACCGTGGGTCTGGTGTTCGGGCTGTGGCCCGCCTTGAAGGCTGCCAAGCAGGANNCCCATCGAGGCCCTCCGCTACGAGGTGCTGCGGTTCACAGCACCCGGACGGCCAGCTCGCCGTCTTCCAGGTTGAATTCGGCCTCGCAGGGCCCTGGGGGGACGCTGAAGATCAGCTCCTCCAGCGTGGTGGCGCCGGCCTCCAGCTGGGCCATGAGCGCCCGGGGATCGTGGCGGAAGGCCACCCGCCGGGCCGCAGCCTCCCCTGGGTCGTCCATCAGCGCCGCTGAATGGCCGAAGCAGGCGATGACATCGGCCGCCAGCGCGCCCTCCAGCCTGGCATCCCGGGCCTCGAACAGGGACTGGAAGAAGGTCCGCTGGTTGTCGATGGCGTCCTCTCCGGGATGGCCCTCCAGCCAGGTGGCGAAGGCTTCGAAGACCGCCGATGGCGGCGCCTCCAGGGCCTCCGTGAGCATGCCGAACCAGGGCACGGCCCGGCCCCGGTTGTAGAGGACATCGCAGGCCTGGGCGATCCGGGCGGCCTGTTCCATGTCCTGGGCGCCGAAGGTGGGCGATGCGATGACCTGGTAGGGGTTCTGCGCTTCGTGCGCCAGCCCGAGGCCCGCCGCGGTCTCGGCGAGGCGCGTGCCCGGAAGCACCGAGAGCCGGAAGACATCCAGGTGGTTGGGCACGAGGCTCATGGCGAAATCCACGCTTTCCCGGAATCCGTCCAGGCTGTCCCCCGGCAGCCCGTAGATGAGGTCGAACCCATAGGGCACGCCCGCCTGGTGGAGCAGGAGGATCTTCGCTTCGAAATCGCCGGGGTCGAAGGTCCGGCTGATGTGGCGGAGCACGTCGTCGTGGGCGCTCTGGAGGCCGATCTGCAGGGTGCAGCGGAGGGCTGCGAAGAGCCCCGCCATCTCCTCGTCGATGAACTCGCTGCGGACCTCGAAAAAGAAGTGGATGCCGGGAGCCTTCTCCGCCATGAGGCGCAGGACGCGTTTCGCCTGGGCCTTGTGGTAGTTGAACGTGGGGTCCAGGACGAAGATCTCCCGGATGCCCCGGGCCTGGAAGAGCTCCAGCTCCGCCTCCACCCGCGCCTGGGGGATGCGCCGGATGCCCGCCGTGCCCCGGGCCTCGAAACAGAAATCGCAAGTGAAGGGGCAGCCCCGGGAGAGCTCCCACAGCGCGCCGCCATAGTCCTCCGGCCGCAGGGTGCCATCCAGGAAGGGCGAGGACAGGTCCGCCAGATCCTTCACCGGGGCTGGTCTGGCCCAGGCGGCGATGGATGCCGGCGTGGCGCCCTGGAGGAGGCGCCTCATCGCTTCCACAATCAGCTCCTCCCCTTCCCCCGGCAGCACGAAATCCACAGCTGGATCCGCCAATACGCCCTCCGCATCCGCCGTGGCCTCCGCCCCGCCCGCGAAGACGATCAGGCCTGGTTTCTCGGCNNCCCCGCCCAGCTTGCCCTTGAGGGCGGAGGCGAGCATGGCCGGGCCCAGGGGCACGGCCCGGGGCGAGGGTTCGACGTGGATGGCCACCAGCACCAGCTTCATGATTCCGCCTTCCCTGAAGCCTACGGCAGAACC
>DPRT01000122.1:0-1135 GCA_003538615.1 Holophagaceae bacterium | reverse complement strand
GGTTCCCGGAGAGCCCATGCGCGCCCTGCCCCTGTTCCTGCTTCTCGCCGCCCTGCCCCTCGCGGCGGATGAGCCCGTCCCGGCCAAGCCCACCCCCAAGCCCGCCCCCAAGGCCCAGGCGCATGCGGCGCCCGCCCCGGCGGACACCCCGGACAGCCCCAGCGCCGCCCTGGCGGAGCTGGCCTCCGGCAATGGCCGCTTCGTGGCCGGCAAGCGCGTCCGCACCCTCGATACTGGCCGCGACGCCGCCATGCGGGCGGCCCTCGCGAAGGGTCAGGCCCCCTTCGCCGTGATCCTCACCTGCTCGGACAGCCGGGTGCCGGACAGTCTGATCTTCGACCAGGAGGCGGGGCGCCTCTTCACCATCCGCGAGGCCGGGAACACGCCGGACCTCCAGGGCATCGCCTCCGTGGAATACGCCGCCGAGCACCTGGGCTCCAAGGTCATCGTCGTCATGGGCCACACCAGCTGCGGGGCCGTGAAGGCCGTGCGCGAGGCCAACGGCAAGCCCCTGCCCTTCAACCTCTGGGCCCTCCAGGCCGGCATGGCGGGCCTGCTGGAGAGCACGCCCCAGGACCCCAACGAGGACGCCAAGGCCCACACGGCGCGCCTAGAGGAGGTCAACGCCCGCCGCCAGGCCCAGGTGCTGCTTGACCGCTCGAGCCTGCTGCGGAATCTCACCGCCGCGGAAAAGGTCTGGATCGTGCCCGCCCTCTACCACCTGGCCAGCGGCAAGGTGCAGTTCTTCAAGCCCCTGGGGGCGGCGGCGCCGGCTCCGGCGCACCACTAGGGCCGGGATTCAACGGGGTGCGTGCCGGGGGTCTCCGGACCCGCGGTCCCGCCCTCAGCCCACCACCACCGTCCTCACCTCGAAGGCCGGCGGGTGCTCCATGTGCTTCTTCACGGTGCACTGGCTCGCGGTGCGGATGAGGGCGTCGTGGTACTTCTCGGGGAAGGTGGGCGGCACCAGGATCTCAAGCTCCACGCGGCCCACCATGTTCGTGGCCGGATCGGGCACGGTCCGCTGGACGAGTCGGATCCCCTCGGTCGGAAGCTCCCGCTGGCGGCAGAAGTTCAGCACATAGATGCCCGCACAGGTGGCGAGGGAGGCCTGGAAGAGCGCGAAGGGGGTGGG